>CAZBPO010000222.1:0-3389 GCA_964493795.1 uncultured Flavobacteriaceae bacterium
TCCGTCGCTTCGCGACACCTTCCCCCGGTGGGGGAAGGATAGCCTGGCGGCGGAAGGGGGCCGGGAGGCGATGAGCAAAACGCCGCCGTTCAGCCTCTTCCCAACCCGGCCGCCGCGTCGTCTAAACTCCTGAACGCCGGCGCACCCACGCGCCGGCGTTCATGCGTGAGGCTCCATGACGGCTCTTCCCGACCTGCCCGCCTTCGGACCTGACGCCCTGTGGCCGGATCGCGACTGGGCGCGCGGTCGCCTGCCCGCCTCCGCCGACGGCGAAACCCTCGCCCGCCTCGCCGACCACGCATTCTCCGCCGACGCCCACGCGGCGATGGGCGAGACCCATGCCTTTCTCGCCATCCACAAGGGCCGCATCGTCGCCGAACGCTATGCCGGCGGGGCCTACACCGCCGACGCGACCTATCCCTCCTGGTCGATGGCGAAGTCGATCACCCAGCTTCTGACCGGCTTTTTCGTCGCGACCGGCGACGTCGATCCGGCCGCGCCCTTCGATGCGCCGGAATGGCGCGAACCTGGCGATCCGCGCGCCGCGATCACCTGGACGCATCTGCTGCGCATGGCCAGCGGCCTGACCTTCCGCGAGGACTATATCGACGGCGCGGTCTCAGACACGATCGAGATGCTGTTCGCGTCCGGCAAGGACGACATGGCCGCCTATGCCGCCGCCAAGACGCTGGAAGCCGCGCCCGACACGCGCTTCAACTACGCCAGCGGCACCACCAATATTCTCGCCCGCGCGCTGAAGGATCTGGTCGGCGGCGGCGCCGACGGCATGAAGACGTTCATGCACCAGCGTCTCTTCGGCCCGCTGGGCATCGAAAAGACGATCCCGAAATTCGACGGCGCCGGCACCTTCATCGGCTCCTCCTACTGCTTCATGCGGGCCGAGGATTTCGCGCGCATCGGTCTGCTGGCCCTGCGCGGCGGAAACTGGCGGGGCGAACAGCTTCTTCCCGCAAGCTGGATCGACTTCGCCCGCACCCCCGGCCCGGCCCAGCCCGATGACGGCCGGCGCTATGGCGGCCAGTGGTGGCTCGACATGTTCTCGCCCGGCGGCTTCTCGATGAACGGCTATGAAGGCCAGTGGGTCGCCTGCTGTCCGCATCGCGACCTCATCCTGGTGCGCCACGGCAAATCCACCAACGGCCCCGAGGCGCTCCGTCAGGACGCCGCTCGCGATTGGTTGATCGCAGCCATGGCGTGCTTTCGCTGACATGTGATCGCCGTCGCCTTGGCCTCTTCTGCCCGCCTGCCATGCTTGACGCAGGGGAGACCGCACCATGATCCGCACAGCCGCCATACTGTCCGCCTGCCTCGCCGCCGCCGCCCATGCGGCCTCGCCGCGCGAGGTCGCCGCCGAGCTTGCAGCGACGGTCGAAGCCAAATTCTACGACGAAGCCAAAGCGTCCGAGATCGCCACGGGCCTGCGCGCCGAGGCCGAACGCGGCGTCTATGACGCGCTGACCGACCCCAGGGATCTCGCCCCGGCCCTCACCGCCTATCTCCGGCCCTTCGACACGCATTTCAACGTCGAGTGGGTCGGCGACGCCGCGCCTGAGGCCGAAGCGCCTCAGGCGGAATCGCCGGTCCCCCGGCTCGGCATTCCCGAGATGATGGCGCGCCACAATCGCGGCTTCCGCAAGGTCGAGATCCTGCCCGGCAATGTCGCCCTGATCGAAATGCGCGGCTTCGACATGGTGATGTTCGACGATCCCGAAAACGCCGCGCGGCGCGCCGCCGACGCCGCCCTGAACGCCGCGTCCGGCGCGGCGGCGGTGGTCTTCGACCTCAGCGAAAGCATGGGCGGCGCGCCCAGCATGGTCGGCTATCTCGCCAGCGCCTTCCTGCAGCCCGGCCGCGACGACGTCTACAACAGCTTCACCTCGCGCCAGGGCGTGATGAGCGAAAAGCCCGACCAGCCCTATGCCGCGCCGCGCCCTGACGTGCCGCTCTTCATCGTGGTCAGCGGCCGCACCAGCTCGGCGGCCGAGTCGTTCCCCTACACGCTTCAGGCGGCGGGCCGCGCCGTGATCGTCGGCGAGCAGAGCTCGGGCGCGGGCAATCCCGGCGCGGTCTTCCCGCTCAAATCGGGCTATACGGTCTTCATCTCGCTCGGCCGCACCGAAAATCCCATCACGAAATCGAACTGGGAAAAGACCGGCGTCACCCCCGACATCGCCGCCCCCACGGCCGCCGCCGTCGGCGTCGCCTATCGCAAGGCGCTCGAGCAGGTCAGCACATCCGCCACCGACGCCACCGACCGGCTTGAGGCCGGCTGGGCGCTCGAACAGCTCGACGCCCCGTCGCTCGTCGTCGTGCCGTCCGACTATGCCGGCGCCTACCGCAACACGTCGGTCGCGCACGAGAACGGCGCGCTGGTCTATCGCCGCGACCGCCGGCCAGTGGCCATCCTGACCGCGCTCGAGCCCGATCTGTTCGGGTTCCGCGACAACCCCGCCCGCCGCATCCGCTTCCTGCGCGACGCCGGCGGCAAGGTCAGCGCGCTCGAGGAATACTCCATCAACGGCGACGTTCTCCGCCTGCCGCGCGACTAGACCGGCGCGTAGGTCTCTTTCAGCTTCTGCGCCAGGCCCTGCGCCGCCTTCGCGCCGGCCATCCCGGCATTCGACACGGCGGCGATGGCCAGACCGCGCACCGGCGCGACCATCACGACCGCGTGCCACATGGTGTTCGACCCCTCATGCACCAGCACCGGGCCTTTGGCCCAGGGCCGCTCCGGCACGACGCCCCAGCCGCGCCGATAGGTCTCGCCCTCCGCCGGGGGGGCGGTCATCGCCGCAACGGCGTCGGCGCTCAGCCATCCCGCCCCGCCTTTCAGGATCATCTGCAGCCACTTGCCATAGTCGGCCAGGCTCATATGCGCCGTGCCGGCCGGCCCCAGCGCCGCCGGATTGTCGGCCGCCGGGCCCGGCTCCATCGGCCGCGGCCCCATATGGCCCCACGGCGCCGGGTCCGGCGGCGGGCCGAAGCCGCCGCTGGCGATGCCCAGCGGCGTGAACATCTCCGCCGTCATCACCTCTTCCCAGGGCTTGCCCGCCGCCCGCTCGATCGCCGCGCCCTGCACGATGAAATTGATGTTGGCATAGGCGAACTTACCCAGCTCGCCCGGCGGCGGCGCGCTCAGCGCCTTGGCGGCCAGCTCGGCGCGCTGCGCGTCCAGCGGCCGCGCGTCGCCCCGCGCCGTCATCAGCCAGCGCATGTCGATCGTCGTCGCATCGGTCAGCCCCGCCCGGTGCCCCGACACGTCGTCCATCGTCAGGCCGGCCAGCGCCGGATCGACCGTGATATCCGGAAACAGCGCGCCCAGCGTCGCGTCGGCGGCGATCGCGCCCTGCTCGACCAGCCGCTGGAAC
>CAZBPO010000222.1:3399-5474 GCA_964493795.1 uncultured Flavobacteriaceae bacterium
AGATACAGCGTTTCGTCGGCTGTGAAGACCGCGCCACCCAAAGCCGGCACCCCTTCGCTCAACCCGGCCGCCGCAGGGTCGGGTTGCTGCGCCATCGCACGGGGCACGCCAAGCCCCATCACCGGCAGGGCGGCCAGGGTTTTCAACAGGGTCCGGCGATGCATGGCGGCGATCCTTCGTGTCGTGAACATGCGCCAAGACGCCGCGTGCGCCTCAGGCCCGTATGGGGTAAGCGCATCATCACATACGAGGGAGACACGTCACCGTGAAAATACCGTTCGCCGCCGTCTTCACATTCGCCGCGATGACACTGGTCACAAACGCCGCGGCCGACTGCACCGGCGCGGTTTCCGGTCCGTGGGACCAGAAGCCCGGCTATACCGTCGGCGCTTTCGCCCAAGGCTCCGACTGCGCCAAGGCCGTCGCCGTCATCGTCGTCCGCGACGCCGAGGGAACGGTCGTCCATCACGAAAGCTACATCGCCGAACATGTGATGGTGCTGGCCGGTGCGAGCACGCCCGCCGAACTCACCAAGGCGCTGGGCGACTGGACCGATATGTCCCATCCCGCTTTCGCGACCACGGCCTCTTTGCCCGACTGGGCCGAAGGCGCCGACAGCCCCGTGAACGGCGAGTTTCCTTTTTACCCGGCCGAAGGCATCGATCGCGAAGTCTGGAACCGCATCCGCGCCGCGAAGTCTCCGGTCTTCTGCTACGTGCAGGGCATGGAAAGCCTCGCCTGCATCGCCGACGACCCGGAGCTCGGTTTCTATCCGATCGGCGTCCAGACCTTCCCGGGCTGACGCGATGCGCGATCTTCTCCAGCTCGGCGCGCGCGCCGGCGAACTTCTGAAAGCCCGCAAGGAGAAGATCGCCGTCGGCGAAACCTCGGCGGGCGGCCTCATCTCGGCCGCCCTTCTCGCCGTGCCGGGCGCGTCGGAATACTTCGCGGGCGGGGCGGTCACCTACTCGCCGCGCGCCGTGCGCGGCCTGCTCGATCTCACCTTCGACGAGCTGCGCGCCAAGGGCATCCGCTCCTCGTCCGAGCCCTACGCCGAAATCCTGGCTGACACCATCCGGCAGAAGCATGGCGGCGTCGCCTGGGGCCTCAGCGAAACCGGCGCGGCGGGCCCGCACGGCAACGGCTATGGCGATCCCGCCGGCCACACCTGCATCGCCGTCGCCGGCCGCCTGAACGCTGTCCGCACGGTCCGCACCGGGCTCTCCGACCGCGTCGAGAACATGTGGCTCTTCACCGAGGCCGCCCTCGCCCTTTTGGTCGAAAGCCTCGAAGCCGCGCCGTGACGATCAGTTCACGAACGTGTTCTTCACCCGGTCCGAGACCTTGAAATAGGTGATCCAGAGCGCGCCGCGGATCACCCATTGCAGCGCCTCGTCGACGCCGCCTTGGCCGGGCATCAGACTGTCGATCAGATGCGCCGCGTACAGTTCGCCGCCCAGCGCGACCATCACCGTCAGATAGTGGGCCACCATCGAGTTCGGCAGCGCGCGTCGCTTGCGGGCGAAAAGATGCAGCGCGTGGCTTGCCGTCCCCACGATCGCGAAACCCGCCAGCATCGAAATGGCGAACGCCAGGCGCACGGTCTCCATCTGGGGCGTTTCGGCGCGCATGATCTCACGCAAGACGTCGGGCGACAGGTCCTTCAACCCCATGAACAGGTTGAACGCCGTCAGGGCCAGCGTGCCCACAAGCCCGATCAGCGGCAGGATCATCCAGCCGCCGATGCCTGTCGGCCCGGGCGCGGCTACGGGCTTCCCGTACATGTCGAGATCCGCCACGCCCCCTCCCCCGATGTCGCGCCTCAGGCCGCCAGCGCCTCGTCGGCCGTGATGCTGGGCAGGTTCTGCGCCTCGCCCACAGCGGCGTAAGTCAGCCTGCCGTGATGCACGTTCAGCCCGGCCTTCAGATGCGGGTTGTCGATCAGCGCCTTGCGATAGCCTTTGTCGGCCAGCGCCACCGTAAAGGGCAGCGTCGCGTTGTTCAGCGCGAAGGTCGAGGTGCGCGCCACGCCGCCCGGCATGTTGGCGACGCAGTAATGCACCACCCCGTCCACC
>CAZBPO010000223.1:0-5463 GCA_964493795.1 uncultured Flavobacteriaceae bacterium
GTCGCGATGATCGGCTCGCTGCTCGCCGGCACCGATGAAAGCCCCGGCGAGGTCATCCTGTATCAGGGCCGCTCCTACAAATCCTATCGCGGCATGGGCTCGCTCGGCGCGATGGCGCGGGGCAGCGCCGACCGCTATTTCCAGGCCGAGGTGCGCGACACGCTGAAACTGGTGCCCGAGGGCATCGAGGGGCAGGTGCCCTATAAGGGCCCGGTCGACGCCGTGGTGCATCAGCTCGTCGGGGGCCTCCGCGCCGCGATGGGCTATACCGGCTGCGCCACCATCCCGGCCATGCACGAACGCGCCCAGTTCGTCCGCATCACCAATGCCGGCATGCGCGAAAGCCATCCGCACGGCGTGATGATCACGCGCGAAGCCCCCAACTACAACGCCGGCGGCAATGCGTGAGGCCTGACGCCCGCGTTGCGGCGGCCATCGAGATCGTCGGCCATGTGCTTGAAGGCGCGGCCGCCGACCGGGCGCTGGTCGCGTGGGGCAAGGCCAACCGCTTCGCCGGTTCAGGCGACCGCCGCGCCATAGGCGACATCGTCTTCGCGGCGCTGCGCAGCGGCGACGCCAGCCGCGATCCGCGCCGCATGGTCATCGCCGGCCTTGCCGGATCGCATGATCCCGCCGCCGTCGCGGCGCTGTTCACCGGCGCGCGCCACGCCGCCCCGCCGCTCAGCGAGGCGGAACGCGCCGCGCTCGGCAGCGCCGATCAGACGCCCGCATGGCTCGCCGCCGCGTTCGCCCGCGCCTGGGGCGAAAACGCCGCCGCCGAACTGGCCGCCCTTCAGGCCCGCGCCCCGCTCGATCTTCGCGTCAACACGCTGAAAGCCACCCGCGCGCAGGCGATCGAACGCCTCGCGGAAGACGGCGTCATCGCCGAACCCCTCGGCCTCATCGACACTGCGCTGCGCGTCACCTCCGGCGGCGTCGAGGTCGAGGCCGGCGCGGCGCATACGCTCGGTCTGGTCGAGGTTCAGGACGCGGGCTCACAACTCGCCGCCGCCGCGCTTCAGGCGCAACCGGGCGATACGGTGCTCGATCTGTGCTGCGGGGCAGGGGGCAAGACATTGGCCACCGCCGCCGCCATGCAGAACCGGGGGCGCATCCTCGCGGGCGATACCGGCGCGGTGCGGCTGAAGCGTTTGCCCGAACGCGCCGCCCGTGCGGGCGCGTCCATCATCGAAACCATGCTTCTGGCCGAAGACTGGCTGGGCGGCCCGTCGCCCTTCACGGAAAGCTTCGACCGCGTCCTGATCGACGCGCCGTGCTCGGGTTCGGGCACATGGCGGCGCAACCCCGAAACCCGCGCGCGCCTGACGGAAGAGGGCCTGGCGCAGCTCAACCCGCTTCAATCCGGCCTTCTCGCCGCCGCCGCACCGCTGGTGAAGCCCGGCGGCCGCCTCGTCTATGTCACCTGCTCGGTCCTGCCGCAGGAAAACGAAGACATCACGGCCGCCTTCGCCGCCGCGCACCCGGACTTCACGCCCGAACCCTCCCGCCGCCTCAGCCCCCACACCACCGCCACCGACGGCTTCTTCATCGCGGCGTTCACACGGGGCTGATCCGCGCCGATCGCGGTCCGCCCAAAATGCCGCCGGGGCCGCTGCCTTGCTAAAGTCGTTTTGCCGGAGCTTCGTTTCGGCGAAGACGACGGAACCTCGCAGGTGCCTTGCAGATGGTTGGGACACAGCGGACGGAACGCGAGCGTGCGCGCCTCTGCTTCGCGCAAGCGGCCCGCCAGAAGTTCCGGTTTCTTCAGGCCTTTGGATTCGTCGTGGACGGCGACGAAGTCACGCTCCTGCGGTATCGCAAGCCTGACCTTGAAGCGGTGGTGTATCTGGGGCGCTCATCCTTTGAAACCGGGTTTGAGATCATTCGTGCGGGCTCGAGATACGGGATGTCTGCGTTGATCGACGCGACCGATCCCGACGCGGCGAAAGGCTATCGATCCTACGCCGCGAGCAGCCCCGAAACCGTCGCAGAAGGTCTCGAGCGGTTGGCGGATTGGGTCATGACCTATGCCGTGTCGGCGCTAAGGGGCGAACCTGAAGCGTTCGCTTTGCTCGACGAGCGGAGAGCGGTGTGGAGTGAGGCGCTGCAATTGGACGTTCTGGCAAGTCAGGTGCGGCCCAAGGCCCACGCAGCTTTTCTGGCGGGTGATTATCGTCGGGTTGTCGATCTGTATGAGAAAATCCAGGCGCGCCTGACATTTGTCGAACAGAAGAAGCTGGCGGTCGCCAGAAAGCGAAGCGGGTTGTAAGCCTGATCAGAATGCCGCTCTGCTGGGTGGGAGATGGCCTGGCTCGGCTCGATGCGCTTCAGTCCCGCCTCAGCCCCCACACCACCGCCACCGACGGCTTCTTCATCGCGGCGTTCACGCGGGGCTAGTTCGCGTCGATCCGGCTTGGGTGTCATCCTCGGGCGGCCAAAGGCCGATCCGGGGATCCATGCCTCAGCCTGTCAGTTGGCGCGACAACGGGCCGGCGCTATCCCCGCCTGAGCGGCGTTCCCGGTTTCAGCGCCGCGCTCGCCACCCGCACGCCGGGCATGCGCGCTGCGACCAGTGGTCCGCTGCCGCCGCCCAGATCGGCCACCAGCGCCCGCGCTTCGGGCGAGGTGCCGCGTTGCAGATGCGCGATCATCTGCGCGTCGCTCATCGGCATCACCGGCTGGTCGTATTGCCCGGAGGGCGAGGGCGGTTGCAGCCCGCGCTCGCAGCCATGCGACACCGGCACATAGAGGCCGGGCCTCTCGGCCGCCGCCAGCTCTTCGTCCATCCGAGTCACCGTCATGATGCCGCAGATATTGTCGGCCTTCTGCTGGTACGAGCGGTTCACGATGTCGCGTTTGGCCTTGTAGGCCAGAACCGCCGCCGCCGTGGATTTGCCGTAGGTCGATGTGCGGATTTCAAGGTCGTCGATCTTGGCGCCGTCCAGCGCCTGCAGCGCGCCCTGGATCTTGCGCACATGCACACCCTTGGCGCCGGGGGTGATGTGGCTGGGATGCGCCTTGGCGGCGGCTTCCAGCTCCTTGTTTCCGGCGAACAGTCTCGACTTCAGGGCCATCGCGCCGCCTCCTTCAGAAGAACCAGTTCTTGTCCAGCTTGTGGGCCATCGCGCCGTTCAGCTTCTCGATCTGGAACCACAGGAATTTGTCCGAGAAGCCCGCGCCCATATTGCCGTCGACCATGATGTTGCGGTGATTTTCCGCGCCCAGCGTGTGCTTCAGCCCCAGCGAGTGGCCGATCTCATGGGCGATCGTGGTCCATTCGGGCGACTGGCCCAGCGGCCCGGTCAGTTCGGTCTCGCAGAAACAGATATTCTCCCCGACCTTGGCCAGGCCCACCGCGTCATCGACCCATTTGTTGGCCTTGCGCTCCTCGCCGCTCAGCACGTTCCAGCAGATCACAACCTTCAGCAGCTTCTGCTCCTCGGGCGTCAGGCCGCGGTTGAGGTCTTCGCGCAGGAATTTCCACGTCTCGTTCAGGTTCACCGGATTGCCCAGCGACAGGTCGGTGCGGATCGGGATGATGTTCATGTCGCGCGGCGGGTCGCCGATGCGCGGCGTGTCGCGCGGCCGCACGGCCCGCACCAGATCCACGTTGCACTGGGTCTTATAGACGATCTCGGCGATCTTGAACTGCCGCCCCATCTGCACGGTGTCGATGTCCGCCAGGATGGTCGCGTCGCTCATGATCACGAACGCCGCATAGGGCAGCGACCGGGGCGGCAGCACGCTGATCCGGAAACGGATCGGCGGAACGTGCTTCTTCACCGGTTGCAGCTTGTATTCGAAATGCCCGTGATTTCCCTGGCCGGTGAACTCAAAGCTCATCTTCGCTTTCGCCGGCAGGCGAAACGCCTCGATCTGCCCGCCAAGGCTTTCCGGCTTCGCGCTGCCCTGGATGGCGCGCACCGAGAAGGCCTGCGCGAGGCCCAGCGGCGCGCCGTCCACCTCGTCCTGGTTCGGCGCCATGATCCAGTCCGAGTGGTCGGTCTCGAAATCCACGCGCCGCGGCGGGCCGCCGCTGGGCACCATCTGATAGGCGAAGGCCTTGCGGAAATCGAACCCCATCGAGGAATAGCGTTCGCCTGCAATCTTCAACGCCATCGCAAGGATCCTCGATCGGTTCTTCGGAATTATGCGGTGAGGGCAGGCGGGGTCGCCAGCAATCTGGGCGCGCAACGCGGCGATGCCGCGCCTGCGAAGTTCCCCCATCGCGCCCTCATGCGATCTCGCCGTCGCCGGGCGGATTTCCGCGCGCCCACCTCAGCGCGCGCGAGGTCTGGCCGACGCAGTCATACTCCTTGGCCACGCCCTGCCGGTGGAACTCGGCCATGAACGCGTCGGTGATGGTGATGCCCGCCAGCTCCACCGACTTGCCGCCGTCCCAGTTGTAACGGTCATAGAATTTCACCGTCACCGTCGCCTCGATCATCCCGTCCGGGCCGACATTGGCTGTCGCCTTGGTCCACACGCCATAGCCGCCGATCGCGAAGTACCAGTCCTTGGTCTCGTCCCTGTAGTTGTAGGTGTGGTCGTCGAAGCGCGGGGCTTTCGAGGTGATCGCCCACGATCCCGGCGGGAACTGGTCGATATAGTCCACCATGTCCAGAATCTCGGTCACCAGCACATAGCGCGCCCGCTCGGTCGCCTTGGTCATGGTGTTGTAGGGGATGGTCAGCTGGGTGCCCGTATTGCCCAGATAGTGGCGCAGGTGGCGCGTGGCGTTCGGCCCCACCGCGGCCATGCACGCGCCGTAGAACGAGGTCGCCTTCACCGGGTCGGCCAGCACGGCCATGATCGCCAGGGTCCGCAGGCTGGGCCATTCCGAATTCCAGGCGCCCGCGCCGGCGTCAGGCTTCAGCGGCGGGTCGGCGGTGCCCAGCTTGAACTTGTCATGCGGCGGCGGACGCAGCGGCTTGGGCTCCAGCGGCGCCGGCGGCGGCTTCGGTTTGGGCTGCGGCTGGGGCTGAGGCTGAGGCTTGGGAGCCGGGCCGGGCTTGGGTTTGGGCGGCTTGGGGGCCGGCTGGGCCGAGACCGGCAGCTTGGCGTCCATTACGGCCAGCGTCTTCGCGCCGGCCACCCCGTCATCGACCAGCGGCGGATTGGCGGCCTGAAACCGCTTCACGGCCGCCTGCGTCTCGCCGCCATAGATGCCGTCCGGCGAGCCCGTCTTGGCGGTCGAGACGGGCAGGGTATAGCCCAGCTCGATCAGCCCGGCCTGCAACAGGGCGGGGCCGATGCCCGTTTCGCCGCGCCGCAGGGGAGGTGAATTGCGTCCCGCCGCCTGCATGCGCGGCGTGTCGCGGAACAGATCGCACTTCAGACTCATGAAACTCCAGACGCTCCGATTCCGCCCCCGGCCCCGGTCTGCGCAGTCTGTGGAAAGCCGTCTGCGCCCGCCACACCCTGGCCTGCGACCGATGCGCGCGCCCTCGACTCCGGCCTGCG
>CAZBPO010000224.1:0-355 GCA_964493795.1 uncultured Flavobacteriaceae bacterium
ACCGCGCCCGACCGCACCAGCGTATCGGCGATCTCAAGCGCCTGCTCGCCCGTGTCGGGCTGCGAGATGAGCAGGTCGTCCAGCTTCACGCCCAGCTTGCGGGCATAGGACACGTCCAGCGCGTGCTCGGCGTCGACGAAGGCGGCGATGCCGCCCTTTTTCTGGGCTTCGGCCACGACATGGAGGGCCAGCGTGGTCTTGCCCGAGGATTCCGGGCCGTAGATTTCGATGATGCGGCCCTTGGGCAGGCCGCCGATGCCCAGCGCGATGTCCAGGCTGAGCGACCCGGTGGAGATCGCCTCGATCTCGACGGGCTTGTCGTTCGCGCCCAGCCGCATGATCGAACCCTTGCCGA
>CAZBPO010000224.1:365-5460 GCA_964493795.1 uncultured Flavobacteriaceae bacterium
CTTCTTTTCGGGGTCTTTGCGGTCCATTTCGGGCTTCTCGACTACGCGCAGGGAGGTGGCCATCGGCTTTGAGTCCTTGTGACATGCAGGTTGGGCATGAGCAACGCGGAGGACTGTGCCGGTTTTGTTCCAGTTCTGCAAGCGTTCTTTTTTGTTCTTCTGACGTTTTCTCCGAATTGGCGGATTTCCGGGGTGCCCTGACTCTAGGGCACCCCGGAATTAGGCTTACTGAAGCGTCGCGCCGGTCGCGGTCGCGATGACCGCGCGGGCCTCGGCGATTGCGGAATCGGTGGTCTTCGTGCCCGATACGATCTCGTCGGCCAGACCCATCAGGGTCGGGCCGGTCACCGAGCCGTTCTCGGCCTCCTCGACCACGCTGACGCCCTTGCCCGCGACGATCGCCGCATCCCAGAAGCCGCGGACAGCGCCCCAGTAATCAGCGGTCTTCGCCCAATAGGCGTCGCCCTTGGCGACAGGGAAATCGGCGTCGCGGCGATAGGTGTTGATCACCGTCTCGTGGACCACGGTGGTCAGCTTGCCTTCGCGCAGGCCGACCTTGGCGTTGTCCTGCTCGTGCACCCAGCCCTTGGGCGTCAGCGCGTGGCGGTTCACGCCGCGATAGCGATCATAGACGGGGCTGCGCACCGCATCGCGGCGGGCGAGCGGCCGCCAGGTCTCGCCGCTGGTCCAGCGCACGTCGCCGCCGTCATAGCGCCAGCGGCCGACGCCGCCGTAACGCGGCGAATCGTCGGTCTGCCACACGGTCTGCGACCAGGCGCCGGTGCGATCGGCTTTGGCGACCGGGCTGAGCGCCCACTTGCCGGGGCCGGCATAGGTGAGGACCGTCGCCGGCTGATAGACCCAGTCCTGACGCCAGTGCTTGATGATGAAGGTCTGGCCGTTATCCATCTCGATGACCAGGATGTGCTGGAGCGCGATCTTCTCGCCGGTGTCCTCGATGACCCGCACGATCTCGTAGCCGCCGCTCTCCTTGGGTTTGAGCAGCTCGTAATCGGGCACGAACGCGGCGATCTCCTTGAAATCGAACATCACGCGATAGTCGCCCGCCATGGCGAGGATCGCCTTGCGGTCTGTCTGGAAATCGCCATGGAGCGCGCCGGCGGTCGCGGCGACGGCCGGCGCCGTCGCGCCGCCCGTCTGGGTGGCGCAGCCGCCGAGCGCGAGCGCCACGGCCGTCGCCAAAACAAAGGCTTTCATCGTTGTGATCCTTTTTCCCTCAAGCCTGATCTGCGTCAGAAATCGACCGTCAGCGAGACCGCGTAGTTGCGGCCGGGCTGGGTGTAGGAATCGAGCACCGCCGACGTGGTCGACAGGCCCTGCACGTCGCTCCACCACCAGTATTTCTCGTCGGTCAGGTTGAAGACGCCGGCGCGCAGCTTCACGCCGTCGGTCACCTGAACCCACGCCGACAGGTCGAGCGTGGTGAAGGAAGGCGGACGGAAGGCGGTCGCCGAAGCCACCTCGTCCGAGGACTTACGGCGGACATGGACCGCCGCGAGCTGGGCGCCGAAGCGGCCCTGGTCTTCGGTCCAGTTCAGCGCCGCCGAGATCTTGAACGGATCGATGGTGGACAGCGGCACGTCGACGGCGCCGGTCGTGTCGTCGCCGTCGGCATACGAGAAAGTGGCGACGGCGCTGAAGCCATAGCCCAGATCGCCGGCGATCTTGCCCTCGATGCCCGAAATCTGGACGCTGCCCAGATTGACATACTGATAGACGGCCGGGTCGGCCGTGGTGCCCGACCCGCTGACGACCTGCTGGCTGATGAAATCCTCATACTCGCCATAGAACGCCGTCAGGCTGAGGCTGAAGCCCTTGCCGGCGTAGCGGATGCCGCCTTCGATCGAACGGCTGGTCTCGGGCTTCAGATCGGGGTTGGGCCTCGACGTGTAGCCGAAGGCGAGGTTCGAGAAGTGGTTGTTCACCTGGCTCGGCGCAGGCGCCTTGAAGCCCGTGGCCAGATTGGCGAACAGGCTGACCCCGTCGCCCACTTTCCACACGATGCCCAGCTTGGGCGACCAGTGGCTGTCGCTGCTGCCCGCCACGACGCTGGGATAGAGCGGGTCGTTGGCGCGCGGATCGAGATCGTACCAGTCGAAGCGCAGCGCCGGGAACAGCGTGAGCGCGCCGTCGAGCAGAGCGATCTCGTCCTGCACATACAGGCCGAGAAGCGTGTAGTCCGTCGTCGGGAAGGCGCGCGCCGGGAAGGTGTCGGGCGGCGTCGGCACCGTGCCGCCGCGCAGCGAATCCTGATGCGTCTTGGAGAAGTCGAGGCCATAGACGAGACGGTGCGTGACCGCGCCGGTGTCGAACTCGCTCTCCAGAACCGTGCCGAAGCCCCACACGCGGTTGTCGAACGTGTTGTCGCGGGTGCGGTCGGCGGCGGTGTTGCGGTCTTCGAACGAGAACTGACGCGTGGTCGCGTCCTGCCAGTAGATGTTGGTGTCGGCGCTGCGGATCGCGCCCTTGCCGTCATAGCGGTGGTCGAGCGTCACCCGGTCGCGGCGGGCGTCGTCGGTGGCGAGCAGCTGAAGCACGCTGGTGGCGGCGCTGACGACGGCGGCGCGCGCGGTCAGGACGTCCCACTCGGTCTTGCTGTCGAGGTGGTCGTAGGTCAGGCGGACGCGGTGCGCCTCGTTCGACCAGACGAGCTTGGCCAGCACCGAGTTCGAATACCCGTCTTCCGGATTGGGCGCGGTGCGCGTGGCGTTGGAGGTATAGACCGTGCCCTTGTTCTCGGTCTCGCGCCAGTCGCGGCGATTATAGGCGACCATCGCCGACCACGACTCGGACGACCCGGCGATGATCCCGCCAGTCGACCAGCCTTCGTTCACGCTGGCGTAAGCCGCATGGCCCTGAACATGCCAGGCCTTGTCGTCTTTCAGGAAATCGACCGGGTCCTTGGTGATGAAGGCCACCGAGCCGGCGAGACCGTCGCTGCCATAGAGCGCCGAGGCCGTGCCGCGCACGATCTCGACCGTCTTCAGAAGACCCAGATCAACGAAATCGCCGCGCCCGACCACCTGCGGGCCGAAGCCGTAAGCATCGGGAATGCGGACCCCGTCGACCTGGATGAGCACCCGGTTGCCCTCAAGGCCGCGGATGTTGAAGCCGGCATTGCCGTCGCGGCCGGTAGAACCGAGCGCCGCGCCGAAGCGCGAGGGCTGGGCGCGCACCGAAACGCCCGGCTCGAAGCGGACGAGATCCTTGATGTCCTTGACCAGACGGTTGGCGATCTCTTCGTCGCTGATGACCGACACCGTGGCGGGCACGTCTTCCACCTTCTTCGCGGTGCGCACGGCGGTGACGGTGATGGTTTCCGCGCCGAGTTCAGCGACCTGCTGCGGCTCCGGCGCGGCATCCTGGGCGCTGGCGGCGGGGGTGGCGAGGACCAGGGCCGAGCTGGTGAGCAGCAGGCCACGAAGGAAGGCGCGATGGACGGACATGGGCGGATATCCCCGACTTTGATATGCAAATAATTCGCAAGTGCGGCTCCGTAGGCCCGCCACCTCGCCCGGTCAACAGAATTTGCGAATGACTCTGAGAAACGTTATTAATATGACAGCAAAGTCACACCTGTGAGGTCCGATGCGCCGGTTCGCCCTGATTTCCGCCCTGATTCTGGCCACGCCGGCCGCGATGGCGCATTCGCCCTATCTGCTGCCCAATGTCTTCGTCACGGCGGAACGCGACCACGTGACGGTGCAGGGTAGCTTCGCGGAAGATTTCTTCGTGCCGGACGTGGCCATGAAGTCGGACGACTATCACGTGGTCGGGCCGGACGGCGCGAAGGCGGCGCTGTCGCCGGTCTATCTGAAGGATGTCGCGATCCTGGAAGTGCCGCTGGCGGCCGATGGCACCTATCGCATCTCGACGGGCGACCGGATCGGGCGCACGGCCAAGGCCTATCTGAAGGACGGCGCGTGGGAGTTTCTTGAGCCGGGCGCATCCGCGCCCGAAGGCTTCGAGGCGGTGGACATGGTCAGCCTCACTTCGGCGGATGCGTATGTGACGCGGGGCAAGCCGAGCGACGCCGCCCGCACCCCGCGCGGCAAGGGTCTGGAGCTGTTGCCCGTGACGAACGCCGAAGCGGCGGCGGGCGCGGCCGTGACATTCCTGCTCGTGTTCGACGGCGCGCCCCTGGTCGATCAGGCGGTGAACCTGCACCGTGACGGCGAAACCTATGCCGGCGCCGCGCCTCTCGAGGCGAAAACCGATGCCGAAGGCCGCGTGACCTTCACCCCGCAGGCGGCGGGCGTCTATCTCGCGATGACGCGCCACCGCGTGGGGCCGGAGGCCGAAGGCGGAGCCTATCGCTCTTTCACCGCTGCGGTGACGTTCGAAGTCGTGCCCTGACGACGCCCGGGCTGGACAGGGCCCAGCCGCAGGGCTAGCAGGACGGCCATGAACGCCTTGCGGGTCACATCCTCGACGGGGATCGGACTGCGCGACGCCTTTCTGGCGTGCGCGCTGTTCGCCGCGTTGATCCGCGCCTTCATCCCGGCCGGGTTCATGCCGCATGTGTCCGACGAAGGCGTGTCGATGGTGATCTGCACCATCGACGGCGCGCGCATCGTCGATGGCGAAGCGCAGCCCGGCGTAGGCGGAAGCGAGGCCATGGCGGCCGCGCAGATGCCCTGCGCCTTCGCCGCCCTGGCGACCCTTGCGCCGCCGCCCCAGGCGCCGATCGCCAGCCTGGCGGTGGCGATCGCCCGAAACATCGTCGATCTGGACGTTTCCGCCGCAGGATCGGCCGCGCCGGACTATCGACCCCAGGCGCAACGCGCGCCGCCATCTTTCCTGACCTGAACGCCTGAAACCGCCTGTCCAGCGCGCCCGCATCTGCGGCCGCGCGCCATGTTCATGTCCAGGAGATATCTGTGCCTACCCAATCCGGGCCGCTTGTGCGCGCCCTGTTCTGTTCGACCGCCATCGCCGCCTTCGCATCGGTGGCGAGCGCCCAATCGGCCGCAGCGATGCTGGCCGAAAGCGAGGCTTCGGCTTCGGAAACGGTGATCGTCACCGGCTCGAAATCGTCCGGCGGCGCGTTCGGCGCGCAGTCGGGCATCCCGCT
>CAZBPO010000225.1:0-3830 GCA_964493795.1 uncultured Flavobacteriaceae bacterium
CGTCGTCGGTGCCGCAGGACCTGCAGGACATCATCAACCAGTATGGCGGCCAGATGCCCCAGACTTGGGGCGTGCCGGTGGAAGAGATCCAGCGCGGCATCAAGCATGGCGTGCGCAAGATCAATATCGACACCGACAACCGCATGGCGATCACCGGCGCGATCCGCAAGGTGTTCGCCGAGAAGCCGGGCGAGTTCGACCCGCGCGCCTATCTGAAACCCGCCAAGGAAGCGATGCGCAAGGTCTGCATCCAGCGCTTTCAGGAATTCGGCGCGGAAGGCTGGGCCGACAAGATCAAGGCGCTGCCACTGTCGGCGATGGCCAAGCGCTATGCCGCCGGCGAACTGGCCCCGACCATCGGTAAGGCGCAGGCCGCGGCGGCTGAGTGAGCGACGCGCACCGCTGCCGTCTCTATCTCATCACGCCGCCGGCTTTCGAGCCGGCGGCGTTCGCGCCTGTGCTGGCCGAGGCGCTGGCGGGCGGGGATGTCGCCTGCGTGCAGCTGCGGCTGAAGGACGCGAGCGACGAGGCCGTGCTGGCGGCGGGGCGGCTGTTGATGCCGATCGTGCAGGCGGCGGGCGCGGCGTTCATCGTGAACGACAGGCCTGACCTCGCCAAGGCGCTGAACGCCGACGGCGTGCATGTGGGGCAGGAGGACGCCTCGTATGCCGAGGCGCGGCGGATCGTCGGGCCGGACGCCATCGTCGGCGTCACCTGCCATGACAGCCGGCATCTGGCGATGGAGGCCGGAGAGGCCGGGGCGGACTATGTCGCCTTCGGCGCGATGTTCGCGACGACCACCAAGGACGCCAAGACCAGCGCGCCCATCGAGCTCGTGACGTGGTGGGCCGAGGTGATGACCACGCCGCAGGTCGCCATCGGCGGCATCACGGTGGAGAACGCCGGGCCTGTCATCGCGGCGGGTGCGGACTTTCTGGCGGTCAGCGCCGGGGTCTGGGCGCATCCTGCCGGGCCGAGGACTGCGGTCGCCGCTTTCAACGCGCTGTTCGCCACATGATGCGGCGCCTCGCCCTTCTGCTCTGCCTGTCTCTGACGGCCGGATTCGCCGCCGCGCAGGAGCCCAGCGCCGAGCGCACGCGTACGCAAGCCGAAGCCGAAGCGGGCGACGTCGAAGCGGCGTTCATGCTGGGGCGCATGCATCGCGACGGCGTTGGCGGGCCAGAGAACGCCGCCGAGGCGCGGGTCTGGCTGAAGCGCGCCGCCGATGCCGGCCATGTCCGCGCCGGCGTGCTGCTGGGGCTGATGCTGATGGCCGGTCAGGGCGGCGAGGTCGATTTCCCTGCCGCGCGGCCGCATCTGCTGTTCGCGGCGGCGGCCGGCGACGCCGACGCGCTGTATGCGATGGGGCTGCAATTTATGGAGGCGCCGCCAAAAGTGGCGCCGCCGGAGCCGGCCCGGGCCGTTTTCTGGTTCCGCGAGGCGGCGGCCAAGGGCAGCATCGACGCGATCTACAAGCTTGGCTTCATGAGCCTGCGCGGCGTCGGCATGCCGGCGAACGCCGCAGAAGCCTATCGCTGGCTGCTGAAGGCGGCCGAAGCGGGCGACCCCCAGTCGCAGATCATCGTCGCGACCATGCTGAACGAGGGCCAGGGCGTCGAGCGGAACCCCAAGGCCGCGCTGGTCTGGTATTATCGCGCCAAGGCCAATGGCGTGGTCGACGACGATCTGGAGGTCACGCTGCTGAAGCAGGTGACCGAGGCGGAAGCCGCCGAAGCCCGCGCCGAGGCGGCCGCCCCGTCCGGCGGTTGAGGCCGTCGCCCTCGCCTGCTAACAACCCCGGCCCAGCGGCCCCGGATACTTGGTTTCATGCCCGTTCTTTCGCCTACCCTTAACGTCATGGTCTCCGCCGCCCGCAAGGCGGCGCGGCAGATCCGCCGCGACTTCAATGAGGTCGAGCAGCTTCAGGTGAGCCGCAAGGGCGCAGCCGACTTCGTGAGCCAGACCGATCTGGCGGCCGAAAAGATCCTGCGCGAAGAACTGCACAAGGCGCGTCCCGATTTCGGCTTCGTTCTGGAGGAATCCGGCGAGATCAAGGGCAAGGACACCGAGCATCGCTGGCATATCGACCCGATCGACGGCACCACCAATTTCATCCACGGCGTGCCGCATTTCGCCATTTCCATAGGGCTGGAACGGGCCGGCGCGCCTGTGGCGGGCGTCATCTACAACCCGGTCAGCGACGAGCTCTACATCGCCGAGCGGGGCAAGGGCGCGTTCCTGAACGACAAGCGGCTGCGCGTTTCAGGCCGTCGCGAGATGGCGAGCGCGCTGTTCGCGACCGGCCTCAATCTGGGCGAGCACGGAAACCCGCCGCTGTTCTTCGCGCAATATGCCGCCGTCACGCAGATCTCGGCCGGCGTCCGGCGCTTCGGTTCGGCGGCGCTGGACCTCGCCTATGTGGCGGCCGGCCGCTATGACGGCTTCTGGGAGATCGGCCTCAACTCGTGGGACACCTGCGCGGGCATCGTGATGGTGCGCGAGGCCGGCGGACAGGTCAGCGACCTGACCGGCGGCGGCGACGTGCTGGGCCGCAAGGGCATCGTGGCCGGCAATCAGGAACTGCATCCGACGCTGGTGAAGACGCTGAAGGCGGTCAAGAGTTAGTCTCCATCGCGGAGGCAGGCATGCAAAGAGCAATGGCGGCGGTTCTGCTGGGCCTGATGTCGACGGCCTGCGACAGCCCGCGTGACAAGGCCTATTACGACGCGCATCACGAAGAGGCCCGGATCAAGGTCGCCTCGTGCTCGCAAGCTGAACTGCTGTCCGATGCGGAATGCAGGGCGGCGGCGGGTGCCCGCGAAAGGGTCCTCATGGAAGCCCGCCGCGTCATGCTGGACCGTGTGTGCGGATTGCTGACCGACGCCGAAGCCTCAGATTTCGTCGGCCCCGGCGCGACGGGCCGCGGAACCGCGAAGCCGGAGATCGATGCCTCGGATTGCAGGTGGGGGGCTGACGGCGATCTTTTCGTAGAGATATCGATCATGGGCCCGCGCTCCTTCACTCAAGACACGCCAGCTCGAATGTTCGACGATATGGTGAATGGATTTCGCAGGGGTGCGATCGAATTCGAAGAACTTCCGGCTATCGGCGACAAGGCGATCCTGGTCATCGACGGCGGGGGCTTTCTGATAGAAGAGGCGTCTCCTCAGATCATGAGCCTCACCGCCCTGAAGGGGGACTCCTGGCTTCACGTATTAACGAACGGTCTGAGCCGCGAGCAGACGATCGACGTCGCGCGGATCGCCGCCAAGCGGCTGTGAAGGCCCACGCCCTTGATTAGGGCGCAATTCGACGCACTCGTGATGACCGTCGCGCCGACGCCCATCGAATGCCGTTTCCATCCCGCAGGATAGCGGCTTAGTCTCAAGCTGAAGCTTCAGCCTCGCCACATCTTCGCCTTGATCGGGACGAAGTCTCGGTCGACCCGCGTCATTCCCCGCGTTTTCGATGAGGAGCCGCATGGCCCGCGCGCGATCCACCGCGTTCTCCACACTTCAGCTCGCGCCCTATCTGCTGCGCATGACGGTGTTCCTGGGGCTGGCCGGCGTCGCCGTCGCCTTCATCCTGCCGCAGCTGTTCCACGCCTTCATGTCGAACCCGTTCCTGAACGGGTTGATCCTGGCCGTTCTGCTGCTGGGCCTTCTGCCGTTGTTCTTCTGCTTTGGCTATTGCCTTGGGTATCTGGCCTTTCTCCATTTGTCCATCTACCCATTTCTGGTATGCCTTCATTTCTTCCGCCGTTGCTGCGCATAGGTTTCTTGGGTGTCCTTGCCTTCCACACTTAATGCATACATCTTCTTTGTCTACAT
>CAZBPO010000225.1:3840-5457 GCA_964493795.1 uncultured Flavobacteriaceae bacterium
CGGTTCTGCTGCTGGGCATCCTGAACGCCTATCGGCTGGTCTGGCGGCTGCTGCCCGACATCGCCTGGGTCAGCAATCTCAGGCGCACCGATCCGTCGCTGTCGCCGGTGACAAGCAACCAGCCGCGTCTGCTGGCCCCGTTGGCCAACATGCTGGCCGAAAGCCGCGGGCGGCTGAACCTGTCGGCGCCGGTCGCCCGCTCGATCCTGGACGGCATCCAGTCGCGGCTGGACGAAAGCCGCGACATCGCGCGCTATATGACCGGTCTTCTGGTGTTCCTGGGCCTGCTCGGCACGTTCTGGGGCCTCATCATCGTGGTCGGCTCGGTGGCCGAGACGATCCGCTCGCTGCCCAGCGGCGCTGAAGGCGCGATCGCCTTTGACCGGCTGCGCGCCGGGCTGGAAGGGCCGCTGTCGGGCATGGGCGTGGCGTTCTCGTCGTCGCTGTTTGGGCTAGCCGGATCGCTGATCCTCGGCTTTCTCGACCTTCAGTCGGGGCAGGCCCAGAACCGCTTCTACACCGCGCTTGAGGAATGGATGTCGACGGTCACGCGCCTGGGCGCAGGACCGGCGGCGGTGGCGATGGACGGCGAGGCGTCGGCCCCGGCCTATATCACCGCGCTGCTGGAGCAGACGGCCGAGAATCTGGAGAATCTGGAGCGCACGCTGATCCGCCTGGAAGAGCGGCGCATGTCGAGCGGCGACGGATCAGCGGAAATCGCCGGCGCGATGCGCAGCGTCGAGGGCGCGATGCGGAGCCTTGCGAACGAGCAGGCCGCCAGCCGCGACGCCTTCGTCGAGGGCATGCGTCAGGAGGTCAAGCTGCTGGGCCGCACGCTGGCGGCGATGTCAGAGAAACAGAAGGCCTGACGCCATGGCGGCCCGCGCCCGCTCAAGGGGCATGTTCGATTACTGGCCGGGCTTCGTCGACGTGCTGTCGACGCTGCTGCTGGTCATCACGTTCATGCTGTCGATCTTCATGCTGGGCCAGTTCTATCTGGGCCAGCAGCTGACCGACCGCGACCAGGCGATCGTGACGCTGCAGGCGCGTATCGCCGATCTCGCCAACCAGCTTGGCCTCGCCAAGAAGGCGACCACGGACACCGCCGCCGAGCGCGACCGGCTGCGCGCCACGCTGGCCGAAGCCGAACAGCGCGCCGCCGCCGGCGAGGCCGCGCAGGCGGAGCTGGAGGAAAAGCGCGGCGCGCTTACCGACGCCGAAGCCCAGCTGGCGCTGCTGAACCAGCAGGTCGAGGCGCTGCGCCTGCAATTGCTGGCGATCCAGGAGGCGCTCGACATCTCGGACGCCAAGAACAAGGAAGCCCAGGTCGAGATCGAGGCGCTGGGCCAGAGGCTGAACGAGGCGCTGGCCGAGAAGGTGAAAGAGCTGGCCGACTACCGCAGCGAGTTCTTCGGGCGGCTGAAGCAGATTCTGGGAGAGCGCAGCGATATCCGCATTTCGGGCGACCGTTTCGTCTTCCAGTCGGAAGTCCTGTTCGCGGTGAACTCGGCCGATCTGTCGGAGCAGGCGCGCGTCGATCTGTCGGTGCTGGCCGAGGCGCTGAAGGAAATCATGTCGGAGATCCCCGACGACATCGACTGGGTTCTGCGCGTCGAC
>CAZBPO010000226.1:0-561 GCA_964493795.1 uncultured Flavobacteriaceae bacterium
AGTTCGAGATCAGGTTCTCGAGGATCTGGACGACCATGCCCTTCACCGCGCGGACCCGCAGGGGGTGGCGCGGGAGCGCAAGTCTAAGGTCGACGCTGTGCCGCTCGAACTGCGCCTCATGAGCCTCGAGTGAGTCCCGTACCAACTGTACAAGGTCGAACAGCTCTGGGGTCTGCCGTCCCGAAATGCTGAGCGGATCCAGCACGCGGACGCGCTTGCTGATGCTCTTCATCTCGGCGCGCAAGGTGTCGACGTGTGCGCGGATATCCTGAGGCACCGAGCGGCGATGAAGCACGTCGAGCGCCTTCAGCGCGTTCTCGGAAGCTCGCGCGAGCTCGTGCGCGACGACCTCCACCATCAGGCCGACGCCGGCCATCTCGACCATCTGTCGGCTCTCCTGCTCGACCTGCGCTATGCGCGTGCGGGCGCGCTCGGCGAACTCGGAGAACTCGAGCAGCGTCTGGTTCAACTCTTCCAGGGCGTCCCGACCCTCGGCCGGCACCAGTCGCTGCAGGCGGCGGTGCGCGATCTTCGCCCGGTCCTCCAGACGATCGATCTCTG
>CAZBPO010000226.1:571-5413 GCA_964493795.1 uncultured Flavobacteriaceae bacterium
CGTCCGACAGGTCGATCTTCTGCGCCTTGTACTGGCGTTCGACGTCCTTCAGGAACCGGCCGAGCAGGGTCTGGACGACGTACTGCATCGCGTTGACGAGCACATATTGCTCGGGAGTCTGTCGAAGGCCCTCGCGGTTTGTCTGGTCCACCAGCTGCGGGTTCAGGGCGCGCCCGATCATCACTCGGCCGACGAACTGAGTCTTGTTGAGCGTGTAGCCCGAGCGGCGAAGGGCCTTTCGATCGAGGGCCAGCCAATCGTCCTCGTCCTCGCCATACGGAAAGACGCGGAATCGATCGCGGAACAACAGGATGCCTGACCACTGCTCCTGCCGCTCTTTGAGCGAGTGCTGCTCGCCCGTGGTGTCGAACCCCGAAAGCCGACGTCGATTGTACCAGTGAGCTTCAAAGGCAAACGGGCCGACCGACACAAGCGCCGAGTCGGGCACAGGTCCGTCCTTGCCGATGATTGCCGCTTGGAGATCATGCAGCGGCACGATGATGCGCTGCGTCTCGTGAGGATGCTCGAACCCGAGGTTCAGCGCTTCCAGCGTGACCTCGAGCTCGGGCACATCGTTCGTGACGCGGTACTCGCCATGAACGCGGGCGTGCGCCGCGGCGATGAGGTCGCGGCTCATCCACGGAATAGCGACGCGCTCGCCGTTCCAGTACAGCGCCACCCTCGGGCGCGATTTTTGGTCGAGGAACGGATCAGTCAGGCGCGCGAACTCGTACTCGGCCATCCTCCGCACGCGCGTTTCGGTCCAGTCTTCGCTCACGTCGGCGATGACGATGGTCGTTCCGGACCAGGTCGGCGCCGGCTTCGCAGGCCCGTCCTCTGGGGCGACGGCCACCTGATCGAGCATCGCATCGATATCGGCGAACCGGGTCCAGTCGATGTCTAGGCGATTGAGGATGACGTCGTCGGCGCGAGCGGTGTCGACGCGCAACCGGTCGCCGAGCCGCATTGCCGACAGGCGGCCGATCCCTTTCTCGCCCAGATAAGGGCTCTCACGATCGCCGCGCCGAAGGGCGGCTTCGACGTCCCGCTTTCGGGAGGCGGTTCCGATCACCAGGAAGTTGTTCTCGAGGTCCCGCCGCGACATGCCCGAGCCCGTGTCGCTGACGGTGATAGTGTTGCAGCGCGCTTGAGCCTCCTTGAGCGCGCGGCGCAGGGCGACATGGGTTGTGGCTCCGTCGATAAGCCCTTCGAACTCAGTCCGTGCCGCATCGCTGGCGCTCGGCGCCAGAGCAGCCCGGATCTCCCGTTTGAGAGCCGCGACGCTGACGGTTTCGTCGCGAGTCCGTTTGCGCAGCGTCAGGTAGGTGTTCTTGCGCAGAACGATGTCGAATTTGATGTCGACTCCGTTCCTCGTCCGTGCGTCGAAGCCGTTTTTGATGAGCTCGTAAAAGGCGATGATGTCGGAGCTGATCAACTCCGACCCAAGCTCGAGCACTGTGCGCGCGGAAATACGAAACACGATCAGCTCCGCTTTGCGTTCGTAGGGGTGGAGCCACGCGCCTTGAGGGCCGCGCCGCCGCGCGGCAGAGGCGTCTCGTCCGCCAGGCGCGCCATTCCGTGTTTCACGAACAGGTCGTTCAGCGCTTCGGCGAGAAGCGCCTGCTGAGTGGTGTCACGGTCCATCGCCAGGCGGCGCAGGGCACGCGCCACCTCGGTTTCGAAGTACCCGGCGATCTGCTTGCGTGTCGACCTCGCGGTCGCGTGATCCGGCATGGCGCTCCCCCCAACCCTGACACGCCACAGAAGACAATCTCACGCAACAAGTATTCGAATAGTCCAAGTGTCTACACTTCAAGTCTTCAGAATGTTTGTGCAGCAGCTCTTGACAGAGCCGAAGACAAAAGACATGTTTGTGCAAACATTGTAACTGGGACAACAAACATGGCGGCGGCTGAGCGAAAGAGTGCGGCATGGCGGGAGGTCGTGGAGACGGTGCGCCAAGAGCGCGCCGATCGCCTGCTGACCCAAGAGATCAGCTGGTCGCCGGACGGGACGGTCGAGTTGGTGCACACCCGAGAGTTCATGGTCCCGGACGACGCCGGCGTCTACCTGATCCACGACCTTCGAGGCGTCCTCTATGTCGGGCAGTCGCGCAAGCTCCGGCAGCGCTTCGCCCAGCACGATCGTCTCCGCCGCAACCGGCTGCTGCATCTCGCGATGAGCCGCCCTGTCGGCATCATGCGCTTCAGCTGGCGCCTCGTCGCCGACGAAGAAGAACGCTCCGCTTTCGAGCGCGAGCTCGTCGCCACCCTCCAGCCGGTCTGCAACCGGCAGCTGCTCGACACCCCCCTGATGTAAAAAGGAGAAGACCCATGGCCCTGCTTATTCCCGCCATCAAAGGCCGCATCGGCAATACCGAGTATTTCGAGACCACCATGCGCGTGCGCGACCTGGTGCAGGCCGTCCGCCGGCCCAGCGAGCTCGACGAGTGGGCGAACTTCTCGATCGAGGAGCGCATGCAGCGCGAACTCGACGACAAGCGCGTGCGCGAACAGATCGTTCCCTATCTGACGCGTAACGAGGACCGCTTCTTCGGGTCGATCATCGTCCTGGTCTATAATGGCGAGGTCCTGTTCGAGACCATCGCCGACCTGAAGATCAGCGTGCCGGGCGCCTACAAGGCGAACGCGCACCGCATCGGGTTCGTGACCATCGACGGTGGCAGCCTCATCGTGCTCGACGGCCAGCACCGTCTGGCGGCCCTGAAGAGCGTCTACGAGCCCAAGCAGGACGGCGTGGTCTACGGCCCCTATGTCAAGGACATCCCCGACGACGAGGTCTGCGTCATTTTCCTCAAGCACGAGAACCCGGTGAAAACTCGCCGCATCTTCAACACTGTGAACCGCTATGCGAAGCAGACGAGCCGCGGTGACAACATCATCACCAGCGAGGATGACGGCTACGCCATCGTGACCCGGCGCCTGCTCCGCGATGACGAGCCGCTTGGCAACCGCCTCGTGAACGGCAAGCCGTTCGAAGTCGTCAATTGGAAGAGCAACACGCTAACCACGCGCAGCCGCCAGCTGACGACGATCAGCGCAGTTTATGAGAGCGCGTCCCTGATCCTCGGCAACAGCTTCTATCAGCCGCAGACGCGGCCAGACGACCTGAAGCTCGATGAGGGCGCCGAGCGTGTCGGCGCCGTCTGGCAAGCGATGCTCGAGGGATTGAAGCCCTATCAGGACGCCCTTGCCAATCCGGAGAACATCCCGGCGATGCGGGACGAGAATGCGCCGCACGCCTTGCTGTTCAAGCCGGCCGCGCAGATCGCGCTCTTGCGTGGACTTTTGAACGCCACCGCCGGCGACCGCATGACCATGGCCGAGGCGGTAAAGCGCGCGAACGCGATCGACTGGCGCATGCAGGCGCCAATGTGGGTGGGTGTCATCATGAAGGCCAGCGGCGCGATCGACGCTGGGTCGGAAGCGCGCAATCGCGCAGGCAGTCTGATCAACTGGCTGATCGCGGCCGATGTGATGCCGAAGGAGGAACGCGAGGCGATCCGCCGGACCTACAACCAGGCTTTCGGCATCGATGTGAACGACCCCGAACAGGCGAAGTCGGCGCGCGAGCTGCCTGAGCCCGTAGCAGGCGTGAAGCTGGCCGCCTGATGACCTTCCGGGGCGCGGTGACAGCGCGCCCCGGTTCTCTCTCTCGCCTGGAGCCAAGCACAATGCATGTTCCTGACAGACTCTTTTTGATGGTCGACGAGCAGCATAGTTACGCGGAACTTGTGAGCGGGCCTGACGCCTGCGCCGCCGTCGAAAGCCACTACGCAAAACTGGACGCCTGGTGTTCGCCGTCGCCCGACGCGGAGATTAGCGAAGAGTTCCGGCTGTTTGTCTACGAAATCCCCGCCGACTTGGTAGAAGATTTGAGTGAGCGTTTCGAAGATCTCGACGGCGACGAGATGGCTCAGCAAGTCTCTGTATTCACGCGTGAAAACCCGAGTGTCACGCCCGTCGAGGTCAACGTCACATACACGGCGGCCGAAGGCGCGAAAGCGTCAGAGCTGCCCGCTTTCCCGGACCTCTTTAGCCGCCGCCGCGAGGGCTGACGCCGCCGCGTCCACGTCTTCGTCACGGGTCAGCCGGCCGAGACTGAGGCGGACCGACTCGGCGGCTTGGGCTCCGCTCAAGCCCATCGCGATGAGTACATGCGAGGGTTCGGTCGTACCCGAGGTACAGGCGGATCCAGTAGCCGCAGCAAGTTTGGGGCGGGCCGCCGCGAGAAGAAGCTCGGCCTCAATTCCGGGGACACGGATGTTGAGGTTCCCCGGATGCCGAGAGATCAGCGTTCCATTGACCTCCAGATCGGGGAGATCGGCGCGGAGTTGGTCGAGCAGCCGGTCGCGAAGGCGACGTGTCCGCTCGACCTCGGTCTCGCGCTCGTCCGACAGGATTTGGCAGGCGGCGCCGAAGCCAACGCACAAGGGCGTGGCCAAGGTGCCCGGCCGCAGGCCGTCTTCCTGTCCCCCTCCGAACATGATCGGCTGCATCTGCGACCGCCGTTCCCGGCGGACATAAAGCGCTCCGATGCCTTTGGGCCCGTAGGCCTTGTGTGCCGACAAGGAGAGAAGGTCGACGTTCCAGCTATCAACCTCGATCGGCTCGACCGCGAGGGCCTGCGCTGCGTCTGAGTGCAATAGGGCCCCGGCCGCGCGGCAGAGCTTGCCAACTTGCGCGATCGGCTGCGTAACACCGGTCTCGTTATTCACGGCCATGACCGAGACGATCGCCGTGTTTCGTCCGATCAGTCGGGCAAGTTCGTCGACATCGATCATGCCGTCGGGGCGTACGGGCGCGACGCGCAGCGCGAACC
>CAZBPO010000227.1:0-5396 GCA_964493795.1 uncultured Flavobacteriaceae bacterium
ACGACCCCGCGCTTGCCACCGCCGACGATCACCGGCTTGTCGGCGAGGCTTGGGTTGTCGCGTTTTTCGACGGCGGCGTAAAAGGCGTCGCAGTCGATATGGGCGATGCCCAGCGCGTCCATTTCGGGATGGCGGCGCAGGCGTGGGCTCCCACATGGCTTGCAAGTGCGCTGCGCTTCGGACGCGTTGCGATCGAGGCAGTTAAGGCACAGCGCGCCCATGTCTCACGATTCGGCCCAAAGCCAGGCGGCGCCCCGCACGCCGCTGGAATCCCCGTGTCTCGCCTTTACGACCGGCGTCGTAACCCCGTCCGAGAAGGCATGGCGCTGAAGCGAGACGGGAATGATTGCGTAGAGCGCATCGATGTTAGAGACGCCGCCGCCCAGCACGAAGATGTCAGGATCGAGAATGTTGACCACCATGGCGAGGCAGCGGCCGATGCGCTGCCCCAGCCGTTCGATCGCGGCTTCGGCGCAGGCCTCACCCGCGCGCGCCGCGTGGGCGATCTCCTCGGCGGTCAGCTTGAGGCCGCGCTCCGCGGCATAGCCGGCGGCGAAGGCCGGGCCGCTGATCCAGGTTTCGATGCAGCCGCGTTTGCCGCAGTAACAGGCAGGTCCATCGGCCTCGTCGGCGGTTGGCCAGGGCAGGCCGTTATGCCCCCACTCTCCGGCGACGGCGTTCGGTCCCGTGATCAGTCGGCCGTCGACCGCCAGGCCGCCGCCGATGCCGGTGCCTAGGATCACCCCGAAAACGGTGCGATGTCCTACGCCTGCGCCGTCGCTCGCCTCGGACAGCGCGAAGCAATTCGCGTCATTGGCGACGCGAACCCGGCGTCCAAGTGCCTCCGCCAGATCGCGGTCCAGCGGTCTCCCGTTGAGGCAAGTCGAATTGGCGTTCTTGACGAGGCCGGTCTTCAGGCTGAGCGCGCCCGGCATCGAAACGCCGACCGGCAGGTCAGGCCCGAAACCGGTCTCGTGTGCGAGAGTCGAGACAAGGTCAGCGATCGCGGCGACGGTCCCGCCGTAAGAGCCCACAGGTGTCGGAACGCGCCGGCGGGCGACAACGGCGTTCTCTGCGCCGAGTACGACGCCTTCGATCTTGGTGCCGCCGAGGTCAATTCCGATCCGCATGAACGCAGTCTATGCCGGCAAGAGGATGTTGAGGATATGGAGACGCGCCTGATCCCAGTCGGATGTGAACAGGCTCGCCTCTGGCGCTGGGCGCGCCATCGCAAACAGCCGCGCGTCTGCGACGAAGTGAACCTGGTGTGTGCCGCGATGAGCCTTGGCGACCGAGGCGTGGTGGTGGGGTATGTCGTCGACGAAGAACGCAGGCGCGGCGGCTTCGGCGGCGAGCGCAGCGAACGCGGCGCCTTTGAGGCCGGAATTGGCGATGACTGGATAGTCGATGCCGTGAGCGCGCAGATTGGCGCGGCGGCGGTCGGCGAGCTCGGGCGCGATATTGGTCAGTACCACGATCTGGGCGTGACGACCCAGTTCGTCCAGCGCTGCTGCGGCACCGGCGACAGGCTCGAGGCTCAAACCGGCGCTGGCATGAAAGTCGCGCAATAGAGCCGATACCGTCGCCTGATCGACGGGGCTGTTGTCGGCGGTGCGGCGGATATTGCCGGTCAGCTGGTAGCTCGCAAGATCCAGGAACGCTTCCTGTCCGGGTAACCACGCCTCAAGCCCCGCGAGAAATCGCAACAGCACTTCGTCGGCATCGACGACGACAAGGGGGCGTCCACGCTGAAGGCGGGGTAGGACGCTCACGCGCCGCCCAGCTCATGCGCAGCGCGGGCCAGGTCTTCGGCGGCATAACCGTGCGTTTCGGCGAACGCCCGGGCTGTCGGTTCGTGTCCAAGCACGTAGGCCAGAACCGCGCTGAGGGTGGCTCGGCTTGAAGCTTCAGCACGCAAGCGTTCCAGAGAAAGTCCGGAAAGCCCCAGAAAACGGCCCAGTTCTACCTCGTCAGCGGCGACAAAGCCGAGCGCTTCCAGCGCCAGAGTTTCGGAATTCGGCTTGGGTCGGCCCATTTCAATCCGCATTAACCGGTTTCGACTAGACTGTTGAAGATAACGAATTGGCTGCTGCTGGCACAGGCGTCGTTAGAACGCCACCGGCATACGGCCTCAAAGTTCATGTGGTGGGTCAAATGGCGCTTGCGATGCCCCAGGCTGAAAAGACGGTTCTCATCGTCGAGGACAACGAGTTGAACATGAAATTGTTCAATGATTTGCTCGATGCACACGGTTATCGCACGCTTCAGACGCGCGATGGCATGGAAGCGCTCGACATGGCGCGTACGCACAAGCCCGACCTGATCCTGATGGACATCCAGCTGCCGGAGGTTTCTGGTCTCGAGGTGACGAAGTGGCTGAAAGCCGACGATGAGCTTCAGTCCATACCGGTAGTGGCGGTGACGGCCTTCGCAATGAAGGGCGATGAGGAAAAGATCCGCGAGGGCGGCTGCGAGGCTTACATCTCCAAGCCGATCTCGGTCGCGACTTTCCTCGATACCGTCCGGAAATTCATAGGCTGAGGCCCGGCACGTGACCGCTCGCGTCCTCGTTGTGGATGATATTGCTGCTAATGTGAAGCTGCTCGAGGCGAAGCTGGCGGCTGAGTATTTCGACGTGCTGAGCGCGATGAACGGGCCGGACGGGTTGAAGCTGGCGGCCGAGCAGAAGCCCGATATCATTCTGCTGGACGTGATGATGCCCGGCATGGACGGGTTCGAGGTGTGCCGGCGGCTGAAAAGCTCGGCGGAGACGGCCCATATTCCGGTGGTGATGGTGACGGCGCTGGATCAGCCGTCGGACCGGGTGCAGGGGCTGGACGCCGGCGCTGACGACTTTTTGACAAAGCCGGTCAATGACATAGCCCTTTTTGCTCGCGTGAAATCTCTGGTCCGTCTGAAGATGATGACGGACGAATTGCGGATGCGCGAAGCGACCGGCCAGAGCCTTGGCGTTCTGGACGCGGCGCAGATGCTGCGCCCCTCGGCCAGCGACGCCGGCGGGCGCGTTTTGCTGGTGGAAGACCGCGAGGCGAGCGCGCGGCGCACGGTGGAGGTGCTGTCGGCGTCGCACGAGGTGAGCCAGACCGCCGACCCGGTCGAGGCGCTGATGCTGGCGCGCGACGGTGATTTCGACCTGGTGATCCTGTCGCTGTCGCTGCAGAACACCGACGGCATGCGGCTCTGCTCGCAGCTGAAGACGCTGGAATCGACCCGCCACACGCCGATCCTGGCGCTGGTGGAGGAGGGCGACACCAAGCGGCTGATCCGGGCGCTGGAGATCGGCGTCAACGACTATCTGATCCGCCCGATCGACAAGAACGAGCTTGGCGCGCGCGTGAAGACGCAGATCCGCCGCAAGCGCTATTCCGACCGGCTGCGCGAGAACCTGCAGCTTTCGCTGGAAATGGCGATCACCGACCAGCTGACCGGCCTTTATAACCGCCGCTATATGTCGAGCCATCTGGCGACGCTGCTGGCGACGGCGCTGGAGACCAAGAAGCCGATGTCCCTGCTGATCCTGGACATCGATTACTTCAAGGCGATCAACGACACGCATGGCCATGCGGCAGGCGACGAAGTGCTGCGCGGGTTCGCCCAGCGGCTGCGTTCCAACGTGCGCGGGATCGACCTGGCGTGCCGCTATGGCGGCGAGGAATTCGTGGTGATCATGCCCGAAACCGACGTGGCGTTCGCCTATTCGGTGGCCGAACGGCTGCGTCAGGCGGTGGCGGAAGTTCCGTTCTCGGTGTCGTCGTCGGAGCAGGGACTGCCGGTGACGGTGTCGATCGGGGTGACCTCGATCGAGCGGCCGGACGACACCTCGGATACGATCCTGAAGCGGGCCGACCAGGCGCTGTACCGCGCCAAGCGCGACGGCCGGAACCGGGTGGTTTCCGAAGCCGCCTGAATCACTGTTTGAGACGTCTGCTTCGGCCGCGGTGCGTGGTTCGAGGCCCTGCTGCGCAGGGCGCCTCACCATGACGGAAAGCGGGTTTCCCCAATCTTCGTCATCCTGGGAAGCGGCCTGCGAAGCACGCGAGAGCGTGTTCGCAAAACAGAGCCGCGTCCCGTTGGACGCGCAGCCTTTGAGCCAGACTTTTCAAACAGGCTCTGAAACGCAAAAAGGGCCGGATGACCGGCCCTTTCGCGTATCGGCACGCAGGCGAAGATTACTTGATCTTGCCTTCGGTGAATTCGACGTGCTTGCGCAGCACGGGGTCGTACTTACGGACCTTGAACTTCTCGGTCATCGTGCGGGTGTTCTTCTTGGCGACATAGAAGAAACCGGTGCCGCCCGAGCTGTTCAGGCGAATCTTGATGGTGGTCGGCTTGGCCATGATCTCTTGAAGCCGCGCGCGCGGCCACTCCTGCAATCCTGCAAAACGAGCGCCGGAAACTACTCATCGGCCGCCTCAAGTCAAGCGCGGCGGCGCATCAGGCACAGAATTCCGTAAGCCGCGCAGATGCTTGCGATGAACCAGCCGAGCCCGTGATGGCCGACGACATCCATGCTGAAACCGGCCGCGCCCGGGCCGATGATGGAACCGAGCGCATAGGCGAAGGCGAAGGCCGCGCTGGCGGGGGCGAGGGCCGCCCCCTTGAACACCTGGCCCACCAGGGTGAGGCCGATCGTGTAGATGCCGATCAGCGCGCCGCCCCAGACAAAGACGAGCAAAGTCAGAAGGATAGGGTTCGACGCCGAGAACGGGAGCAGGAGCCCGCCGAAGCACCCCAGCACCGCGCAGCCGGCCAGCAGGGTGACCCTGTCGAACTTGTCGGCGAGCCAGCCGATGGGGATCTGGAGCAGGACGTTGCCGAGCCCGAACACGGTGAGCAGGAGCAGGGCGTCGGACTGGAGCCAGCCTTCGCGCACGGCGAAGACGGGCAGGAAGCTGGTCGCCGCCGTTTCGGTGACGGCATGGGCGAGGCCGGCGACGATGGGAATGGCGGCGATGGCGAATACGCCCGCGATTCCCCGCAAGGAGGCGTGCTCGATCACCGGGGCGACGGCGCGCGCCGCGAGCACGGGAACAAGGCCGATGAGGACGGCGCACGATCCCAGCCAGAAGGGAATCGCCGAGCCCGGAGGAAACTGGGCCGCCAGAGCCGGGCCGGCGGCGAAACCGGCCGTCGCCAGAGCGCCATAAAGGCCGATCAGGCGGCCTCTGGTGCGCTCGGTCGCCAGGGTGTTGATCCACACTTCGCTGACCACGAACAGGCTTTGCAGGGCGGCGTTGAGCGCGAAGCGGATCGGGAACCACGCCCAGACCGGGGTGTGGGGAATAAGCGCCAGGCACAGCGCGGCGAGCGCGAAGATGGCGAGCAGCATGTTGATCGGGCCGACCCGCGCCGCTGGTCCCGGCGGTCGCGGCGCG
>CAZBPO010000228.1:0-738 GCA_964493795.1 uncultured Flavobacteriaceae bacterium
CCGCCGGGGCCGGACCGGCCGGCTCAAGCTGCGTCGGCGCCGGAGCGGGCGCGGGTTCGATCGGCGAGCCCTGGCCGTTGGCCAGAGCCGACGTCGTCATCGACAGGGCAAACAGCGCCGCCGATCCGACAGAAAGAATGCGCTTCATCTTGTCATCCCTCTTTGCGGCCGACAGCACGGCGCCCGGCCTCCATTTACGCTGCTAGACTACAGCGGAATCAAATTTGTGCAATGCGAATAAGAGAAGAATCTTGCTCGCCCCATCCTCGACCGGCTCGGTTCGCTGCATTGCGTCGCGATCCGCGACGATCGCAAGAATCGCCCCGGTAACGAAGGAAACCACGCGTGCTACGAACCCGGCCCCTAGCCTCCTCAACGACGCACAACGCCGATTTGAGCCGGAAAACTAGGCGGCGGCGGTTACTGCGCCGTAAACTCGACATGCGTATCGCGAAAACGCTTGGATTTCAGCGTCTGTGCAAGTAATGCCCCGCCTGTGGGCCCATAGCTCAGCGGTAGAGCATCTGACTTTTAATCAGAGGGCCGATGGTTCGAATCCATCTGGGCTCACCACATCCCCGCGCTCTGTCGCGGCATGGAACTCTGCGGCAAATGCCGCAAATCCCCCGCTTGCGATCGCGTCACGCATTCCGGACATAAGATCCTGATAATACTGAAGATTGTGCCAGGTCAGCAGCATGGCGCCCAGGATCTCGCCGCTCTTCACCAGATGGTGGA
>CAZBPO010000228.1:748-5364 GCA_964493795.1 uncultured Flavobacteriaceae bacterium
TAGGCCCGGCTATAACTCGCGCAGGCTGGGCATCCGCAGGCCGGATCCAGCGCCGAGGCATCATCCGCGTGCCGCGCATTCTTCAAATTGATCGTGCCCATGCGCGTGAACGCCTGTCCGTTGCGCCCCGAACGGGTCGGCAGGACGCAATCGAACATGTCCACACCACGCCTCACGGCCTCGACCAGATCGCGCGGCTTGCCCACGCCCATCAGATAGCGCGGCCGATTCGCGGGCAGATGCGGCGTCGTCTCCGCGATCGTCGCGACCATCAGGTCATGCCCCTCGCCCACCGCCAGCCCACCGATTGCGTAGCCGTCGAATCCGATCTCGACCAGTTCCCCGGCCGAGCGCCGCCTCAGCGCCGGGCTGGTGCCGCCCTGGACGATCCCGAACAGCGCCCTGCCCTGCGCCGCCTGATCGCCGAACGCCGCCTTCGAGCGCCGCGCCCAGCGGGTCGAAAGCGCCAAGGCCTTCTCGACGACCGCATCCGTCGCCGGCAGGGCCACGCACTCGTCCAGCACCATCTGGATATCCGAACCCAGCAGGCTCTGGATCTCGATCGAACGCTCCGGCGTCAGGTGATGCTTCGAGCCGTCGATATGGCTTTGAAAGGTGACGCCTTCCTCCGTCATCTTCCGCAGAGCCGAAAGCGACATCACCTGGAACCCGCCGGAATCGGTCAGGATCGGCCGCGACCAGTTCATCATCCTGTGCAATCCGCCCAGCCGGGCGACCCGCTCAGCCCCCGGGCGCAGCATGAGGTGATAGGTATTGCCCAACAGGATGTCCGCGCCGGTCGCGCGTACGCTCTCGGGCAACATCGCTTTCACGGTCGCGGCCGTGCCCACCGGCATGAAGGCCGGTGTGCGGATTTCGCCGCGCGGCAGACGCACCACGCCCGTCCGCGCCGCGCCGTCCGTCGCATGGATGTCGAACTGCAATGCGCTCATGATTTTTCCGGCAATATCAGGCAGGCGTCGCCGTAGGAATAGAACCTGTAGCCCTCTGCGATCGCATGGGCATAGGCGGCCCGCATCGTCTCGACGCCGGCCAGCGCGCACACCAGCATGAACAAGGTAGACCGCGGCAGGTGAAAGTTGGTCATCAACCCTCCCGCCGCCCTGAAGCGGTAGCCCGGCTTGATGAAAATGTCGGTCTCGGCGCTGAACGGACGCACGATGCCGTCCTCGCCGGCGGCGCTTTCCAGCAGCCGCAACGAGGTCGTGGCGACGGGAACCAGCCGCCCGCCGCCCGCGCGCACCGCGTTCAGCCGGGCGGCCGCAGCTTCGCCGACCTGCCCGAACTCCGCGTGCATCCTGTGATCGGCGGTGTCGTCGGCCTTCACGGGCAGGAAAGTGCCTGCGCCCACATGAAGCGTGACGGTCTCCCGCCCGACGCCGCGGCCTTCCAGTTTCGCGAACAGCTCGGCCGTGAAATGCAGACCTGCGGTGGGCGCGGCGACCGAACCGTCATGCCGCGCCATCGCCGTCTGATAGTCCGATGAATCGCGCGCGTCGGGCGCCCGCCGGGCCGCGATATAGGGCGGCAGGGGCATCGTGCCGTGCGCCGCGATGGCGGTATCCAGCGCTGCGCCCCCCAGCGCGAACCGCAACAGCGCCTCGCCCTCCTGCCTCTTTTCCTCAACCGTGCAGACGATCTCGCCATTCAGCGTCAGGCGGTCGCCGACCTCGATCTTCTTGGCCCCCTTGACGAACGCCAGCCAGGCGTCCTCCCCCACGCGCTTGTGCAGGTTCACGCCGACCTTCGATCCGGGCGAACCTTGCTGGGTGTCCTGCGCAGCCGCGCGGGGCGCGCGCATGCCTGTGAAAGCAGCCGGAATGACCCGGGTGTCGTTCAGCACCAGCGTATCGCCGGCGCGCAACAGATCGGGCAGATCGGCGACGATCCGGTCCTCGAACGCGCCGCCCGGCCGGATGACCAGCAGCCGCGCGCTCTCGCGCGGCGCGGCGGGGCGCAGGGCGATCAGGCGTTCTGGCAGCTCGAAATCGAAATCGGCGACGCGCATGGCCGTCAGGTCGTCGATCCGGCCCGAATATGCAACCCCGGCGTCAGCTACGCTGTTCGGCCACCCGCTTCAGCAGGATTTCGGCGACATAGGCTGACGTGAACGACGAGATGTCGCCGTCCAGAAAGGCGATCTCCTTCACCAGTTTCGATGCGATCGCCTGGTTCATCGGTTCCGCCATCAGGAACACCGTTTCGACGTCATGGTTCAGGCGCATGTTCATGCCGACCATCTGGAACTCGTACTCGAAATCGCTCACCGCCCTCAGGCCGCGAATGAGCATCTGCGCGCCGACTTCTTCGGCGAACTGCATCAGCAGAGACTTGAACGGGCGGACCTCGACGGTCGCTGCGCCCTTCACGCGGTCCGCCTCGTGGCGCACCATCTCCACGCGCTCCTCCAGCGAGAAGAGCGGGCCTTTGCCTTCGTTGATGGCGACGCCGATGACCAGGTGATCCACCAGCTTCACGGCTCGGCGGATAATATCCAGATGGCCGTTCGTTATCGGATCGAACGTGCCCGGATACAGCCCAACTCGTTTGATCATTGGCGCTTCCCCCTGCAGTGATCATCCGACTGCTGAGGATAGACACTAGCGCGCAAACCGTTGCCGCTCCACTGTTTTAGGCTGACGTGAACGTCAGCCTGCGTCGTCTTCCGGCACCCGTTCGACGGACACCACCCGTTCCCCGGCATCGGTCCTGAACAGGATGACGCCGTTGGACGCGCGACCCTGGAAACTGATCTGGCCGACCGGCAACCGGATCGTCTGCCCCTTGTCGGTCACCATCATCAGTTCGTCGCTGTTCTCGACGGTGAAGACCGACAGAACCTGGCCCACCCTGTCGGGCCGGCTGATCGCCTTGACGCCCATGCCGCCGCGCCCCTTGGCCGGATAGGCATAGGCGCTGGTGCGCTTGCCGAAGCCGCGATCGGTGACCGTCAGCAGAAACTGTTCCTGGCGCTCCAGCTCTGCGAAACGCTCCGCCGACAACGTCGCCTCCTCCGCGACCTCCTCGTCGTCATCGGGCGTCTCGACGGCGTCGTCCTCGCCTTCCGCGCGCCGCAGCGCCGCCACCTGCTTGAGATAGGCCCGCGCCTCGGCCGCCGTCGCATCGACATGCCGCACGATGCCCAGCGACAGCAGCGCGTCCTCCGCGCTCAACTTCACGCCGCGCACCCCGACCGAGTTACGGCCCTGGAACACGCGCACCTCGGTGACCGGGAAACGCATCGCCTTGCCGCCGCGCGTCGACAGCAGCACGTCGTCGGCCTCGGTGCAGATCGCGACCCCGGCGATGTGATCACCCTCGTCCAGCTTCATGGCGATCTTGCCGTTGGCGCGCACATCGACGAAGTCCGACAACTGGTTGCGCCGGACGCTGCCCGATTGCGTGGCGAACATGATCTGCAGCTTGTCCCACTGATCCTCGTCGGGCAGCTCCATGATCGTGGTGACCTTCTCGTCCTTCTTCAGCGGCAGAAGATTGACGAGCGCCTTGCCCTTGCCCTGCGGCGTCGACAGCGGCAGGCGCCAGCATTTCAGCTTGTAGGCCATGCCGGTCGAGGTGAAGAACAGGATCGGCGTGTGCGTGTTCGCCACGAACACGCGCGTCACCCAATCCTCGTCCTTGGTGGTGATGCCGGTGCGGCCTTTGCCGCCGCGCGCCTGCACGCGATAGGTCGCCAGCGGCACGCGCTTGATATAGCCCTCATGCGTCACCGTGACGGCCATGTCCTCGCGCTGGATGAGGTCCTCGTCCTCGACATCGGCGTCCAGCTCGACGATTTCGGTGCGGCGCGGCGTCGCGAAGGCCGCGCGCACTTCGCCCAGTTCCGTCTGAATGATCCCCATCAGCTTGGCGCGCGAACGCAGCGTCTCCAGATGGTCTTCGATCTCGGCCCGCAGCTTCTCGAGCTCGTTGCCGATTTCCTCTGCGCCAAGGGCGGTCAGGCGCTGGAGGCGCAGATCCAGAATGGCGCGCGCCTGCTCGTCGGAAAGCTGGAGCGTCAGGTCGTCCGCCATTTCGTGACGCGGATCGGCGATCAGCCGCACCAGCGGTGCCATGTCCCTGGCGGGCCAGCGGCGCGACGTCAGCGTTGCGCGCGCGGTCGCCGGATCGGGCGAGGTGCGGATGATGCGGATGAATTCGTCGATATTGGCCAGCGCGATGGCCAAGCCCACCAGGATGTGGCTGCGGTCGCGCGCCTTGCCCAGCCGGAATTTCGTGCGCCGCGTGACGACCTGTTCGCGGAAGCGCAGGAACGCCACCAGGATATCGCGGACATTCAGCTGCTCGGGCTTGCCGGCGTCGATCGCCAGCATGTTCACGCCGAAAGACGTCTGCAACGGCGAGAACCGATAAAGCTGGTTCAGCACCACGTCGGCGATCGCGTCGCGCTTCAGTTCGACGACTACGCGCACGCCCTCGCGATCGCTCTCGTCGCGCAGGTCGGCGATGCCCTCGATCCGCTTCTCCTTCACCAGCTCGCTGATCTTCTCGATCATCGAAGACTTGTTCACCTGGTAGGGAATCTCGGTGATGATGATCGCCTCGCGGTCCTTGCGGATCTCCTCCACCGTGCA
>CAZBPO010000229.1:0-5317 GCA_964493795.1 uncultured Flavobacteriaceae bacterium
GCCGCGAACGGCGCGGCCTCCGCCCTCTTCGCGCTCGACAACATGGCGCTCGAACTTCTCGCGCCACAGGGCGATGGCGCGGCCGGCGGGTCCGTGCGCGCCGCGCTCGCGCGCCAGGGCGAAGGCCTCGCCAGCCTCTGCTTCGCCGTGGACGATCTCGACAAGATGCGTCGCAGGCTGGATCGGCTGGGCCTCGCACCGGGCGAGCCGACGCCGGGCGAGAGCGCCGACGGCGATGCGCGCATGACATGGCGCAGCTTCCGCACCGATCCGGCACGCACGCACGACATCCGCCACTTCTTCATCTCGCGCGCGCAATCTGCGCCGCCCTCGCCGGCCATCGCCGCCGGACATGCGACGGCGCTCGACCATGTCGTGATCTGGACGCCGAACCCCGACCGCGCCGCAGCGCTCTACGGCGCGCGTCTCGGTCTCGACATGGCGCTCGACCGCACCAATCCCGATTGGGGCACGCGGCTGATGTTCTTCCGCTGCGGCGACCATATCGTCGAGATCGCCCACCGGCTGGGCGATGCCCAGCGCGATGCGCCAGACAGGTTCTACGGCCTCACCTGGCGCGCCGCCGATCTCGCCGCCACCCGCGCCCGCCTCGCCGAAGCCGGCCTCGATGTCTCCGACATCAGGACGGGCCGCAAACCGGGCACCCGCGTCTTCACGCTGAAGAACGGCACATGCGGCGTGCCGACCCTGTTCATCGGGGCTTAGCGCGCCCCGGGCGTGCAGGCGCCGCCGGCGGCGCGATCAGTTTCTGCGTGGCGTCCAGCAGCGCCTCGAGCCGCGCCGGGCGAAAACGTTCCGGTTCGATGGGCGACATCACCATCCAGCCGTCGCTGATCGCGCTGATCTGATCGGCCAGTATCTCGGCGGCGATATCGTTGCGGATGCTGCCCTCGGCCTGCCCGCGCGCGACCGCATCGGTCAGATGCTCGCGGAAGCGCGCGTAGAGCTTCTGCACCATGCCCGCGAAGGCCGGCTCGTGCCGCGCATGGGCGAGAACCTGAAACAGGGCGAGCCAGGCGCTCTCATTGTCGCCGGCCCAGTAGAATGATCGTTTGAGGCCGGCGCGCACGTCGATGCGCTTGGCCCCCGCGCCCGAGACCGGATCGAACATTTCGAAGAGCGAGCGGGTGACGGCCGCCATCATCCCTTCCTTGTTCTCGAAATAGTAGGTCACCGCGCCGGTCGTGTGCCCCGCCCGCTCGGCGACCTTTCGCAATGACGCGCCGGAATAGCCGTGCTCCGCGATCACCGCCATCGCAGCCGCCAGCAACGCCTTGCGCTTGGCGTCCTGGTCGCCAACCGGCCTGCCGCGCCGCGGCTGCGCCGCCGGCTCCACGTCTTCACGATCTTCCTCAGTCATCCGCCGATCATACCTGTTTTGGCTTCCGCCTATTTAACACAACACATGTTGTGTTAAATATCGAAGACTGCTAGACAGCTCCCGCAACCAGACGAGAGGCGCGTCATGACCAGCACGATACGGGACGGCTTTCTGAAAGACGGGGCGGCGCTCGCGAAGGGCTGCCTCGACGCGGGACAACTCGCCGCCTGCCTTGAAGCGTTCGATTGGGCGATCCGGAATCCAGGCCCCAACGCCTTCCGGATCTTCAACAAGACCGAGCAGCAGTCGCACAACGACAACGCCAATCCGCTGACCAAGTCGCGGCTGGATGCGCTCATGCCGTCTTTGCCGTTCGGGCGGATATTCGCCGACATCTGGGGCTCCAGCCATGTCTGGTACTTCGCCGAAGAGGTCTTCATGAAGGCCGGCGGCAAGGGCGGCCGGACGCCCTGGCATCAGGACACGTCCTACCTGCCGTGGGGCGGCACGCACTGGGGCAATGCCTGGATCAGCTTTGAATCGGTGCCGAAGAAGAACGCGCTGGAAATCGTCCGCGGATCGCATCGCGGCGTACGCTATGACGGCACGACCTTCCGCAACCCCGAAGACCCGACCGAGCCTCTGCATGGGGGCGACGCCCTGCCCCGGCTTCCGGATATCGACGCCGAGCGCGCCGCAGACCCCGATGCCTATGACATCATGTCATGGGCGACCGAGCCCGGCGATGTCGTCCTGCTTCATCCGGGCGCGCTCCACGGCGGCGCGCCGGTCGACGCCGATTTTCCCGCGCGCCGCACGCTGGTGTTCCGCTTCTTCGGCGACGACGCCACCTTCAAGCCGCTGCCTGAAAACAGCGTATCGGGCTACGGCGCGTCGGGCGTCCTTTTCGCGGAAGAACTCCAGGGGCTGACGAAGGACGCACCGTTCCGCTCGCCCGCATTCCGCCAGCTGGTCTGAAGGAGGCCAAATGACAAAGCTCCGCGCCAAACGGCAGCCGATCAATCCGCCGCACACCAGGCCGATCTACGACGCCTTCCACTTTTCTCAGGCGACCAGAGTCGGCGACACGATCTGGGTATCGGGCCAGGTCGGCATCGGCCCCGACATGCAGCCTGCGGCCGGCATGGCCGCGCAGGCCGAACTCGCCTTTCAGGCGCTCAAGGCCGTGCTCGCCGAGGCCGGCGCCACCCTCGCCGACGTGGTCGAGCTCACCACCTTCCACACCGATCTGCGCGGCGAGATGAAAGACTTCGTCAGGGTCAAGGACCGTCACTTTCCCGACCGCTATCCCTCATGGACAGCCGTCGGCACCACCCAGCTCGCAATGCCCGAATTCTGCGTCGAAATCCGCGCTGTCGCCGTGGCCGGCTGCGGGCAGGACTGAAAGGACAGACACAATGGCCGGACTGGTTCATCTGCCAGGCAAGATCGATCTCGACGCGGTGATCGAGGTGATCGACCGCGATGGCGGCGCGATCATCGACGATTTCCTTCCCGCCGCCACGATCGACGAACTGAAAGCCGATCTGATGCCGCAGATCGCGACCCGCGGCGGCGGCAGCGACGACTTCACCGGCTTCCGGACGCGTCGCATGAGCGCGCTCTTCGACAAGAGCCGCCGCGTCGCCGACGCGGTGCTGCATCCCCTCTTCCTCGGCGCGGCCGAGCATTTCGTGAATGTGCCCAGCATCTACGGGGCTGGCGACTACGCCCGCGCCGTCCGCCCGGGTCTGCGTATCGGCGGTTCGCAGCTGATCCAGATCGGCCCCGGCGAGGGCGCTCAGCCCCTGCACCGCGACCACTGGGCGATGCTGTGGCGCTATCCCGACTATGGCCGGCAGGTCCGTGTCCAGATCATGGTCGCGATCAGCGACTTCACCGAACAGAACGGCGCGACGCAGGTCGTTCCGGGAAGCCATCTGTGGAGCGAAGACCGCACGGCCGACCCGTCGGAGGCGGTCTCCGCGACGATGAAGGCAGGGGCGGCCCTGATGTTCCTTGGCTCCACCCATCATGGCGGCGGCGCCAACCGCACCACCGGCGACTATCGCACCGGCCTGACCACCGCTCTCGATTCCGCGGCCGTGCGCCAGGAAGAGAACCTCTATCTGGCGCTCGATCCGGCGATCGTGAAGACCTATCCCGAACAGATGCAACGTCTGCTGGGCTGGAGCCACACGCCCGAAACCTTCATGGGATGGGTCGAGATCGACGGCCAGATCGCCGACCCGATCCGCCTGCTCGCCTAGGTTTCGGCCGCTCCGGCGGCTTAGCGCGTAAGCGTCACCGTCAGCTTGCGCGTCTCGCTGAAGGTGACCGTCAGCGTATCGCCGGCGCGGCGCACGTCGAACGCGCCGATGGGCGTCACCATCGCGCCGCGCGCGAACCGGCCGTCCGGATCGACGCCGATCACCGTCACCGCCGATGTCGGGGCGTCCGCCGCCTCCGACAGCCATTCGGCCAAGGCTTCGTCCTCGTCCAGCGTCAGCCGCCCGACGCACACGCCGTCTTCCATTGCGAAGATGGCACTGCCTTTCACCCGGTCTTCGCCCATCGCGCCGGCATAGGCTGCGGCCTCCACCGGGCAGGCCTCCGTCGCCGCCGCGCGGCCCGGCGCGAACGGCGCCGCCAGCATCAGCGCCGTGTCGTCGATAGCCGACACCCAGCTCGCATTCGACAAAACGCTCGCGGAAATATCCGCCTCGGGGATCAGCACCAGCACGCTGCGCGCCCCGCGGGTCGAACCGGCATGATGCGCGACCATCGTCCCATCGGGCCCGGCCGACATGCGCCAGCCGAAACCTACCAGATAGCCGTCATCGCCCGCCGATCCGCCATCGTTCATCAGGGCCGGCCGCATCATCCAGGCGACCGTCTCGGGCTTCAGCACCTCGCCGCGCATGACGCGCCCGCCCCATGTCGCCAGCGCAGGCGCGGTGCCGCCCAGCGCCGCGCCGCCAAGGCTGTAGCTGTAGTCATGCGGCGACTCGCGGCTCGGTCCCTTGCGGCCGATTTCATAAGCGACCGACGCCTCCGGATTGTCGCTGTCGGTCGCATCGAACCCGATGGCGAGGCCCGGCGTCACCTCGGCAGCGAGATAGTCCAGATAAGGCGTGCCCGACACCGCCTCGACCACCGCGCCGAGCAGCGTGTAGCCCCAGCTCGAATAGCGATAGGCCTCGCCCGGCTTGTCCATCAATGCCCGCCCGGCGAACAGGCCGACGGCGTCGCGTTGCGTCGCGAAGCGCCGGCCGCCACGGCCCGAATCCTGCGCCTGATAATGCGGCAGGCCGGAAAGATGCGCCGCGAGATGCTCGCTGGTGATCCCCGCCCAACCCTTGGGCAGCCAGGGCAGATAGGTGGAGACCGGGGCCGCCGTATCCAGCCTGCCCTCCTCGCGCAGCTTCGCCGCCGCCGTCACGGCGAACAGCTTTGAAACGCTCGCGAAGCGGAACCACGTCTCGGCCGTCACGCGCCGGCCCGCCGCGACATCGGCGAAACCGGCCGTCCCGGTCCAAACGACCGCGCCGTCACGCCACACCGACGCCGCCATGCCCGGCACGCGGTTCGCCTTCACCAGCTCGTCAAGAACACGGCCCGCCACCCGCGCCGCAAAGGCGTCGTCGGCTGCTGCGGCGGCGCTCATCCAGCAGGCGGCGGCGCAGACGGCGGCAAGGCTGAAACGGCGCATCGGCATCTCCATGCTTTCGCCGAGAATGCCCGTGCGCCGTCGCTGCGCCTCAAACGATTGCGTGAAGCTACTCCAGATCCTCGATCGTGATCTGGTCGGTGCCTTTGATCTTGGCGGCCAGAGAAGCCGCCATAAAGGCGTCGAGATCGCCGTCCAGCACGTCCGACGGCGTGAAGCTCTCAACCCCGGTGCGCAGGTCCTTCACCAGCTGATAGGGCTGCAGCACGTATGAACGGATCTGGTGGCCCCAGCCGATATCGGTC
>CAZBPO010000230.1:0-5268 GCA_964493795.1 uncultured Flavobacteriaceae bacterium
CGAGTTGGCCTCGATCGACTCGGCGAAGGTCTTGCGGATCGTGCCGGCATCGGCCTTCTCGGGATTGGTCGCGCCCATGACGGTGCGGTAGGCGGCGATGGCGTTCTCGCCTTCCAGCACCTGCACGACCACGGGGCCCGAGGTCATGAAGGCGACGAGATCACCGAAAAAGCCGCGCTCCTTGTGCTCGGCGTAGAAGCCTTCGGCCTTCTCCTTGGAGAGCTTGATGCGCTTCTGGGCGACGATGCTCAGGCCCGAGCCTTCGATCACGGCGTTGATCTTGCCGGTGATGTTGCGACGGGTGGCGTCGGGCTTGATGATCGAAAACGTACGTTCGAGGGCCAACTCGGCCTCCTATATTGCAATGCAAACCGTGAATCTGGCGCGGCTTATAGCGATGGCCCCCCGGCCCGCGCAAGCCGGGGGCCTTGCACCTTTGGGTCGAGACAGGCCCAAATGCGGCTGATTTCACAATTCGGGGGTTTTCCGTTGAGTTTGCGCGCCCTGCACCCCGTAAAGGGCGAGACGGGCTTCCGCTGGCGCGGCGGCGACTCCTCGCGGCTGGAAGCGCTGTCGGACATGGTGTTCGCCTTCGCGCTGACGCTGCTGGTGGTCTCCAGCGCCCCGCCCGCCTCGTTCGGCGATCTGGTCAATCAGCTCTGGGGCTTTCCCGGCTTCGCGGCGGCGTTCACCATATTGCTGCTGATCTGGCACGCGCATTACATCTTCTTCCGCCGCTACGCGCTGGAAGGCGGCGCGGTGATGGCGCTGAACGCGGGGCTGCTGTTCCTCATCCTCTTCTTCGTCTATCCGCTGAAATATCTGGCGACGATGTTGTCGAACTTCGTCCGCTCGCTGGCCGAGGGCGCGCCGAGGCCGCCGTTTGCGCTGGAGGAGGCTGCCGACGCGCTGATCATTTTCTCCATCGGATATGCGGCCGTCTTCGCCATGTTCGCCGCGCTGTACGCCCTCGCGGCGCGAAGAGCCGAAGGCTTGGAACTCACGCCGGGGGAATTGGCGCAGACCCGCCGGTCGACCGCCGAGCAGCTGGTCCATGTGTTTCTGGCCTCAGCGACGGCGATCGCCGCCGCCCTGCTGCCGGTCAGCGCCGCGCCGTTCGCCGGATTCTTCTACTTCCTTGTCGCGCCGCTTACCTTTCTGGCGGCGCGACGCTACCCCCTGCCCACCCCTGTCCCGGCGGACGATCCCCCCTCGCAGACGTGAATTTGCGTGGTCTTCGCACTTGCGATAGGACCGCGCCGTTATGCTCACCATCGACGATTTTTCCTGCCGGATCGCCGGCCGCCTTATCATTGACCATGCCTCGGCCTTCATTCCGGCCGGGCACAAAGTCGGGCTTGTCGGGCGCAACGGCTCGGGCAAGACGACGCTGTTCAAGGCGATCCAGGGCAGGATCGAAAGCGAGAGTGGCCGCATCACCCTGCCCAAGGGACTGCGTATGGGCGGCGTGGCGCAGGAAGCGCCGGCCAGCCAGGTCTCGCTGCTCGACGTGGTGCTGTCCGCCAATACCGAACGCGCCGCGCTGCTGGCCGAAGCCGAAACCTCGAAAGACGCGATGCGGATCGCCGAGATAGAGATGCGGCTGGCCGATATCGGCGCGCATGCCGCGCCGGCCCGCGCCGCCGCCATTCTCGCCGGCCTCGGCTTCGGGGCCGACGACATTCACCGCCCCTGCGCCGATTTCTCGGGCGGCTGGCGGATGCGCGTGGCGCTGGCCGCCGTGCTGTTCTCGGAACCCGATCTGCTGCTGCTGGACGAGCCGACCAACTATCTCGACCTTGAAGGCGCGCTGTGGCTTGAAGACTATCTTGAGCACTACCCCCACACGGTGCTGCTGATCAGCCATGACCGCGACCTGCTGAACCGTTCGGTCGATGCGATCCTGCATCTGGAGAACGGCAAGCTGAAGCTCTACACGGGCGGCTTCGACCGCTTCCAACAACAGCGCGCCATGCAGCTCGACCTGCTGCGCGCCGCCAAGACCAAGCAGGACGCGCAGGCCAAGCACCTCCAGGCCTTCGTCGATCGCTTCAAGGCGAAAGCCTCCAAGGCCAAGCAGGCTCAGAGCCGCGTCAAGGCGCTGGAGAAGATGCAGGCGATCCAGATCCCGCCCGAAGAGCGCGTCGCGCCCATCGTCTTTCCCGAATGCGAAGAGATGTCGCCGCCCGTTCTGGTGTTCGACGACGTGACCACCGGCTATGGCGACCATGTCGTGCTGTCCAAGCTCAACATGCGTATCGACCCCGACGACCGCATCGCGCTTCTGGGCAAGAACGGCAACGGCAAATCCACCTTCGCCAAGCTGATCTCGCAGCGCCTGAAGGCGATGAGCGGCAGCGTGGTTCGCAGCCCCAAGCTGCGCATCGGCTATTTCGCGCAGCACCAGGTCGATGAGCTCGACATGGACGGCACGCCGTTCAGCCACATGCAGAAGAAGATGCCCGACGCCATCGAGAGCAAGGTGCGGGCGCGCTGCGGCTATTTCGGTTTCGGCGTCGACAAGGTCTTCACAAAGATCTCGGCCCTGTCGGGCGGCGAGAAAGCGCGGCTTCTGCTGGCGCTTGCGGCGTTCGACGCGCCGCACATCATGGTGCTGGACGAACCGACCAACCATCTCGACATCGAAGCGCGCGCCGCGCTGATCGAGGCCATCGCCGCCTATGACGGCGCGGTGATCCTAGTCAGCCATGACCGCCACCTCATCGAGACCAGCGCCGACCAGCTCTGGCTGGTGGCCGATGGCCGCGTCGGCCCGTTCGAGGGCGATCTGGACGAGTACGAAGACTATGTGCTGGGCCGCAAGGGAAAGCCCGGCACGACGCAGGCCGCCGCAGCGCAGGCCGACAAAGCGAACAAGGCCGATCAGCGCAAGGCCGCCGCCGGCAAGCGGCAGGAACTCGCACCGCTGAAAAAGAAGGCCGATGCGGCGGAAAAGGAAGTCACGCGCATCAGCGCCGAGATCGCCAAATTCGACGCCCAGATGGCCGACCCCAAGCTCTACAAGGCCGACCCGTTCAAACTGCTCGACATCACCAAGCAGCGCGGTGAGGCCAAGAAGAAGCTGGCCGAGGCCGAGGGCGTGTGGATGGCGGCGCTGGAAGCCTATGAGGGCGCGCAGGCGGAAACGGCCTAACCCCCGATTTCAATCAAGCATCGCCATCAAAGCCGGCGTCATGTGCTCCAGCGCCGCGCCGGCCCGCCGCGACACAAGCCGCGCGGCTATCCCCTGCTCGGCCGCGAAACGCGCGCCTTCCTCCATGCCCAGCACCATCAACGCCGTCGCCAGCGCATCGGCGGTCATGCACGATGCGTGGAGAACGCTGACGACGGCGGGCGCATCGTGGTCCAGCGGCGCGCCGGTCGCCGGGTTCATGGTGTGGGAAACCTCGAGGCCTCCCAACGCCCTGCGGCGTCGATAGTCGCCCGACGATGCGACCGCGATTTCATGCAACGCTAGGGTCATCCCCTCCGGCGCGCCGGCGAGGTCGGGCGGCGTTTCCAGCTCCACCCACCAGGGCGATCCATCCGCCTTGATGCCCCATCCTTTCAACTCGCCGCCGATCTCCACCAGCGCCGAGGCGACGCCGCGCCGGCGCAGCGCCTCGGCCACCAGGTCCACGGCATAGCCCTTGGCGATCCCTGAAAAGTCGAGCTGTACGCCACCCGGCTGAAGCACGCGCGCGCCGTCGATGCGGATCGCCCGCCAGTCCGCGCGCGCCCGCGCCGTCGCCAGCGCCGCCGCGCCGGGAACGTCCTCGACTGTGACCGGCCCAAAGCCCCAAAGGTCGACCAGCGCGCCGCAGGCCGGGTCGAAAGCGCCGCAGCTGATCTCGGCGACGCGGATCGCTTCGTTCAGCACACGGAGGAAATCGTCCGGCGCATCCAGCCAGCTTCCGGCCGGCGCGGCGGCGTAGCGCGAGATAAACGAGTCCGGCTCCCACGTGCTCATCTGGTCGATCACCCGCGCGAGCTCCGCATCGACCGCGGCGCGCGCCGCAAATTCCGTCAGGCCATCGGGCAGGTAGGCATCGACCGACCAGCTCGTGCCCATCGTCGCGCCCGCCATGCGGACGCGCCGGCCGTAAACGACGACCGGCGGCCTTTCGACCGCCGGTATCAGAATGCGTGACAAAGGCTTCGCCGTTACGGGTTCAGAACCTCGAACACCGCGACATACATCGCGCGGCGTTCGGCGTTCTCGATCGCCGTCGACGGCAGACCGCCCACCGCCGCCTCGACCCAGAACAGGCCGGCCGACGGCCAGGTGATGGTGAAGCTGCCGTCGTCGCCGGTCGTCACTTTCTGTTCGCCGGATTCGTTGCGATAGCGCGCCGCGCCGGGCACATAGGCGCTCTCGACGCCCTTGGCCGGTTCGCCGTCGAGAACCAGTTTGAACGTCGCCGCCTCACCCGCGAACAGATCGTTCGGATGCGTGACCGGAACCAGCTCCAGCCCCTTGCCCGTCGCCTTCAGCGCCGTGTCGCTGGGCGCGCCGCGCGTGACGAACACCTCGACGCGGCCCTGCGCCTCGGTCAGCTTCACGTCGGTCGCGCCTTCGGGAATGGCCATGCCGAGGTCTTCCTTCTTGCCGCGCCAACGCTTGTTTTCGCCGTTCAGCTTGTAGCTCGCGAAAGCGCCGTCATTGACGTTGGCGATGCGATAGGTGCCGGTCTGGGTCAGATGCACGTCGAAGACGCTGCGATACTTGCCGGTCGCGCCATTCTCCACAGCGCCCGCCGAACCATCGGGCTGGGTCACGACGATATTGTCCAGCCGCATCGGCACGTGATCGGCATAGAAGAGATCGTTCGACACGGCGGCGTCGAAGGTCACCCACGGATCGTCGCCCGAAAGCACGGTCGCCGAGGGCGTGATCCACTGGCGGTGGGCCTCGGCGCTCATCGGAGCGGCGGCGAATATAGCGATCGCGGCGAGCGCGAAACGGGTGCGCGTGGTCATGATAGGCTCCTTATTTGATCTCGATGGCGACGGTTCCAAGCTCGGACCCGCCTTTGACTTCTGCCTTGGCGGCGGCCGGCCAGGTGAAGGGCAGCTTCACGAGTTCGCGGCCGCCGACCTCGCGCGAGGCCTCGACCACCACCGCGTATTCGCCGGGCGCAAGGTCGCCCAGCGGCACGGCGCCGGCCGCGTATTCGACGGTGTGGGAACCGGGCGCCCGGGTCGGGCCGCTGACGCCGTCGACCGGCAGCGTCAGTTCACGGCCGATGCGCCGCCACCACTGGCGGA
>CAZBPO010000231.1:0-708 GCA_964493795.1 uncultured Flavobacteriaceae bacterium
TCAAGGCGTGGATGGTCCGCCTTCGCGGACCATCCACGCCTTGAACCCGTGCCGGAAAAAGACCATAGTCCTAGGCGAAAAAGCCTATAAATTGGTCAGCTGAAGGAAAACGCCAAAACTGGAAAACATCAAAAACGCGACAACGAGTCGTTGTGGTCCCGTCCCGCCTCACCCGCTAAATCTGGCAACGGCATCCATGAGCCCAGGGAAAAGCCGACAAACGAATACGCCGCCCGCATCCTTTGCGTGAAATAGACCATTCAGAGGATAGCCCGATCCCACGAACCCGATACCCATGCCTTCTGAAGGGCGAAACGCCCGCCAATGGTTCAGACATAAGGGATTGGTTCGTGCATAAAGTTTCGATAGCGGCTGCGGTTTCGGCGGCTCTGTTCGCCGGCCCCGCCTTCGCCCGGGATAGCGGCTTCTACATCGGCGCCGATCTTGGTGCGGTCATCTCGGCCGAGTCCGATCAGACCTGGACGCCGGGCCGGCTGGCGGGTTCGACGGGCCGTATCTCCACGGATCACGAGACCGGTTTCAACGCCTCGGCCTTTCTCGGCTACGATTTCGGCATGTTCCGCCTCGAGGTCGAGGCCGGCTATCTTTCCGCTGATATCGACAAGGTGACCAGCGACTTCACGACGGGCGGCAGCGGCCTCGCAAGCGGCTCGCAATCCGCCGACGGCGAAGTCATGACGCGCAGCT
>CAZBPO010000231.1:718-1923 GCA_964493795.1 uncultured Flavobacteriaceae bacterium
AGCTTCATGGCGAATGTGATCGTGGACATCGGCGCGGTCGATGGTTTCGAATTCTTCGTCGGCGGCGGCGCGGGCGTCGCGAAGCTCGAATTCTCCGACGTGACGCTCGGCTCCGGCGCCGTCCTGCTCGACGACGAAGGCTCCGACTGGCTGTTCGCCTGGCAGGCCATGGCCGGCGTCCGCAAGCCGCTGTCCGACAGGGTCGACCTCCACGTCCGCTATCGCTATGTCGACGTCGACGACGCCGAATTGATCGGTCTCGCCGGCCGCGCCGTATCGGCCGGCCTCAGCGCTCATTCCCTGTCGGTGGGCCTCAGCTTCAATTTCTGAAACGGCGTCTCCGCGCTGCAACCCCTCTCCGCGCGCCGAAGCACGCGAGAGCGTGTTCGCAAAGACGCGCGGGGAGAGGGCAGACCGGCGCATCGCGCCGGTCAGGTGAGGTGCCGGGGGCGCCGGCCCCTCCAATCGTACCCCCTTCGTCATGGTCCGCGAAGGCGGACCATCCACGCCTTGAACCCGCGCCGGGAAGAGATCATAGTCCTAGGCGGAAAAGCCTATAAATTGGTCAACCGAAGGAAAACGCAAAAAAACGAAACCATCAAAAAACGCGACAACGAGTCGTTGTGCTCCCGTTCCGCCTCACCCGCTAAATCTGGCAGCGGCGTCCGTGAGCCCACGGTAAAACGACAAACGAATGCACCCTATCAGACGCCAGCATACCCGTCGGTCGCCCGGATCAGCGCGTCCAGAATGCCCGGCTCGTTATAGGCGTGCCCGGCATCCTCGATGATCTCCAGCTTCGCTTCCGGCCAGGCCTTGTGCAGGTCCCAGGCGTTCTCAACCGTGCAGCACACGTCATAGCGGCCATGCACGATGGTCGCCGGAATATGGCGGATCTTGTGCACGTCGCGCAGCAGCTGGTCGGGAACCTCGAACCAGCCGCCATTGACGAAATAATGGTTCTCGATCCGCGCGAAGGCCAGCGCGAACTCCGCCTCGCCGAACCCGGCGCTGTCGGGGTGGGGCAGCAGGTGCACGGTCTCGCCCTCCCACAGGCTCCACGCTTTTGCAGCGGTAATCTGAGCGGCGCGGTCGTCACCGGTCAGCACCTTGCGATAGGCGGCCATCAGGTCACCACGCTCGGCCGCTGGAATCGGCGCGAGGAAGCGCTCCCATTTGTCCGGGAACATCTCCGAGACGCCGAA
>CAZBPO010000231.1:1933-4868 GCA_964493795.1 uncultured Flavobacteriaceae bacterium
GCACGGTCTCGCCCTCCCACAGGCTCCACAGCTGCGCCGCCTCGAGCTGCTTGGCCTTGTCGGGCCCGGTCAGCCGTTTGCGATAGGCTGCCATCACATCCTTGCGCTCCTCGGCGTCCAGGATGGAAAGCACGCGCTCCCACTTGTCGGGGAAGATGCGGCTCGCGCCCTCCTGATAATACCAGTGCAGCTCCTGCGGCCTCAGCATGAAGATGCCGCGCAGGACCAGTTCGCTCACCCGCTCAGGATGCGCCTCGGCATAGGCCAGCGCCAGCGTCGAGCCCCACGAGCCGCCATAGACCTGCCAGGTATCCGCCCCGGCGATCTCGCGCAGTTTCTCGATATCGGCCACCAGGTCCCAGGTCGTGTTGTTCTCCAGCCCCGCATGCGGCGTCGAGCGGCCGCAGCCGCGCTGGTCGAACAGCATGATCTTGTATTTGTCGGGGTTGAACTGCCGCCGGTGCCCGGCATTGCACCCGCCGCCCGGCCCGCCATGCAGGAACACCACGGGCTTGCCGTTCGGATTGCCGCACAGTTCCCAATAGACGTTGTGCCCGTCGCCCGTATTCAGCCGCCCGGTCTTGTAGGGTTCGATCTCGGGATAAAGGCCGCGCAGCGCCATGGTTCAGTCCTTTCATGGAAGGTCTTCCCGCTTATAACGCGGGAAGACCCCATGAAAACCGCCTCAATTGCTGGCGGTCGGCCGCACCACGATCTCGCTCACGTCCACGTCGTCCGGCTGGGTGATCGCATAGTGGATCGCCCGGCCGATCGCGTCGGGCGTCAGCGCGACCTTGCGGAAATCCGCCAGCCACGCCGCCGTCGCCGGCTCGGTCGTGGTGTGCGCCAGCTCCGATTCCACTACGCCCGGGCAGATGCTGGTCACGCGCAGATTGGTGTGCTCCTGGCGCAGCCCGTCCGAGATCGCCCGCACCGCGTATTTGGTGGCGCTATAGACCGCGCAGGTCGGCCACACCTGCAAACCCGCGATCGACGACACGTTGACGATCTGTCCCGATCCCTGCGCCACCATGCCCGGCAGCACCGCCGCGATGCCATAGAGCACGCCCTTCACATTAACATCGATCATCCGCTCCCACTCATCCACCTTCAGCGCCGCGACCGGCGACAGCGGCATGATGCCGGCATTGTTCACCAGTACGTCGATCCGCCCGAATTTCTCGATCGCGAAGGCGGCGAACGCCGCCGCGCTCTCGCGGCTGGTGACGTCCAGCGCCTTGAACTCGGCCGTGCCGCCGGCCGCGCGGATCTCCTTCGCCAGCGCCTCCAGCCGGTCGGTGCGCCGCGCGCCGATCACCAGCTTCGCGCCGGCCTTGCCCAGGATGCGGGCGGTTTCCTCCCCGATGCCGCTCGACGCGCCGGTGATGAGGACGATTTTGTCGTTGATGGGGGTCATGTCTGCGCCTTCCGCTCATTCGCGGGCGGCCCATCCGCCCGATGCGCATCTGGTCTCATGCCGGCGGCCGGCGGCGGTATCACGGTCCTCCGCGAACCTTGCACGATTTTCCAAAGCTGGGTCGCAGTGGTTGGTTTGCGGATAGGATTGTGCAAGAACGCCTTTATGTCCGCCCTGAACGAACTCGCCGGCATTCTCGGCCGCCATGCCCCGCAAGACGGCGCGTTTTCCGGCCTCATTCCCGGCGTGACGCTCTATCGCTCGTCCATCCCGACCGACAGCGTCCACACGCTGTACGAGCCGACGCTGTGCCTCATTGCACAAGGCTCCAAGCGGGCCACGCTCGGCGATACCGCATGGCTCTATGACCGGGGCAAGTATCTGATCTGCGCCGTCGATCTGCCGATGGTCGGCGGCGTGATCCAGGCGAACCCCGAAACGCCCTATCTCTGCCTGCGCTTCGATCTCGATCTCAAGGCGCTCGGCGAACTCGTGATGGTGCATGGGGCAGGGCGGTTCGGCCCGCCGACCGGGCTCGCCCCGGCGCTTGCCGTCAGCACCGCCGATGCGGGCCTGCTCGACGCCTGCACCCGCCTGGCGCGCCTGCTCGACACGCCCGCCGACATCGCCGCGCTGCGGCCGCTGATCGAACGCGAAATCCTCTATCGCCTGATGACCGGCGAGCAGGCGGAAATGATCCGCCATATCGTCAACGGCGAAAGCCGCCTGGCCCAGATCGCTCGCGTCACCGCTTGGCTGAAGACCAACTACGCCTCGCCCTTCACGATCGAACAGCTCGCCGCCATCGCCTCGATGAGCCCGTCATCGTTCTACGAGCATTTCAGAGCCGTCACTCGTATGACGCCGCTGCAATATCGCAACCAGCTTCGGCTTCAGGAAGCGCGGCGTCTCATGGTGATCGAGGGCCAGAACGCAGCGAATGCGGGCTTCGAGGTCGGTTTCGAAAGCCCTTCGCAGTTCAATCGCGAATATGTCCGCCTGTTCGGCGCGCCGCCCGCCCGCGATGCGCTGAAGCTCCGCGAAACCCCCGCCTACGGGATGGCCTCGTGACCCGGCCCGCCCATGCGTTTTCAGTCGCTCCCATGATGGACTGGACCGACCGGCATTGCCGCTCGTTCCACCGCGTTCTGACGCGCCGCGCGCTGCTCTATACCGAGATGGTCACGACCGGCGCGCTGATTCACGGGCCCCGCGACCGGCTGCTCGCCTTCACCTCCGATCAGCATCCTGTCGCGCTTCAGCTCGGCGGCTCGGACCCGGCCGCCCTCGCCGAATGCAGCCGCATGGCCGAGGATCGCGGCTATGACGAGGTGAACCTGAATTGCGGCTGCCCCTCCGACCGGGTCCAGAACGGCCGCTTCGGTGCCTGCCTGATGGCCGAGCCACAGCTGGTCGCCGACTGCATCGCCGCCATGCGTGCGGCGGTGAAAATCCCGGTGACCGTCAAATGCCGCATCGGCATCAACGATCAGGACCCTGAAGACAGCCTCCGCAGCT
>CAZBPO010000231.1:4878-5236 GCA_964493795.1 uncultured Flavobacteriaceae bacterium
CGGCATCGACGACTGCGATGAATTACCATTTTTAAACAAATCCATAGAGATAGTTTCTGATGTTTCATGTGAAACATTCATCGTCCATGCCCGCAAGGCTTGGCTCAAAGGCCTGAGCCCAAAGGAAAACCGCGACGTCCCGCCGCTTGACTACGACTTGGTTCGCCGCGTGAAGGCGGAACGGCCACATCTCAGGATCGTCCTCAACGGCGGGCTCCCCTCGCTCGAGGCGGCGGCTGAACATCTTTCATGGGCCGATGGCGTCATGCTGGGCCGCGCGGCCTATGAACAGCCCTGGCGGCTCGCCCAGGTCGACAGCCTGATCTTTGGAGACACCGACCCGATGGCGACGCCGCGC
>CAZBPO010000232.1:0-5230 GCA_964493795.1 uncultured Flavobacteriaceae bacterium
CTCGCCCGCACCGTCGGCTGGATCGCACAGTGGGGCGAGATGATCGAGGACCCGGCCCAGAAGATCGGTCGCCCGCGCCAGCTTTATACCGGCGCGGTCGAACGCTCCTACGTGCCCCTCAACAAGCGCTGATCGTCAGCTTTCTGCGATCTTCAGAACGGCCTCAGCCGCCCGGCGGCTGGGGCCGTCGCCTTTCGTGCCCATCTTGTCCACAGCCTCCGTCAGCGCCGCTTTCTGCTCCGCCGCCGCCGCCGGATCGAGCAGCAGGGGGGTCAACGCCGCCGCAAGGGCAGCCGCCGTCGCCTGCTCCTGGATGAACTCCGGGATCGCGCGCCGGCCGATCACCAGGTTCGCGATCGTGATGTGCGCGACGCTCACCAAGCGTTTCCAGATCGCCGCCGTCACCGCGCCCACCTTGTAGGCGACGACCATCGGAACGCCGGCTACGGCCAGTTCGGTCGTCACCGTACCGGACGCCGCCAGGGCTGCATCGGCCGTGTCGAAGGCAGCATAGCGGTCCTCGCCAGCCGGCAGGATATGCAGCGGCGTCGGCCAACCCTGGCTCCCCGCCCTGACGCGCGCCTCGACATTGGCGACCGTCGGCAAGACGCACACAAGCCCCGGCGTCTCACGCGCCACGATCTCGACCGCGCCCCGGAACGCCGGCAACAGGTGCGTGACTTCCAGCCTGCGGCTGCCCGGCAATACGCACAGCACCTTTTGCTCTGGCGCTATGCCAAGCCTTTTTTTCAGCCGCTCGCCCCCGGTCACAAGGGCGGCGCGCTCCAGCGCGGGATGGCCCACAAAGGTCGCCGGCAATCCATAGGGCTCGTAGAACGCAGGCTCGAACGGCAACAGGCACAAGATATGGTCAAGATAGGTCTTCATCCCGGCCGCTCTGCCCGGCCGTGATGCCCACACCTGAGGCGACACATACTTGACGATCTTCAGCCCCGGATCGGCCGCCTTGATGCGGCGCGCCACCCGGTGATGAAAGTCGCCGCTGTCGATCAGCACCACGACATCCGGCTTCACGCGCAGGGCGAAGTCCGCCACCTGCCTTATGCGCCTGAAGATCGTTCTGATCTTGGGCAGCACTTCGGCGATGCCCATCACCGTGATCTCGGCGATATCGAAGAAGCTGATCAGCCCCTGCGCCCGCATCGCAGGTCCGCCGACGCCGACGATCCTGATCCCCGGATGCAGCCGCCGTAATTCGGCGATCAGCCCCGCGCCCAGTGCATCGCCCGACGGCTCACCGGCCGAGACCATGACGGTCATGGGGCGCTGCGCGTTCACGCGAGGTCACGCGGATCGAGGCCGACGATGAACAGTCCCGCCCGCTCGGCCTCCGCGATCAGTTGCGGCTTGCGCGCCAGGATCGCTGCTCCGGCTTCGATCGCGATGCCCGATAGCCGCGCTTCGCGCGCCGCCGACACCGTTTCCGGACCGATGACCGGCAGATCGAGACGTCGATCCTGCTGCGGCTTCGCCAGCTTCACCAGCACGCCGCCCTGCCCGGCTTCCGCCCCCACGCGCCTTAGCAGGCCGTCCGTATGATCACGATCTTCCAGAAAAATGACGCCGCCCCGCGCGACCGCGCCCTGCCCACGATCGGTCTTTCCAAGCTCCAGCGCCGCCGCCGTCGCGGCCTGTATGTCGGCTTGATCGAGCGCCGCCGGTAACCGCTCTGTCAACGGGCCGACCGCCGCCAGCAAGTCAGGCCACACATCCGCCGGCCCCACCACACGAATGCCGCGGCGCTCGAAAAGGCCCGAGATCGCCCTGTGTAAGCGGTCATCGTGCCGCCAACCGGCGAGCACCCGCAACAAGCCGACGAAGCCAGTCCAATCCAGCGACAGATCGCGCCAGCGTGGCCGGATGACCTTTCCGACGAAGAGCAGGCGGTCACATCTCGCGTTCTTCAGCTCTTTCAGCGCCTGCCCAAGCTGCCCTAATGCGACCTCGGCGCCCGGATGATGCTCAAGCGCCGGATTGGCGATGCCCTTAAGGCGCAGCACGCAGTATCCGCGCCCCTCGGCGGCGCAACGCTCAGCCAGATCCACAGGCAGATCGCCCGACCCGGCGATCATGCCGAGCGCGTCGGGCATGGGGCTCAGGGCTCGCGATGCGGCATGCACAGCGAACGGTTGTTTCCGCTGCGGATGAACTCGACGATTTCCATCGCCTCCGGACAGTTCGCGAAGGTCTCTGCGACGTCGTCGAGCCGTTCCTGAAAGGTGCCCTCTTCGGCGAACAACAGGCGATAGGCGTTGCGCACGTCGTGGATAGCTTCGCGCGAGAACCCGCGCCGCTTCAATCCAACCAGGTTCAGGCCACCCAGATAGGCGCGGTTGCCCAGCGCCGAACCGAACGGAATGAGATCGCCTTCAAGGCCCGCCATGCCGCCCAGCATGGCGTGACGCCCGATGCGCGCGTTCTGGTGAACCGCCGCGCCGCCGCCGATCCACGCGGCGTCGCCAATTTCGACATGCCCGCCGATCATCACGTTGTTGGCCATGATGACGCCGTTCCCCAGCACGCAATCATGCGCGATGTGGGCGTGGGTCATGATGAACCCGCCATCGCCGATGCGCGTTTCACCGCGCGCGTTCGGCATGCCGCGGTTGATGGTCACGAACTCGCGGATCACGTTCTTGGCGCCGATCACGAGGGTCGTCTCTTCACCCTTGTACCCGACGCTTTGTGGCGGCCCGCCCAGCACCGCGAACGGATGCACGATGGTGCCGGCACCGATCGTCGTGTTTCGCGCGATGACGGCATTGGCGCCGATTTCGACACCCTCGCCCAGCGAGACGTTCGGCCCGATCAGGGCGTTGGGACCGATGACGACGCCGTCAGACAGCGCCGCCTTCGCATCGATCATCGCTGTGGGATGGATGCTCATTGCGGGGCCGCTTCGGCTTTCGCGGCTCCGTCCATGATCATCGCGCTGAACTCGGCCTCGGCGCAGAGCTTGCCATTGACCCGCGCCTCGCCTGTGAACTTCCACACCGGTCCGCGCTGGCGCACCAGTTTGACCGGCAGGTGCACGCTGTCCCCCGGGACGATCGGCGAACGGAACCGCGCCTTGTCGATCGTCATGAAGTAAACAAGCTTCCCCTCGGCGACCATGTTCAGTGAATGGACCACCAGCGCGCCTGCAGTCTGGGCCATCGCCTCGATCAACAGCACGCCCGGCATAACCGGCATTCCCGGGAAGTGCCCGTTGAACTGCGGTTCGTTGATCGTGATGTTCTTGATCCCCGTCGCGCTCGTGCCCGGCACCATGTCGATCACGCGATCGATCATCAGGAACGGCGGCCGATGGGGCAACAGCTCCATGATGCGGCGAATGTCCGCGCTGGCCATCTCGCCGGTCGCCGCCACTGCATCACTCATCGTTTTTGGTCCGCGTTCCTTTGGTCAACCGCGTCAGCGCCACCGCTTCGCGTCGCCACTGCATAATAGGCCGGGCCGGCGTGCCGCCATAGGCCTGCCCGCCCGGAAGATCCTTTGCGACGCCGGTTTTCGCGGCCAGCCGCGCACCTGCGCCGATCGTCAGGTGATCGCCCACGCCGACCTGCCCGCCCATGAACACCCCATCGCCGATACGTACCGAACCGGCGAGCCCCACCTGCCCTGCCAGAATGCAGTGCCGGCCGATGATGCAGTTGTGGGCGATGTGGACGGCATTGTCGATTTTGGTACCCTCGCCGATCACCGTATCGTCCAGCGCGCCCCGGTCGATCGTGGAATTGACCCCGATCTCGACGTCGTCCTGAATGACCACCCTGCCGAGCTGCGGTATCTTGATCAAGCCTGTCGCCGACGGGGTGAAACCGAAACCATCGCTGCCGATCCGCGCCCCGGCGAAAACCGTCACCCGATCGCCCGCGAGCGCATAAGCGATCGAGGCGTGCGGGCCCACATAACTGTCCCGGCCGAGACAAACGCCACGGCCGATAACGGCATAGGCCGCTATCCGGCTCCCGGCGCCCACCTCTGCCCCCGGCCCTATAACGGCCCCAGTCTCAATCGTGACGCCTTCACCGATCCGCGCGCTGGGGTCAATAGCCGCTTCTCTGCCGATGCCCCAATCGCGGCCCGCCAGCGGATGCAAGCGATGCGCGATGGCCGCGAAGCCTGCGGCGGGCCGGTCGTGCAGCAAAACCTGCCCGGCAAGCCCCAACGCCGCCGCTATCGAGGGTGTCGTCAGCCATGCGCCACCCGAAACCAGGTTCGCGCCTGCCGCAGCCTTTTCCGAAGAAAGGAACCCAAGCACGCCTGGACGCACGTCCGCTGTCGCGCCGACCGCCGCGACCAACCCTGCCGGATCGGAACCGTCAGCCAAGCTGCCGCCGATGCCGGCGGCCAACTCGCCTAGCGTGTAAGGACCTGCGCTGTCGTAAAAGCGGGCGTCAGCCATATCCCGCCCGCCTGTCGACTACTGGACCTGGGGGTCACCAGCCTCCGAGCCGGGCTCCGGCTTGGTCGGCGTGACCGTCACCGAAGGCAGCGCCTGGTCAAGCCGCTTGATCACTTCGCCGGTGACGTCGATATCGACCGAACCCAGCACGATCGCGCCGCGATCCAGCATGATGGTGGCGCCACGCTCAGAGAAAAGCGTGTTGAGGATCGGACCGAGCGCCTTTTCGATCTCCGTGCGGGCGATATTGATGCCGTTCTGGATCTCAGCCTGCTCTTCCTGCACCTTCCTCTGAAGGGCTTCGCCGCGGTCGCGCAGTTCCTTTTCTTTCTTCTGGCGGGCTTCGGGCGACAGAACGCCGGCCTGCTCCTGAAGCTCCTGCGCGTCGGCGCGGAGTTTCTTTTCCTCCTCGCCGTACTTGGCTTCCATCGCCTTGCCGAATTCGTCGATCTGACGAATCAGGTCCTTGCCCGCCGCCGAGGTGCGCACGATCGCGCCGCGATCGACGACCAGGATGGCCGGCGCGCGCCCAACGGGGGCGCCAGCCGCCACAGGCTGGCCGGTGACAGGCTGTGAATTCTGCGCCGTCCCCTGCGTGCCCGCGATGAGGATGGCGACCACCAACGCGGCCACGCCGATGCCGCCGCCGATACCGATGAGCGAACGATTGTTCATGTGGAGTCGTCCTAGAACTGAGTGCCCGCGCTGAAGCGGAAGGATTCGGTCTTGTCGTAATCCTCTTTGACAAGCACCTGGGAGAAATCAAGGCGAACACGACCGAACGGTGAATCCCAGAACACG
>CAZBPO010000233.1:0-4718 GCA_964493795.1 uncultured Flavobacteriaceae bacterium
GGCTGACGGTCTCGCCCAGATAGCTCTCGGCGGTTTCCTTCATCTTCTGCAGGATGAAGGCCGAGACTTCCGAGGGGGAGTATTTCTTGGCGTCGCGGCCTTCCACCCAGGCGTCGCCGCCATCCGACTTGACGATATTGTAGGGCATCAGGCCGATGTCCTTCTGCACCATCTTGTCGTCGAAGCGACGGCCGACAAGGCGCTTGATGGCGTGGAAGGTATAGGTGGGGTTGGTCACGGCCTGGCGCTTGGCGCTCTGGCCGACAAGGCGCTGGCCGTCATCGGTGAAGGCGACGATCGAGGGCGTGGTGCGGGCGCCTTCGGCGTTCTCGATCACCTTGGGCTTTCCGCCCTCCATGACGGCGACGCACGAATTGGTGGTGCCGAGGTCGATGCCGATCACTTTGGCCATGTAATTCACTCGTCCTGTTTCTGCGGCGGACGGATCGTCGGGCCTCCTGTCGAAGCGCTCCGGTCGTCCATCCCCTTGGGGTGGGCTCTCTTGCGCGGGGATATGCCGTCAGGACCGGCGGAATCCAACCCCTGCCGGGCGGATTTCTCGCAAAGCCGACGGGAACAACCCCGTTTCCAGTGGGTATATGGGGTGGGCTTCGCCCCCTGCAAGCAAACCGCCCCTGAATCCGAAGGCGATCCGGACCCGCATGCGACCAGCCTTAATGCGGGGTTTCCCGCCTGCGCCGTCCTCCCGTAAACTCACAGCGCGGGTTTTCAGGAGAGTCGCCACATGAAGTGGGAAGGGCGTCGTCAGAGTTCGAATGTCGAGGACCGGCGCGGCGCGGGCGGAGGCGGCGGCCTCGGCGGCGGGCTGGGCGACATTTTCGGCGGCGGCATGGGCCGGCGCGGCGGCATCCAGCTGCCGCGCAGCAGTTCGGGCGTCCGCGGCGGCGGCATGGGGCTGGGCACCATCGTGATCATCGGCCTGGTCGCCTGGCTGGTGTTCGGCATCAACCCGCTGCAGCTGCTGGGCGGCATGCTGGGCGGCGATCTCGGCGGCGGCATGACCCAGACCCGGCAGGAGCGTTCCGCGCCGGTCTCTGCCGCCGAACAGGACAAGGCCTATCAGTTCGCCAGCGTGGTCCTGGCCGACACCGAGGATGTATGGACCGCGCTGTTCCGCGCCGGCGGACAAACCTATCGCGCGCCGGGCATGGTCATCTATTCCGGCGCGACGCAGACCGCCTGCGGCACCGGCCAGTCCGGCATGGGGCCGTTCTACTGCCCCGGCGACCAGAAGGTGTACATCGACCTCGACTTCTTCAACGAGCTGGGCACGCGCTTCGGTGCGGCGGGCGATTTCGCCCAGGCCTATGTGATCGCGCACGAGGTCGGCCATCACGTCCAGACCATCACCGGCATCTCCACGCGCGTCGCCCAGGCCAAGTCCGGGGCCAGCACCGAAGAGGCCAACGCGCTGTCCGTCCGTCAGGAGCTTCAGGCCGATTGCTATGCCGGCGTCTGGGCGCATCACGCCCAGCGCATGAAGGCGATCCTCGAACCCGGCGACATCGAGGAGGCGCTGGGCGCGGCGGCGGCGGTGGGCGACGACACGATCCAGCGGCGCGCGCGCGGCACGGTTTCGCCCGAAAGCTTCACGCATGGCACGGCCGAACAGCGCCAGCGCTGGTTCAAGACCGGCTTCGAGACCGGATCGGTCGCCCGCTGCGACACGTTCAGCGTGGCGAATCCCTAAGGCGGAGAAGCCTTTCAGGCGGCCAGCGAACCGGCGGCGCCCGCCGCGCCGGGGAAGCTCACCGTCACCCTGGTGCCCCGGCCCGCCGCGCTGTCCAGCTCGGCGTGGCCGCCATGCAGCTCGGCCAGCGCCCGCACCAGCGCAAGGCCAAGCCCGGTGCCGCCATCGCCGGCGAGATATGAATTGTCGAGCCGCTCGAACGGCCGGAACAGCCGCATCTGGCGGTCCTTGGCGATGCCCGGCCCGTTGTCGCTGACGCGCAGCGTGGCGAGGTCGCCCTCGGCCCGGATCGCGATCTCGATGGTCCCGCCGGGCTGGGTGTATTTCACCGCATTGCCGGCGAGATTGAGCAGAATCTGCTTCAGGGCGCGCGGATCGACCATCATCAGTTCCGGCGCGCCGGCCAGGCTCAGCGTCAGCGTCTGTCCCTTCTCGTCGGCGCGCGGTTTCAGCAGGCGCATCACCTGACGTGCGATGTCGTCGGTCCGCACCGGCTCGACCGCCAGGTCCACCCGTCCGGACTCGATCTTCGAGATGTCGAGCAGATCGTTGATCAGCGACAGCAGATGCTCGCCCGAGGCGTGGATGTCCTGCGCGTAGGCGCGATAGCGTTCGCTCAGCCCGCCGAACAGGCCCGCGCGCATGACATCCGAAAAACCGATGATGGCGTTCAGCGGCGTCCTCAGTTCATGGCTCATATTGGCCAGAAAGGCGGATTTCGAGGCGCTCTCCTGTTCCGCCCGGGCATGGGCGGCCGACAGGCGCTCGACCAGTTCGCCTTCGCGCAAACGCATCTCGATCATCTCGCCCATCTGATGGCCCAGCCGCCATGCCGACGCCGCCAGCAGCGCCAGCCAGGCCGGGGCCGCGAAAGCGACCAGCGAGGCGAGCCCGTTTTCGGTCATCCAGGCATTGGGAATGGCGATCGCGAACAGGCCGAAACACCCGCCCAGAAATACCGGCGTGTAGGCGCTGAGCCGGACGATGTAGATCGCCGAGATGCAGAGCACGACGAGAATGAGGAAGACCTGGTTCAGCACATCGCCGGGCATGATGGCGACCCAGGTCAGCAGCCCCCACGAGACGCCCGAGACCGTATAGATCGCGACATAGGCGACGTCGCGCGGCACGCCCAGCGGCCCCCTGTCGCTTCCTGCCGGCCACAGCCTGCGCACCGCCAGAAAGGCCAGCGTGATGGCCAGCTGGGCCGCCAGCCACACCGAATGCCAGATGGTCAGATCGCCGCCGAGGCCGGTGATCGAGCCGTCGAACGCGACGATCAGCGCCGCCGACGCGCCCGCGACATGCAGGCCCGCCGACGGCAGGTTCGCCGCGATCAGATCCAGCTTCGCTGTCTTGACCGCATGCGCAGCGCGCCTTGCGGCAGAAGAGTTCGGCATCGTGCGGCGCGTCCAGTTCCCCGTAAGGAAGTTTTAGACACACGCCGTTTTCAACGCCGTGAAGACGCTGGCTCGCAATTATCCGGCGGCGTTAGGCTTTCGTTAGAACGCAACCGCGCCCGCCATGCTGCCTCAGGCCTTGGTGTCGAACGCCTGTCCGGGCGCCTGTCCGGGAGCCTGCCCCGGGGCCTGTTCGGCAGGCTTGTTCGCGGGTTCGCCCTTGGCCACGACCACCATCGCGGCCCGCAGCAGGCGGTCGGCGATCGTGTAGCCGGACTGGATCACATCCACCACCGTGCCGTGCGGCTGGCCGGTGCCGGGCAATTCGGCCATCGCCTGATGGAAATTGGGATCGAACTTCGCGCCTTTGGCCTCGATGCGCTTCACGCCGTTCTTCTCCAGCGCCGACAGCAATTCGCGCTCGGTCAGCTCGACGCCGGTCAGCAGCGCCTCGACGCCCGGCTCGCCGCGCTGGGCCTGCGCGGCGTCGATGGCGCGGCGCAGATTGTCGGCGACCGACAGCATGTCACGGGCGAATTTCGCCGCGCCGTACTGACGCTCGTCCAGTACCTGCTTCTCGGCGCGCTTGCGCACGTTCTCAAGCTCGGCCAGCGCGCGGATGCGCTCGTCGGCCAGCCGCTCGATCTCGGTCTGCATCTCGGCCAGCACGCCGGCGGCGATCTCGTTGGCGTCCAGCGGCGCGGCGTCCTGGTTGTGGTCGTTCTCGTCAGACATTCTTTTTCCTCGAAGGCTCAGCCCGGCGCGCCGATCAGGCGGCCGAGCACCCGGGCGGTATAATCCACCATCGGGATAATGCGGGCATAGTTCAGACGGGTCGGTCCGATGACGCCGATGGCGCCGACGATGCGGTCCTTGGCGTCGCGATAGGGCGCGACGATGACCGACGAACCCGACAACGAAAACAGCTTGCTCTCCGCGCCGATGAAGATCGAGACGCCGTCGGCGTCCTTTGCGAGATCGAGCAGATGGATGACGTCCTTCTTGCGCTCCAGATCCTCGAACAGCAGGCGGATGCGCTCCAGATCGGCGGCGGCGGTCACGTCGTCCAGCAGGCGCGCCTGACCGCGCACGATCAGCGACCGCTCGAACGCGTCGTCGCCGCCGCTCCAGTCGGCGACGCCGGCCTCGACCAGACGGGCGGCGATCTGGTCCAGCTCGGCGCGGCGGGCCGCCAGTTCGGTGCGGATGCCCGCGCCCACTTCGGCCAGCGTCCGGCCGCGCAGGCGGTGGCTGAGGAAGTTGGTCGCCTCGATCAGCGCCGATCCCGGCAGGCCCAGCGGCGCGTCGATCACCCGGTTCTCGACCGAGCCGTCCTCTGAGACCAGAACGACCAGCGCCTTGCCCGGCCCGGCGGCGACGAATTCGACATGGCGCAGCGTGCGCTCGCGGGTCGGCGTCACCACAAGACCGGCGCAGTGCGACAGGCCCGAGAGCAGCGCCGTCGCCTCGCCCAGCAAATCGGAGACCGACCGGCCCGAACCGGCGACGCGGCTTTCGATGGTCCGCCGGTTGTCCTCGGTCAGCGATCCGATCTCCAGCAAGCCGTCGACGAAGCTGAGATGGAGGGTGAAGAACACCGTGCAGCC
>CAZBPO010000233.1:4728-5218 GCA_964493795.1 uncultured Flavobacteriaceae bacterium
GCAAGCCGTCGACGAAAAAGCGCAGGCCCGCCTGGGTGGGCGCCCGCCCGGCGCTGGCGTGCGGCGCGGCGATCAGGCCGGCGTCTTCAAGATCGGCCATCACGTTGCGGATCGAGGCCGGCGACAGCGTCATCGGCAGGCGCTGCGACAGCGTGCGCGAGCCCACAGGTTCGCCCGTATCGAGATAGGTCTCGACGATCGTCCGGAAGATCTCGCGCGAACGATCCGCCAGACCCGCGGCGGCGGGCTGGGCGGAAAGGCCGAGAAGCGGATCGGGACGGGGCGGCTGGCTCTGCATCTCAGCGATTGCGGGTTGGGGGCGAGAGGGGTAGGTAGCCCCCGCCATACCCCCGTTCAAGAGCGGCCTTGCCGCTCCAAGGAGTTTCCCATGCGGCCCTCAGGGCGCGCCAACGACCAGCTTCGCGCGGTCAGCCTGGAACCGGGCTACGCCAAGCATGCAGAAGGCTCGTGTTTCGTGCGCTTCGGCGAC
>CAZBPO010000234.1:0-5167 GCA_964493795.1 uncultured Flavobacteriaceae bacterium
CGCGATCACGCCGGTGCCGGGCGGCGTCGGCCCCATGACCATCGCGTGCCTGCTGCGCAACGCCGTGGTCGCGGCCTGTAATCAGAAGAAAATCCCTGTTCCTTCAGGGCTTTAGCCGTTCAGCGGCGGTTCAGCACGTTTTGTGACAATCGCCACGCTTCCGCCATGGAAGCGGATAAGATTAAATCATGTCCATGATGACGACGACTCGCCTTCTCAGCCTCACGCTCGCCGCCGCGACGGCGTTCGCGGCGTTCGGCGTCGCCGAGGCGTTCGACCGCCGCATTCGCATCAAGAACGACACCGGGCAGGGCATCGTGTCGCTGTCGGCGACCAGCGCCGAGAGCGGCTGGTCGGGCCAGGTGCTGGGCGGGCTGGCCGCCGGCAAGGCCGCGATGGCCACGATCGACGACGGCTCGGGCGCCTGCACCTATGACTTCACGGCGCGGCTTGAGGACGGTTCGAGCCGCCGCATGCCGAGCGTGAATGTGTGCGACCTGTCGGTGTTCTCGGTTCGCTAGGCTTATCGCCGCGTCTTTTCTAAGAAAGGGCAGGGGAGCCCGGCTTTCCGTCAGGTCGGGACACCGAGTTCACGGCCGAGGGCGATGAGGCGTTCGCGCTCGCGCGCCAGCCGTCCGGCATAGAGCCCGCAGCCCGCCAGCCAGACCACCAGGACGCCGAAAGCGGCCGTAATCGAGAACAGCGCGCGTTCAAGCCGGGCCGGATCGCCGGCAGCGTCGAACGAGTCCGTCGCCACCATCGCGCCGATCAGCGCCACGGCGGGAATCGAAACATAGTAGTTGGCGTTGAGGTATCGCTGGACGGCCGCGTTGCGCGCCAGCCCGGCGGCGACGGTCTGGCCCGGCGTACCGGTTTCGACACGCCATGCGCCGCGCCAGGCGCGCCAGCTGGTCAGGGTGGCGAAAATGGCGAAGGCGACGATGCCTGCGCCGATCAGCGTCAGTTCGCCAGAGATGATCAGCCAGCTGCCGAGCGCCGCGGCGGCCGCGCCGATGGCGAGTTCGCTGGCGAACCAGGCGCGGATCACCAGTGTCTGCCGCCTCAGCCGGCCGCGCAGGTCGTCGAGTTCGGGCGGTTCGTTGCTGCGCCACAAAGTCTCGAGCTCGTTCCAGTCGCTCATGTCCTCACTCCCAGACTTTCGCGCAGCATCGCCCTGGCGCGCGTCATGCGGACCGCGACATTGCCGGCGCTGAGGCCGAGCAGGGCGGCGATTTCGTCGGTGGCGAAGCCTTCCAGCGCAAGGCTGACCACTTGCGCGTGGCCGATGGGCAGGGCCCGCACCGCCGCGAAAAGCCGCGCGCGCTCGTCGTTCTCCAGCAGCACCGCTTCGGCGAGAGGGGCGGTGGACGGCATGTCGTCGTCGATCTCGGCGGTGCGCGGCTCGTTCCTGGCCTTCACCACGTGGCTGACCGCGCGGTTATGCGCGATGCGCGCGATGAAGGCCTTGAGCGCGCCGTCGCCCCGCCATGAGGGCAGCGCCCGCCACACGGCGAGGGCGATGTCCTGGGTGAGTTCACGCGCCTTTTCGCGATCCGCCTCGTAGGTGGCGGCGATACGGGCGACCATGGCTCCATGGTCTTTCCATATCTCGTCGAACTGCGGATCGCGTGGCGGCATCGGCTGAGGTCAGGTTTCGGCAAGAAGTCTTTCATCGTGAAGACGCCAGACCGAGAGCGCGAGGGCAAGGGCGGCGATGCCGAGCGAGAGCGCGGCGGCGATCGCCCAGGTCGTCAGATCCGGCCAGGGCGCGCCCAGCAGCGGGGCTTTCAGCGCGTCGATCTCGAACATCACCGGCCAGGGCTGCGCCGCGCCGCCGCCGCCGAACAGAGCGCCGAAGCCGAGCGCGAGCGGGCTGAAGGAAAAGAGCAAGGCATAGGTCTGTCCCTCCTTGAAGGTGCGTGCCCACAGGCCGATGGCGATCTGGACCGCCGCGACCGCCGCGGTCAGCGGCGCGAGCATGGCGGCGGCGATGAGGGCGGTCTGCATGTCGAGCGCCATGCGCACGCCCAGTTCCGCGATGGGCGTCTTGCTGATGATGACGAGGGCCAGCGCGATCGTGAGCGCCGTGCCGATCAGCCCGATGACGAAGGCGATGGCGAATTTCGACAACACCAGCGCGGCGCGCGGCACGGGCTGGGTCAACATCGGCTCGAGCCCGCGCCGTTCGCGCTCGCCCGCCGTCGCGTCGATGGCGGTGGACTGGCTGATGAAGAAGGGCGCGCAGAGCAGGAACAGCACCAGCGCGCCGATCAGCCGCTCGGCGGAGACCGAGACGGTGGAGGTGTTGCGCAGATCGACCGCGATGGGGCGGGTCGAGGACGGCGCGACGCCGCGCGCGAACAGCCGGTCGTCGGCGATGGCGCGCGCATAGGATTCGATCGAGGCTTTCAGACGCCGCGCGCTGCGTTCCTCGGCGTTGAGGTTGGCCTGAATCGCGAGGTCGGCCGGCTGGCCGGCCGCGAGGCGCGCATCGAACCCTTCAGGCACGACGAGGCATATCTTCGCCTCGGCGCTCTGGACGAAGTCCTGCGATTCGAGCCATGCGGCGAGGCCCGCCGGCGCGGCGGCGTCTTCGCACATCCGCCACGGCTCGGCCCCGGTCTGGCGCGCCTCGCTGGCGTTGGAGCTGATCAGCAGGGCGATCATCAGCGGACCGGCCAGCGCGTAGGCGAAGGCCGAGAGCAGCTCGCGCCGCTCGCGGATGGCGGTGGTCCATTCCTTCCAGAACGAGATCACGAACGGTCTCATGCGATGTTCCTTTGCGCGGGCGCGGAGAGGGCGAAGATGGCGGCTTCCAGATCGTCGGCCCCGGCGGCGGCGCAGATTTCTGCGACCGTGCCCGAGGCGATGGTGCGGCCGTGGGCGATCAGCACGAGGGCGTCGGACAGCTCGGCGACCTCGGCCATCACGTGGCTGGTCATGAGGATGCACATGCCTTCGGCGCGCAGGCGCTTGAGCAGCTCGCGCAGCAGCCGCACGGCGAAGATGTCGAGGCCGCGCGTCGGTTCGTCGAGCACCAGATTGGGCGGGGCGTGGACGATGGCGCGGCCGAGCGCGACCTTGACCTGCTGGCCGGCGCTCATGCCCGTGGTGCGGCGATCGGCGATCGCGCCCATGTCGAGGAGCGAGACGGCGCGGTCGACGGCGGCGCTGAGCGCGGGGCCTTTGAGTCCGTGAAGGGCGGCGGCGAGCTCCAGATGCTCGCGCGCCGTCAGGCGCGGATAGAGGCCGAAGCGGTCGGCGAAGACCCCCAGCCGCCCGAGCGCTGCGAGGCGGTTCGCCCGGACGTCGATCCGGTCGACGCGGCAGCTTCCGCTATCGGGGCGGATAAGGCCGGTAAGTGCGCGCAGCGTCGTGGTCTTGCCCGAGCCGTTGCCGCCGAGCAGCGTGGTGATCGCCGCATCGTTCGCGCGCAGGCTGACGGAGGTGGCGGCATGCACGGCGCCATAGGATTTGGCGAAGCCGGCGATCTCGATCATGGCTCAACCCTCCGAGCCGGTTGCGGTGAGGACGAATGGCGGCCGCTTGATCTTCTCAAGGCATGACGGATCGAGGTGATCGCCGGATGTGGCGTCGATGAAGCCGGCGATCAGCCTGGAGGCGCAGCCGAGCGAGCTGACATTGTGTCCTGCCTTGGGCGCGACGAAGTGCCAGGCGCGGGGAAACTGAGCCGCCGCTTCGTCGCCGCGGGCCGGCGGCGTCACGGGATCGAGCCCGCCTGACAGCACCAGCACCGGCACATCCACGGCGACGGGCGTGGCGAAGTCGGGCTCGCTCTGGCCATGCGGCCACGAGGCGCAGGCCGTCGCCCAGAAGGTGAAATAGGCGTCGCGCGAGAAGCCGATGCCGGCGGCGCTGGCGGCGCTGGGCGAGGTGATCGCGATCTCGTCGGCGCAGAGCACCGACATGGTGGCCCCGACCTGTATGCTGTCGGCGAGACCGGCGCTCATATCGGCCTGCATGGCGAGCAGTGGCGCGTAGTCACCGGTCCGGGCCCGCGCGACGGCGAAAGGCAGCAACGCGGCGCGGCGGGGCGTATAGAGCGCGCTGCGGATCGCCTCGCTCAACAGCTCGCGCGTGACGGTCACCGAGAGCGGACGTCCCGATAACGGGTCGGGCAGGGTCAGCGCGACAGGTGCGCTTTCCAGCGCCGCAAGCACCGCTTCGACGTCGGCGCGCACGCCGGGGAAGACGCGGGCGCAGGCCGCATCCGCGCGGCAGTCGGCGTCGAGGGCGTCGAGAGCCGCTCTCGCGTCGGCCGGCGCGGTGAGGAACAGGCGGGTCGCCGGGGCGACGGCCCCGTCGAGCACGAGGCTGCGCACATGCGCGCCGTAGCGGCGGACATATTGCTGGGCCGTTCGCGTGCCGTAGGAGCCGCCCCACAGATTGACCTGATCGAAGCCGAGCGCGAACCGCATCGCGTCGAGATCGTCGATGGCATGCGACAGCGTGAAGAAGCGCGGATCGTGCGGCGTCGCGGCGGCGCAGGCGCGGATGGCGGCGTCGATCGCGGCAGGGTCGGTCGTCAGCTCCATCGCCGCCGTGTCGCAGGCGAGCGGCGTGGAGCGGCCCGTGCCGCGCTGGTCGAACAGCACGATATCGCGGGCCCGCCGCACTTCGGCGAAGGCGAGGGCGACGAAGCCGCCATAGCCACTGGCGCCCTGGCCCGGACCGCCGGCGAGGATGACGAGCGGATCAGCCTTGGGCGTCGCCGAGACGGAGGGGACGATGACCGCGCGGATGCGGATTGTCTCGCCGGCCGGCGCGGCGGGGTCGAGCGGGCGCTCGATGCCGACGCAGCGCACGGGCGTTTCCAGTCCGTCGATGTGGCAGGGCGCGTCTTCCACCAGCCGCGCCGGTTCGGCGCGGGCGAGGGTGGAGAGGGCCAGCGTTGCGGCGACAAGCGCCCCGAAAATCGGCGCAAGCGTCCACAGAGCCGCGCCAAGCATGGCGCGGCGGCTTTGAGGCGAGGTCATCGGGCGATCCCTTGAGAGGTGTCTCGCCTGTTCAGTCCTCGTCCGCCGGGGTTTCTTACAGTCCCCGGCGAAATAATTTCAGGACGATCTAGTTCCCCCGGCGGGCGGCCAGGGTGCGCAGGCGCAGGGCGTTCAGCTTGATGAAGCCGGCCGCGTCCTTCTGGTCGTAG
>CAZBPO010000235.1:0-5155 GCA_964493795.1 uncultured Flavobacteriaceae bacterium
GGCGTGGAACACTTCCGCGCCCCAGCGCAGGCCCTCGGCGAAGCTGGGCGCGCCGGTCGGCATCAGCATGAATTCCTGAAAGTCGATGGGGTTGTCGGCATGCGCGCCGCCGTTGATGACGTTCATCATCGGCACCGGCAGCGTGCGCGCCATCGGGCCGCCGAGATAGCGGTGGAGCGGCTGGTCATGCGCGACCGCCGCCGCCTTGGCGATGGCGAGCGAGACGCCGAGAATGGCGTTGGCCCCGAGGCGCGCCTTGTTGGGCGTGCCGTCGAGCGCGATCATCATCGCGTCGAGCTTCTGCTGTTCCTCTGCGTCGTGGCCGGTGATCGCGTCGAAGATCTCGCCCTCGGCGGCCTCGACGGCCTTCAGGACGCCCTTGCCGCCATAGCGGGCGCCGCCGTCGCGCAGCTCGACCGCCTCGTGCGCCCCGGTGGAGGCGCCCGAGGGAACCGCAGCGCGGCCGACGCTGCCGTCTTCCAGCACCACGTCGACTTCGACGGTGGGGTTCCCACGGCTGTCAAGGATCTCACGGGCGGCGATATCGACGATGGCGGTCATGTTCGGCCTTTCAGGAACGGAACTGGGCGGCGGGATAGCCGACCCCCCGCCCCTTGTGAAGCCCGGAGGCAGGCTTGTGAGCGCGCCGGAAAAGGCGCTTAGATCGAAAGCGTATTCAGGGAGGCCGGCGCATGTACTTTACATTGGGGTTCCAGTTGGTCGGGATCGTCACCGTCCTGTCTCTGGCGCTGTATCTCTATATGGGCATACGCGTCAGCCAGGCCCGCCAGAAGCACGACGTCAAAGCGCCGGCCACGTCCGGGCACCCGGACTTCGAGCGGGTGTTCCGCGTTCAGGCCAATACCGCCGAATGGCTGGTGATCTATCTGCCCTCGCTGTGGCTGTTTTCGATCTTCGTCCACGACTACATCGCCGCCATCCTGGGCCTTGTCTGGATCGTGGGGCGCTATGCCTACATGGAGGGCTATTCGGAATCGGCGGAGAAGCGAGCGGCCGGGTTCGGCATTCAGGCGCTGGCGACGCTGATCCTGCTGCTGGGAACGCTGGTCGGCATCGTGTGGGGCATGCTCCGCATCGGCCCGCTGTTCTGAGATGAGCGACGCCGCCGTCCTGCGGACAGACCTTGGCGGCGGCGTCATTCGCCTGACGCTGAACCGGCCCAAACAGCGCAATGCGCTGTCGGTGGAGATGATGAGCGCGCTTGAGGGCAGCCTGGCGGCACTGGCCGGCGAAGATGGCGTCCGCGCCATCATCCTGGCGGCGGACGGGCCGGCTTTTTGCGCCGGCCACGACCTGAAGGAAATGGCGGCGCGGCGGGCGGACGCCGATGCGGGCGCGGCGTTCTTTCGGGACCTTTTCGAACAATGCTCGCGCCTGATGACGGCGATCGTCCGCCATCCGCGCCCGGTGATCGCGGAGGTCCATGCGCTTGCGACGGCGGCGGGTTGCCAGCTGGTCGCGAGCTGCGATCTGGCGGTGGCGGCCGAAGGGGCCGCCTTCGCCACGCCGGGCGTCAATATCGGGTTGTTCTGTTCGACGCCGATGGTGGCGCTGTCGCGAAATGTGGGGCGCAAGCAGGCGATGGAGATGCTGCTGACCGGGCAACCGGTGAGCGCCCGGCGCGCGCTGGATATCGGCTTGGTCAACCGAGTGGTCCCGGCCGACGGTCTGGCGGCGGAATGCGAAGGATTGGCGGCGCTGATCGCGTCGAAGCCGGTGGCGACGCTGAAGCTGGGCAAGGCGGCGTTCTATGCCCAGGCCGAAATGCCGCTGGACGAGGCCTATCAGTTCGCGGCGCGGACCATGACCATGAATATGCTGAACGCCGAAGCCTGCGAGGGTGTCGCCGCGTTCGTGGAGAAGCGCGCGCCCGACTGGCCCAAAGAAAGCGGCTGACGGGGCATCGGGCGTAGGTCTGCCGGACCGGGCTTCCTATATTCCACTGATACTCAGACCCGTGGGGACGCCATGACCGCTTTCCAGAACCCTTCTGATGACGAGATCGTCGCCCTGCTGAACGGCGCGAAGACCATCGCGCTGGTCGGCGCGAGCACCGACCCGGCGAAGGCCAGCCACTATGTGATGGCCTTTCTGCAGGAGAAGGGGCATCGGGTGATCCCCGTGAACCCGGGGCTGGAAGGCCAGACCCTGTTGGGCGAGCGGGTCTATGGCCGGCTGGGCGACATCCCCGACAAGATCGACATGGTCGACGTGTTCCGCCGGAGCGCTGAGGTCGCTGGCGTCGTCGAGGAGAGCATCGCAGCCGGCGCAGGCGCGGTCTGGACCCAGATGGGGATCGTCGACGAAGCGGCCGCTGCGCGCGCGCAGGCGGCGGGCCTGACCGTCGTGATGAACAGATGCCCCAAGATCGAGTATCCGCGGCTGGGCATCGCAGGGCCGGCGGCCTGATCCTTTCAGGCTATGCCGCAGACATGAAAACGGCGGCGGGATCGCTCCCGCCGCCGTTCCGTTTCTGCCGACTATCGGGCGATCAGAGGATCACGCCGGCGCGGGCCAGGATATAGACGATCAGGTAAATCGCCGCGACGGCGATGGCCGCGAGCGAGAGCGGGCGCTGATACGGCTTCACCGCGGCGAGAGCCTTGTCGAGGCTTTCCTGGCCACCGCCGCCGGCGAGCGCCTTGGCGAGCAGCGGATAGGCGAGGATCAGGCCAAGGCCGATCAGCACGACCACCGCGACGATGGAGAGGATGCCGTAAACCGGCATGTACGAGAACAGGAAGCCCATGACGCTGATGACGTCGATCAGCGAGATGACGCCCCAGATGAGGGCGACCACGCCGATAATGCCGGCAAAGGGCGCGAGTTTCGCGGCGACCTGTTCCGCCGCCTGGTTCGCGTCTTTGTTGCCGCCGGGCAGGCCGCCCGTACCCATCAGACCTAAAAGGCCGATGACCACGAGAAAGGCCAGGTTCAGGATGAAATAGAGCATGCGTTAGTCCCCCTTCTGGCCGAGACGTGGCCGGATTCGCGTGGGGAGAGATTGGCGCTAGCAGACGGCTACGCCAACCCCTTTCCCCTGCGACAAAAGCAGCGGCGACGTATCAGACGTAAACGCCGAAGCGGTTCAGGATGAACTGGACCAGGAACCACACCGCCAGCGCCAGCCCGACCAGACCGAGGATCGCCTCGATGCCGCCGAAGCTGCGCTTGTTCCAGTCGATGAACTTGCCCGCGCCAGAAGCCGGCGCGCCGAAGAACGCGGCGACCGAGGTGTAGCCCGCGAGGCTGCCGAGCGCGATCAGCAGCAGGAAGCTGAGCAACCGCAGGACCCCATCGAAGTGGAAAATCCCGAACAGCGACAGCACGGTGGTGATGGAACCCCAGACGCCCCAGATCACGGCCGTGATGGCGATCGCGCCGATAAAGCCCTGAAGAACCGATGCGACGGGCTTCAAAACGGCCTGGACTGGCGAAAGCGCGGATGGGCCGGCTCCGTTCGCGGCCGAGGTGATCGAAACCGCGAACAGGAGGACGAAGGTCAGAATAAAGGTGAACCAAAGAATGAACATACCAATCCCCTCGTGTCTGGCCGCGAACAGGCGGCAACGTCGAGTCGTATCATGGCGTTTTCGCGGGGGATGTGAAGTTTCCTTTCGCATCTGCGGCAAAGAGCGCCGGCTTGCCCGCAAGCGCGTGCCAGTGCGCGATGCCCGCGCCGAGCAGGATCAGCGCGCCGAACTGATGGGCGGCGCCCAGCAGGATCGGCTGTTCGCCGTCAGCGCCGGCCAGCAGCGTCAGCACGCCGAGCAGCACCTGGGCGACCGTGACGGAACCGAGGACGCCGGCCGTTGATTTTCCCGCCCCGCGCCGCCCGGCGAGGACGACACAGGCGACCGCCAGCGCAGCGACGAGATAAGCGGCGATCCGGTGCTGGAACTGTACCAGCGTGACGTTGTCGCCGAAGTTCAGCCACCAGGGCTCGTGCAGGAACAATCCGCGCGGCACGAACGCCCCGTCCATCAGCGGCCAGGTGTTGTAGGTGAGCCCTGCGTTCAACCCGGCCACGAGGCCGCCGAGCAGGATCTGGAGGAAGATCACGCCGAGCGTGACCTTGGCGAGCGCCGCGCCGGGCAGAATCGCCCTGCCCTCACGCGGTCGTCTGAGGTCGAGCAGCATCAAAAGCGCCCAGCCGAAGATCACGAAGGCGAGCCCCAGATGCGCAGCGAGGCGATACTGGCTGACGTCGATGCGTCCGACGAGGCCGCTGACCACCATCAGCCAGCCGAGCAGGCCCTGGGCGCAGACCAGACCGAACAGGATTCCGCCGCGGCGCAGCATCGTTCCCTGAACCGTGCCGCGCCACCAGAAGACCAGCAGCGGAATGAGCACGACGAGCCCGATCGCCCGCGCCAGCACGCGGTGTCCCCATTCCCACCAGAAGATGTGCTTGAACTCGGCGATGCTCATGCCCTTGTTCACGACCTGATACTGGGTGGTCGAGCGATACTTTTCGAGTTCGACCTCCCAGTCGGCGTCGCTGAGCGGCGGGATGATGCCGGTGACGGGCTTCCACTCGGTGATCGAGAGGCCGGAATCGGTGAGGCGCGTCAGGCCGCCGACCATCACGATGGCGGCCGTCAGGGCCAGCACGGCGAGCAGCCAGATCGCGACGGCGGAAAGGCCGGCGCGCGGCGCAGCGTGAGAGGGGGATGATGCGGAAATCGACATGGGACCGCGAGCGTGATAGCGCAGCCCGCGCCCCGCCGCGAGGGCCTTGGAACACGATGCCGCTACGTCTGAAAAAGCTGGTCGGAACGCTGCTGATCCTGATCTGGATCTTTTTCTATGTGTTGTTCGCGATGAAGCTGGCGGTGACGATCCTGCCCGAGGCGCACTGGGCGATCGAGCTGCTCTATTACGCCTTCGCCGGACTGGCCTGGATCGTGCCGGCCGGGTTCCTCATCCAGTGGATGGGCGAAGGCCGGCACGAAGACCAGGATTAGGCCGGCGGCCGCCGGTCGAACCATGGGGCGGCTTTTTCAAGCTGTCCCGCCAGCCGGAACAACACCGCCTCGTCGCCATAGGCAGCCCCGAACATCATGCCCACCGGCAAACCGTCATCCGTCCAGTGCAGCGGCACCGACATGGCCGGGGTTCCGGTCTGGTTGTA
>CAZBPO010000236.1:0-5124 GCA_964493795.1 uncultured Flavobacteriaceae bacterium
GCTGTCGGCGGTGCGGCCCTTGCGCAGGTCTTCCACCGCGCGGTTCAGCGCGGTCGGGTTGACGCCGGCCGCCTTCAGGACCTTTTCGCTTTCCGTATTGGGCGTCATCGCCAGCGCCAGCAGCAGCCGCTCGGCGGTCACGAAGCTGTCGCCCGCTTTCTTGGCCAGGCTCTCTGCCATGTCGAAGACCTTGACGGTCTCCGGCGCGAGATAGACCTGCCCCGCTCCGCTGCCTTCCACGCGCGGCAGCTTCTTCAGCGCCGCCTCGGCTCCGGCCAGCGCACCCTTGGCGTCGCCGCCCGCCGCGTCGATCAGACCAGCCGCCAGGCCCTCTTCGTCATCCAGCAGCACCTTCAGAAGATGCTCGGGGGCGAAACGCTGATGCCCGGAACGCAGGGCAAGCCCCTGCGCCGACTGCATAAAACCGCGCGACCGCTCCGTATATTTCTCGAAATCCATGTCCAGTCCCTCCTGATGAGCGCATCCGCCTTTGGCCGCCCCTGATGGGCACGGCGCGACGGGCCTCCAAGACCATTGCCGATGTGGGGAGAAAGCGCCGTGTTCGCAAGCGGCTCCCCGCGACGGCCTGTCACCTGACGGCGGAGGAAAAAACCTCGTACGGGAAACGGGTGAACCTTCAGGAGAGACCCACATGTTGCGCCATGTCATAGCCGCCGCCGCGCTGGCTTTCGCAGTCACGGCCGCCGCCGAAGACGAGCCCAACCCGCCGCCGACCGAAGGCGTGCCCGGCATGGCCGGCCAGTTCGCGTTCAACCAGGCCGACGGCAAGAGCCGGGGCTGCCTGGTGATCCTGCACGAAGACGAGATCGCCAACGCCCTCTACAAAGTCGAGCTGGCCGACGACTGCGCGACGCAGTTCGAGTTCCTCGGCGATGTCGGCGGCTGGGACCGCAAGGATGACGGCTTCATCATCTTCACCGCCAACGGCGACCAGCTGTTCGTGATGGAGCCCGATGCCGAGGAAGGCTACATCTATCGCGGCAAGCTCGAGTCCGACGGCCGCGACTGCTACATGGAACGCGTCAGCGGCTGACGCGACAGCCGGGGCCAGCCCGATCACGGGCTGGCCACGCCGGCGTCCGTATCGCTAGAACGGCCCATGGCGCATCTTCAAAGCATCTACCGCTACCCCGTCAAAGGCCTATCGCCCGAAAGGCTGGACGCCGTTCAGCTGTCGCCGGGCGAAACGCTGCCCAACGACCGCGCATTCGCGATCGAGCAGGGCGCGCCGCAGTTCGACCCCGACGCGCCCCGGCATTTTCCCAAGGTGAAATTCCTGATGCTGATGCGCGACGAAAAGCTCGCCGCGCTCGAAACCCGCTTCGACGACGAGACCTCGACGCTCACCGTCCGGCGCGGCGGCAAACAGGTCAGCCGGGCCCAGCTCTCCACGCCGGTCGGCCGCGGCATCGCGGAACAATTCTTCGCCGCCTATCTGGGCTCGGCCCTGCCCGGCAAGCCGCGCGTCGTCAGCGCGCCCGGCTTCAACTTCACCGACGTGCCGCAGAAATTCGTCTCGCTGATCAACCTGGCCAGCGTGCGCGACATCGAGCGCGTCGCGGGCGCGCCCGTCGATCCGCTGCGCTTCCGCGGCAATTTCCATGTCGAGGGGCTGGAGCCCTGGGTCGAGAAGTCATGGGCCGGACGCACCATCGCCATCGGCGAGACGCGGCTCAAGGTCACCAAGGACATCGTCCGCTGCGCCGCTACCAACGTGAACCCGGCGACGGCAGAACGCGATATGCGCCTGCCCCAGCTGCTCGACGAGGCGTTCGGGGCCAATCTGTGCGGCATCTATCTAGAGGTCGTCCAGGGCGGCCGTATCGCGCCGGGCGACACGGTCCAGGCCATCGACTGAAAACGAAGGAGGCGGCGTCCCTGCGGCCGCAGGAAGCCCTGCCTGGCCCTGTCAGAAGGATGCGAGACCGACCCGCCGGCCTCGCACCCCTTAACGGTTTCTCAGACGACCGGCTGTTCGTCTTCGACCTGCGGCTGGGGCTGCGGCACGGTGGATTCCACCGTCGCGCCTTCCGGCTCGGCGGCTTCGGCTTCGCCCGATTCGCCGCCCTGACCCTGCTGGCCCTGCTGCGGACGGCCGTTCTGGTGCTGACCGTTGCCGTTGTTCTGGTTCTGCTGGTTCTGCGGCATCGCCGCCTGCGCGGCCGCGATGATGCGGAAATAATGCTCGGCGTGCTGGAGATAGTTCTCGGCCATCACGCGGTCGCCCGACGAGTTCGCGTCACGGGCGAGCTGCAGGTACTTTTCATAGACGTGCTGCGCGTTGCCGCGCACCTTCACGTCCGGGCCGGTCGACTCGAAATTCCGGTGCAGGACGTTCTGCGGCTTGTTGTTGCCGCCCCCGCCGCCACCGCCGCCGCCACCACCGCGATTGCGATTGCGGCCACGCTTGTTGAACCCACCCTGTTGAGGCCTCATGTTCAAGGCGCTCTCTCCTCTATCAATGACGTCAGGGGCGTATCAGCCTCTCGCGCCGGGCCCGGGCCGGAATGCCGTTATGCGGCATCCGGGCTCTCGGGCAGGTCCAGCGGTCGTGTTTGCTGTCGTTTAGGGCCGGTCGCGTTTCGGCTGCGCCTTTTGCCTTCAGCCCCCTGGCTTCGGCAGGATACGCGGCCACGTCCGGCCTTTCCCCTAGCGATGAATTTAATCCGTTTCGACCTCAGGTCCAACAGGAAAATCTCCAATATCCCTAAGAGCTTGCGCCGAGCGCGCGCCCGCGACCACGCGTTCGATCCCGCCCAGATCGCGGCGAACCGCCGTGAAGGCCAGTCCCGCGCCCTGCATCAGCGCCGCCACATCGCCGGCCTGCCCCACCCCGACTTCGACGATTAGCGCCCCATCCGGGGCCAGACGCTGCATCACGCCCGAGACGATGGCGCGATAGGGACCGAGCCCGTCCGGCCCCCCGTCGAGCGCCAGATGCGGCTCGAAATCACGCACGTCCGCGTCCAGCCCGGCGATGTCGCGCGTCGGGATATAGGGCGGATTCGCGACCACCAGATCGAAGACCCCGCTCACATGGCTCCACCAGCTCGATATCGCGAAGCGGGCGCGCGCGCCCAGCCCGGCGCGCAGCGCGTTGCGGCGCGCCACCTCCAGCGCCGGGCCGCTCACATCGACGCCCAGCCCCTCGGCGCGCGGCAATTCGCTCAACAGGGCCAGCAGGATCGCGCCCGTTCCGGTGCCGAGGTCGAGGATGTTCACAGGGGCCGCGGCATGGCCCAGCAGCTTCAGCGCCGTCTCCACCAGCGTTTCGGTGTCCGGGCGCGGGATCAGCGTCGCCGGCGTCACCTCCAGCTCCAGCGTCCAGAAATCGCGCCGGCCGGCGATATAGGCGAAAGGCTCACGTTCGGCCCGCCGGTCAATCGCCGCCGCAAAGCGCCCCGCCTCGTCCAGCGTCACGCGCTTGTCGGGCGCCAGCACCAGCTCCGTCACCGGCACGTCCATCACCAGCGAAAGCAGCAATCGGGCCTCGCGCTGGGGCGTCTCCAGCCCCGCCCGCAACAGGCGTTCCGCGCCCTTTTCTATCAGCGCGGCCGCGGTCGTCACGCCTGCCCGTCGAGCGCCGCCAGCCGCGCCGCCTGGTCATGTTCGACCAGCGCGTCGATCAGTTCCGACAAATCGTCGCCGGCGATCACGCGGTCCAGCTTGTAGAGGGTGAGATTGATCCGGTGGTCCGTCACGCGCCCCTGAGGGAAGTTATAGGTGCGGATCCGCTCGGACCGGTCGCCCGAGCCCACCTGGTCCTTGCGATCGGCGGCGCGGGCGCTGTCGACCCGCTGGCGCTCGGCGTCATAGAGGCGCGCCTTCAGCATCTTCAGGGCGATGGCCTTGTTCTTGTGCTGCGACTTCTCCTCCTGCGAGGCCGCGACCACGCCGGTCGGCAGGTGGGTGATCCGCACCGCTGATTCGGTCTTGTTCACGTGCTGCCCGCCGGCCCCTGAGGCGCGATAGACGTCGATCCTCAGATCGCTTTCCTTGATGTCGATCTCGACATCCTCGGCCTCGGGCAGCACCGCCACCGTCGCCGCCGAGGTATGGATGCGGCCCTGCGCCTCGGTCTGCGGCACGCGCTGCACACGGTGCACGCCGCTTTCGTATTTCAGCTTCGCGAACACCCCCGGCCCCTCGACCGAAAGCACCGCCTCCTTCATGCCCCCCAGATCGCTCTCGCTGACCGACATCACCGACACCCGCCACCCCTGCAGCTGGGCATAGCGGCGATACATCGCCACCAGATCGCCCGCGAACAGCGCGGCTTCGGCGCCGCCGGTTCCGGCGCGCACTTCCAGCAGCGCGCTGCCCTCGTCGGCGGCGTCGCGCGGGATCAGCAAAAGCTTGAGAGCGCGCTCAAGCCCCGGCAGGCGCTCCTTCAGCGCCACCAGTTCGTCGCGCGCCAGAGCCGCCATCTCGGCGTCGCTGTCGCCGGCCATCAGCTCCAGCGAGGCGCGCTCGTCTTCGGCCGCGCGGTATTCCGCAAGCGCATCGGCGACAGGCTTTATCTGCGCCCGCTCCTTGGCCAGCTTGACCATGTCGCCATGGCCGGCGGCGAGCTGGGCTTCGATCTCTTCGAAGCGCGCGGCGATACGGTCGATCTGTGCGGCAGGCAGCATGGGATACGTCTAGGCCGCGCCGCGCGTGGCTTCGATCTCGGCGGCCTTCTGCTCGCACAGCGCCACGATGTGATCGACGAGGTTTTCGTTGGGCAGTTTGTAGGCCTGCTTGCCCGCCAGATAGACCATGCCGTGACCGCCTTTGCCGTGGCCCAGCGAGCCGCCGCCGGTGAAACCGATATCGGTCTGGGTGGCCTCGCCCGGCCCGTTGACGACGCAGCCGATGATCGAAAGCGACATCGGCGTCGAGATGTGCTTCAGCCGCTCCTCCAGGATCGCCACGGTCTTGATGACGTCGAACCCCTGCCGCGCACATGACGGACAGGCGATCACGTTCACGCCCCGGTGGCGCAGGCCCAGCGACTTCAGAATGTCGAACCCGACGCGCACCTCCTCGACCGGGTCGGCGGACAGCGACACGCGGATGGTGTCGCCGATGCCCGACCACAGCAGCATGCCCAGGCCCACCGAC
>CAZBPO010000237.1:0-4863 GCA_964493795.1 uncultured Flavobacteriaceae bacterium
CGCCGACGCCGCTGGTCTGGGAGACGCCGCCGGGCGCGCGGCGGAGGATATAGGCGCGTTTTTCACCGCCGGCGAAAGTCAGGCCGAAAGCCCAGGTCTCCTGGCTGGCGCCGCCGGACAGCCGGGCGAGCGCATCCATGCTTTCGACGTGCGGCAGTTCGCGTGACAGCGCACTGAACAGCGCCTCCGCGAAGTCGGGTTGGTTCGTCATTTTTCTTGTATCCGAAATGTCTAACCCGATCGCAGATAGCGCACGGCCTCGTCGCGTTCAAAGAGATAGAGAAGGGCCCTGAGGGCCGCGCCACGGGGTGTCGCAAGGTCAGGATCGCGGGTGACGACAAGGCCGGCGTCGTCGCGTGCGGCGGCCAGGAGGTCGGCGTCGCGGAAAAGGTCGGCGAAATGCAGCTCGGGCAGGCCTGCCTGCCTGGTTCCCAGGACCTCTCCCGCGCCACGCAGGCGGAGGTCCTCTTCGGCGATCACAAAGCCGTCCTCGGTGTCGCGCATGATCTTCAAACGGGCCGTCGCGGTTTCGCCGGGCCTGGGATCGTCCTGGTAGAGCAGGAGGCAGGTGCTGGGGCGGGCTCCGCGTCCGACACGGCCGCGGAGTTGGTGAAGTTGCGCCAGGCCGAAGCGTTCGGCGTGTTCGATGATCATGATGGTGGCTTCCGGGACGTCCACGCCGACCTCGATGACCGTGGTGGCGACGAGAATGGACGTGGCGCCCGACCGGAAACGCTCCATCGCGGCGTCCTTGGCGGCCGGCTTCATCTGGCCGTGAACGAGGGCGACCCGGCCTTCAAAGCGGCGCTCGAGCTCGGCGAAACGGCTTTCCACGGCGGTGAGGTCGAGTTTTTCGTTCTGCTCGACCAGCGGGCACACCCAGTAAACGCGGTCGCCGGCAGAGATCGCACGGGCGACGGCGATCTCGACGTCTTCCAGCCGCGATAGCGGGATAGCGCGGGTGACGATGGGGCGGCGTCCGGGCGGCTTTTCGTCGAGCTTCGAGACATCCATGTCGCCGTAGAGCGTCATCGACAGCGTACGCGGGATGGGGGTGGCGGTCATCACCAGCACATGAGCGGGCCGGCCGCCTTTACCCGACAGGGTCAGGCGCTGGGAGACGCCGAATTTGTGCTGCTCATCCACCACGGCGAAGGCAAGGTCTGCGAAGGCGACATCGTCGGTGAAGAGGGCGTGGGTGCCGATGAGGATGTCGATTTCGCCGGCCGCCAGCTCTTGCAGAAGCTTTTCGCGGGATTTGCCCTTCTCCCGCCCGGTCAGCAGAGCGGCGCGCACGCCGATCGCCTCGGCCAGAGGGGAGATGGCGGCCAGATGCTGGCGGGCGAGGATTTCGGTCGGGGCCATGAGCGCCGCCTGTGCGCCGGCCTCGACGGCGATCAGCATGGACAGCAGCGCGACGAGCGTTTTCCCCGAGCCGACATCGCCCTGAAGCAGGCGCAGCATGCGCTCGCCGCCTGCAAGATCGGCCTCGACATCGGCGACGGCGCGGGCCTGCGCGCCGGTCGGGCTGTAGGGGAGGGCGGCGAGAAGGTTACGCCGCAGACGGCCGTCGCCGGCGAGGCGGCGGCCGGCCGCTTTCTTCATGCGGGCGCGGATAAGCATGAGTGCGAGCTGGTTCGCGAGCACTTCGTCATAGGCGAGCCGGCGACGGGCGCGCTCGATCTCGGCGTCATCGACCTGGGCCGGGGCATGGATCGCCGCCAGGGCCTCACGCCATTCCGTCCACCGCTGTTTTTGCCGCCAGGCGGAATCCTGCCATTCCGCAAGGTCAGGGACGACGCCCAGCGCCCCGCGCATGGCGCGCGTGACGGCCTTGTTGGTCAGGCCCTCGGTCAGCGGATAGATCGGTTCGATCTCGGGGATCTGCCCTGCCTGATCCGGCGCGACGATGTAATCGGGATGCGCCATCTGGAGCCGCCCGTCGTGGCGCTCGATGCGGCCGGACAGGATGCGGCGCGTGCCCTCGGGCAGCGTGCGGGCGATGTAGTCCTGTGCACCGCCGAAGAAGACGAGTTCCAGGACGCTGCTCTCGTCGCCGCAAAGCACGCGATAGGGGGCCTTGGGGCGCGGCGGCTTGGTATGGCTGAGGACGTTCACCTCGACCGTGCCGATCTCGCCTTCGGGAATGGCGGCGATAGATGGTCGCAACCGGCGGTCGACATAGCCGCCCGGCTTCAGCCAGAGCAGATCCAGCACGCGCTCGCCTGCGATACGCGCGAATTTCTCGACGCTGCGCGGGCCGACGCCGGGCAGGGCGCGGACAGGCGCAAAGAGAGGGAACAGGATCTCCGGTCGCATGGAGCGCACTTTAGGCAGCGGGCGGCCTCTCGCACAGAGGCGCGAGTGCGGCGGGGCGCATGACAAGGCGCGGCCGACGCCCTATATCGGCGCCCCCATGTCTGACGAAATCCGCCTCAAGCGCCTGAGCTATCGCGCGCATCATCGCGGCTTCAAGGAAGCCGATCTGCTGCTGGGTGCGTTCGCCGACGCGCATATGGCCGAGTTGCCGCCCGCCGAGCTGGACCAGTTCGAGACCCTGCTGCAGGAACAGGATCAGGATATCTATGACTGGGTGCTGGGCCGGGCCGAGACGCCGGCGGAGTTCGACACGCCGTTGATGGCCCGGCTGAAGGCCTTTGAGTTCTTTCCTCGCGCCAGCTGGACCTGACGCGCGCTCATGCTGATCCAGAACCTCATCACGTCGACAGGCCGCATCAAGCTGGGCGGCGCGCCGGAGGGATTCGACGCCCGTCTGGCGGCGGAGATGGCCGCCGCCCGCAAGGGCCTGATCGTCTATGTCGCACGCGACGAAACGCGCGCGACGGCGTTCGAGGCGGCGCTGGGGTTCTTTGCGCCGGCGACGGCGCGCTACAACTTCCCGGCGTGGGATTGTCTGCCCTACGACCGACTTGGCCCACGTAACGACATTCTGGCGCGGAGAAACACCGCGCTGTCGCTGCTGGCGGAGCGCGGCGCTGGGCCGGCGGTGCTGATCACGACGATCAATGCGATCCTGCAGCGCGTGCCGCCGCGCAGCTGGGTTCGCGAGGCGCGACTGGAGCTGAAGGTCGATGCGGCGCTTGGGATCGAGGCGTTGACGGGCTGGCTGGCGCGTCAGGGCTATACCCAGGCCGGATCGGTGGTGGAGCCTGGCGATTTCGCGGTCCGCGGCGGCATCGTCGATCTGTTCGCGCCCGGACTGCCCGAGCCGGTGCGTGTCGATTTCTTTGGCGACCAGATCGAGTCGCTGCGCAGTTTCGATCCTGAAAGCCAGAAATCGACCGGGCGGCTGGCCGGGCTGACATTGTTGCCGGTGAGCGAGGCTGGACTGGACCCTGATTCGGTCAGCCGCTTCCGGAGCGGATACATCACTGCCTTCGGCGCGCAGACCGACGCCGATCCGCTGTATGAAAGCGTCAGCGCCCGGCGGCGCTATCAGGGCATGGAGCACTGGTTGCCCCTGTTCCATCAGCGGATGGAAACCCTGTTGGACTATGCGCCAGACGCCCTGCTGATGCTGGATTCGCAGGCCGAAGAGTCCATCGGCGCGCGGCTGGAGCAGATCGGCGAGTTCCACGACGCCCGCGTGGCGGCCCGCGAACTGGCAGCGAAGTCGCCTGGGCTTCAGGTCGCCGACTACAAGCCGCTGCCGGCAAGCGCGCTGTATCTCACGCGCGACGGCTGGGACGAGGAGATGTCGGCGCGTCCGACCTTCTTCCTGTCGCCGTTCGACGTGGCGGACGGGATCGACGCCGGTGGGCGTCCGGGCCGCGATTTCGCGCCCGAGCGCACGCAGGCCGAGGGAACCGTGTTCGATACGGCGGTCGCGCATGTCCGCGCTTTGAACGCGGCCGGAACCCGTGTGGTTCTTGCAGGGTGGAGCGAGGGTTCAGCCGATCGTCTGGCGGGCGTGCTGGCCGATCATGGGCTGGAGGGGCTGACCCGGGTCGAGAACGCGCGCGCCGCCGAGACCGCGCCGGGTAAGACGACCTATGCCGTTCTGCCGCTCGAGCGGGGTTTCGAGGCGCGTGGGCTGGCGCTCATCAGCGAGCAGGACATTCTGGGCGACCGGCTGGTCCGCAGCGCCCGGCGGCAGAAGAAGGCGGCGAATTTCCTGGCCGAGGCGGCGACGCTGTCTGTCGGCGATCTGGTCGTCCATGTCGACCACGGCATCGGCCGCTATCTGGGAATGAAGACCATCGAGGCGCTTGGCGCACCGCATGACTGCCTGGAACTTCAGTATGACGGCGGCAAACTGTTCCTGCCGGTCGAGAACATCGAGCTTCTGTCGCGCTATGGTTCGGATGGCGAAAGCGTTCAGCTCGACAGGCTGGGCGGGGCCGGGTGGCAGAGCCGCAAGGCGAAGCTGAAGAACCGGATCCGCGAGATCGCAGGCGAGCTGATCCGCGTCGCAGCGGCCCGTGCGATGAAGAAGGCCTCGGTGCTCGATGCGCCGCATGGCCTGTATGACGAGTTCGCTGCGCGCTTCCCGTTCGACGAAACCGACGATCAGGCGCGGGCCATCGCCGAGACTCTGGAGGATTTCGGCAAGGGGCAGCCGATGGATCGCCTCGTCTGCGGCGATGTCGGGTTCGGGAAGACCGAGGTGGCGTTGCGGGCCGCCTTCATCGCCGCGATGTCGGGCAAGCAAGTGGCGGTCGTGGTGCCTACGACGCTGCTGGCGCGGCAGCATTTTAAGACGTTCTCCACGCGCTTCGCCGGATGGCCGGTGAATGTGCGCCAGCTCTCGCGGCTTGTGACGGCGGCAGAGGCTGCCGAGACGCGCGCCGCGCTCGCCGACGGGAAGGTCGAGATCGTCGTCGGCACCCATGCGCTGCTGGC
>CAZBPO010000237.1:4873-5099 GCA_964493795.1 uncultured Flavobacteriaceae bacterium
GCTGGCCAAGTCGATCCAGTTCAAGGATCTGGGGCTGCTGATCATCGACGAAGAGCAGCATTTCGGCGTCGTCCACAAGGAGCGCCTGAAGCAGCTGAAGTCCGACGTCCACGTCCTGACGCTGACGGCGACGCCGATCCCGCGCACGTTGCAGCTGGCGCTTTCGGGCGTGCGCGACATGTCGCTGATCGCGTCGCCGCCGGTCGATCGTCTGGCGGTGCGCACC
>CAZBPO010000238.1:0-5087 GCA_964493795.1 uncultured Flavobacteriaceae bacterium
TGACGACGCCTGCGGGTCGGCTGCTGACGCCGGCGGCGGAGCGGCGGCTGCGCGTTTTGCAGTCGCTGGATGCGTTGGGCGCCGGCTTTACGCTGGCGAGCCACGATCTCGATATCCGCGGCGCGGGCAATCTTCTGGGCGACGAACAGTCTGGCCACATCCGCGAAGTGGGTATGGAGCTGTACCAGGAGATGCTGGAGGAGGCGGTCGCCGCGCTTCGGGCGGGACGTGACGATGCGGTGGGCGACGGCGAATGGTCGCCGCAGATCAATCTGGGCGCGTCGGTGCTTATCCCTGAGGGATATGTGCCAGACCTCGACGTCCGGATGTCGCTCTACCGGCGTCTCGCCTCGATCGAGGATCAGCAGGAGATCGACGGCTTCGCGGCCGAGATGATCGATCGTTTCGGCAAGCTGCCTGACGAGGTCAACCAGCTGCTTCAGATCGTCTCGATCAAGCGGCTTTGCCGTCTGGCTGGGGTGGAGAAGATCGACGCCGGGCCGAAGGGCGCGCTCATCAGCTTCCGGAACAATGTGTTCGCCAACCCGGCGGGGCTGATGCGGATGATTTCGGACAACCCCAAAACGTTCAAGGTTCGCCCCGACCAGAAGGTGGTGATCACGCGGGAGTGGGCGGGCGTGGAGGATCGCCTGAAGGGGGCGACGATCACGCTGAAACGTCTGGCGGAGATAGCCGGCGCGACCTAACCGGCGGCCTGCTTTTCGCGGACCTTGTCGAAGACGCGGACCAGCGCCTCGGTGTCCTGCGCGCCGACCAGTACATATTTGCTTTCCAGCACGAAGGCCGGAACGCCCTGGACGCCCATCTGGCCGGCGAGGCCGGCTTCGCGCATCACCAGGTCGATGTCGGCATCGGAAGCGAGGAGTTCCTCGACCAGTTCTGCGTCCATGCCGCAGTCGGCTGCGATCTCGGTGAGGACAGCGGCGTCGCCGATATCCCGGCCCTGCTCGAAATAGGCTTTGAACAGCGCCTCGACCACGGCGTCCTGCACGCCGACGCTGGAGGCCCAGCGGATGAGGCGGTGGCTGTCGATCGTGTTGGGGCGCTTTTCGGCCTTGTCGAAGGCGAAGGCGATGCCAAGCTCGGCCCCATAGGCCTGCAAGGTCTCGCTCATGCCTTTCACGCGCTCGCCATCCCCGAACTTGGCGCGGAAGTATTCGCGCCGGTCGACGCCTTCGCGCGGAACGTTCGGGTCGAGCTGGTAGGGTCGCCATTGGACCTCGATGCCGAGGTCGGGGCGCTGGGCGACGGCCTGGTCCAGCCGGCGCTTGCCGATGAAACACCAGGGGCACACGGTGTCGGAGATGACGTCGATCTGCATGGCTTCAGTCTAGGCCCGGAAGAGCCGTCGCGCCATGCCGCCTTGCCGGGCGCGGGCGATAGCCTTAACGGTGCACCGGCAAAGACATGAGGGGAACGCCATGACCGATCTGCCCAACTTCCGACTGGACGGTAAAGTCGCGCTGGTGACCGGCGCGTCTTCGGGTCTGGGCGTCAGATTCGCCAACGTGCTGGCGAGGTCCGGCGCGTCGGTCGTGCTGGCGGCACGTCGCACCGACAAGCTGCGCGAGGTGGAGAAAGCCATCGAAGGCGCGGGCGGCAAGGCCATATCGGTGGCCCTAGACGTGACCAATTCCCGCTCGGTGGCGGACGCGTTCCAGGCGGCGGAGGGTGCGCTTGGACCGGTCGATATCCTGCTCAACAATGCCGGGATGGGGCAGAGCAATCGCGCGATCGATATCCCCGAGACCGAATACGAAACAGTTATGGACACCAACACCAAGGGCGCGTTCCTGGTGGCGCAGGAGGCCGGCCGCCGGATGATCGCCCGCGGCAAGGGCGGGCGGATCGTCAACATCGCGTCGGTCGCCGCGTTCGAAGTGCTGCCCGGCGGCGCGGTGTACAATATGTCCAAGGCCGCCGTGGCGATGATGACCCGTTCGATGGCCCGGGAATGGGCGCGCTATGACATCAATGTCACCGCGATTTGCCCCGGCTTCATCCTGACCGACATCAATCGCGAACTGTTCGAGACCGACTACGGCAAGAAGCAGATCCAGTCCTACCCGCGCCGCCGCCTGCCGGTGGAAAGCGATCTGGACGGCGCGTTGCTGCTGCTGTGCTCGGACGCCAGCCGCGCGATCACCGGCACGTCCATAACGGTGGACGACGGCCAGTACATCTAGAGCCGTGCGCCGGGATTCGCGCCCCTATTGGCTGAAGCGCTGGGCCGCGCGGCGCTCTGAGCGCTGGGCGCGCCGGTGGCTGCATCCCCAGTTCGACGCGATCGGGACGGGATGCGTGTTCATCAACCCGCGTCAGGTGGAGGTCATCGGGCCGAACGTGCGGATCGGATCGAACGTCCATATCAACGCAGAGCCGACCCGGCCGTCGCGCTTATGCGTGTGGTTCGAGGGCGAGCGTGTGGGCGCGATTACGGTCGGCGACAAAGTTCTGGTCAGCCCCGGGGTGCGGATCATCTCTTCCTTCGGCATCGCGCTCGGCTCGAACACGATGCTGGCGAGCGATGTCTACATCTCGGACAGCGACTGGCACGGGATTTATGACCGTACCAGCGAGGCCGGCCAGGCCGCGCCTATTTCGATCGGCGAGAATGTATGGATCGGGCTCGGCGCGATCATCTGCAAAGGGGTGAGCATCGGCGACAACTCGATCGTCGGCGCGGGCAGCGTGGTGACGAAGGATATTCCGGCTAATGTGATTTCGGCCGGAAACCCCTGCCGGGTCGTGCGTGAACTCGACCCCGAAAGGGGCTTCAGGACGCGGGCGGATTTTTTCGCCGATACCGAGGCGCTGGCGGCGCTCGACCGGCTGGATCGGGCGATGATGCGGAAGAACACGCTCGTGGGGCATTTGCGCGCGCGACTGTTTCCCGGGCCGCGCGACTGAACGTTCTCTCAGCCGGGCAGGCCCGGCAGGCCAGCCACCTTCTCAAGCTCAACGTCCCACGCCGCGCGGTCCGAGAGGCAGATATGCGCGTTCGGGCGCATGTGGAGCGGGGTGTCCAGGCTGCCGGCCGGGACCACCAGCAACCGGCCTTCCATCTGCGCCGAGGGCACGGCGGAACCGCAATCGGCGCAGAAGCTGCGCTCGTGCCGCGTCGCCGGAAGGCGATATGTCGAGACGCGCTCCTGACCGGAGAGCCAGGCGATGGTCGCGGTCGTGGAGAAGAGATTGGCGGCGTGGGCGGAGCCGGTATCTTTCCGGCAGCGCAAGCAGTGGCAAAGGAAGAAGCTCTCGAACGGGCCGTCGATCCGGAACCTCACCGCCCCGCAAAGGCAGCTCCCGTTGGCCGTGCCTGACATCGCGGCGATCCTAAAGAGGCGGGCAGGGAGCGATCACGGCGCTCATTTCGTTGGTCTGCGAAACGATGCGAACGCGCGCGGCGTGGTTCGGCCAGGTGTCTTCATGGCGGACCGTAAAGGTTTGCACCTGGCGCGGATCGCCAGTCCTGGAGGGCGGCTGAGCGATGGCCTCGTATGTGACGAGCCCGCCATGATTGGAGACAAGGTTCAGGCGCGCATCCGTCCAGCCGCCCGTGTTGGCGCTGGCGCTGACCTGAAGCGTCAGAAGGCCGCGCTCGCACCAGGCATAGAGGCGATCGACGGTCATCAATCGCTGGCCGCCGGGCCGCACGTTGGTTGCGTAAGCCGGCTTGGCGGTCGGCATCGGCACCTCGACATAGGTGACCTTTTCCACGGTGCATCCGGCGAGGGCCAGCGACAGGCAGAGTATGGAGACGAGGCGCACGCTCAGCGTCCCTCCGCCGGATCGCAGCCGGTCGCCTGAACGGTCATCTCGTTCTGTTCGGCGAGCACCCTGATATTGCCTGCACTGTTTTGCGCCGGCTCTTCGTAAGGCACGACGAATTTCTGCATCATCATCGAGACGGCGGGGCCGGTGGGGCCGTGCGCCACCACTTCGTAGCTGGCGACGCCGTCGGCATGACCGAGCGGCCGCAATATCGGTTGGCTCCAGCCGCCGCTGTTGGTGCTGACGGAGGCCTCGATCCTGAGCTTGCCTGACTGGCAGGTGGCGCTCAAAGCCTCGACGGAGAACACGCGTCTCACTTCCGGCTCGGTCAGCCGGGTCAGCGGAGGGGTTCGCTCCGGCGGTATCGACGTGATCGGCATGGCTGTCTCCGGCGCTTCAGCGGCGCTGCAGGCCGAAAGGGCCAGAGCGAAGGCGAACATCGCATGACGCATAGGTCAACCCTGGGTGTTTGCGACGGGGCGACGGCCCCGCTACACAAATCACTATCGCAATCTGGACCAGACAAGAACCGGAGGAAACTTATGAGCGGGCCTCTCAACGGCGTAAAGATCGTGGAATTCGCAGGCATCGGCCCAGGCCCGTTCTGCGGGATGCTGTTCGCGGATATGGGCGCCGATGTCGTGCGTATCGACCGGAAGGGCGGCCGTGGCGGTTCGAAATTCGACATCTCCTCGCGCGGCAAACGCTCGGTCGCTTTCGATCTGAAGAACCCCGAGGCGATCGAAGCCGTGTTGAAGCTGCTGGAAAGCGCCGATGCGCTGATCGAGGGTTTTCGGCCCGGCGTGATGGAACGACTGGGCCTTGGCCCCGATGTCGTGCTGAAGCGCAATCCGAAGCTGGTCTATGGCCGGATGACCGGCTGGGGCCAGACCGGACCGCTGGCGCATGCGGCTGGGCATGACCTGAACTATATCTCGATCACCGGCGCAGTGGGCTCGATGGGCAAGCCAGATGAGAAGCCGCCCATTCCGCTTAACCTCGTAGGCGACTTCGGGGGCGGGGCGCTTTACCTCGCGATGGGAGTCTGCGCGGCGCTGGTGGAGTCGGGGAGATCGGGCAAGGGACAGGTCATCGACGTGGCGATGAGCGACGGTGCGGCATCGTTGATGACCATGTTTTACGGGTTCCGCGCCAGCGGAGCCTGGAGCGACAAGCGCTACGACAACCTGCTCGACGGCGGCGCGCACTTCTACGACACCTATGAAACCAGCGACGGCAAGTATGTCGGCATCGGCTCGATCGAGCCGCAGTTCTACGCCCTGCTGCGCGAG
>CAZBPO010000239.1:0-5085 GCA_964493795.1 uncultured Flavobacteriaceae bacterium
CGGAATACGAGTGCAGCAGCGACACGACGACCGGCATGGCGGCGCCGCCGATGGGGATGATCAGCGTCACGCCGATCGCCAGCGACAGGATCGTGATGATCCAGAAGATCCAGCCCGCGTTCGCGCCGCCGTCCGAGGCGAAGGCCCAGATCAGCAGGGCGATCGCCACCGCGATGCCGATATTGATGAGGTGCCGGAAGGGCAGGATGATCGGAGCGCCCGACATGCGGCCGTCCAGCTTGGCGAAGGCGATGACGCTGCCCGAGAAGGTGATCGCGCCGATCGCGACGCCAAGCGCCATCTCCAGAAGGCTTTCCACGCGCACAGCGCCCAAAGCCGGGCCGAGGCCGAAGGCGGCGGGGCTGTAGACCGCGCCGGCGGCCACGAACACGGCCGCAAGGCCGACAAGGCTGTGAAAGGCCGCCACAAGCTGCGGCATCTGGGTCATGGCGATGCGCCGCGCGATGAACGCGCCGCCCGCGCCGCCGATCGCGATGCCCAGCACGATCAGAAGCCAGGTGAACCACCCGGCCCCGGCGGTCGCCGCGATCAGCGTCGTGCCGATCGCGATGGCCATGCCGATCATGCCATAGAGATTGCCGCGCCGGCTGGTCGACGGGCTCGACAACCCGCGCAGCGCAAGGATGAAGAGGACGCCGGCCGCAAGATACAGCAGCGCCGCGATATTGCCGTCCATCCCTGATCCCCCTGCCCGCGCGCCGGCTTACTTGCCGGACGTGCTGAGCCCCTTCATGTCGGCCGGCGTCACCGCCCGGCCCGACGCCATAAAAATGAATGCGATGACAGCCCCGACCGCCGAGGCGATGAGGAACAGGCTCTGGTCCTGCTTCTGCACCCACATCGCCAGAAGCGCGATAGAGACGGCCAGGATGATGAAGCCCGCCGCGCGCATCATGCGATGCATGCTCAGCAGCGCCATGAGCAGGCTGAGCGCCCCCGCAGCCACGATGACGTAGAAAGCGAACTCTTCAACCGGAATGCCGAACATCGCCCAACCCTCCTGTCAGTGCTTGGACTTGGCCTTGTACATGGCGAGCATGCGCTGGGTGACCAGGAAGCCGCCGAAGATGTTCACGCTGGCGAGAATGACGGCGAAGAACCCGAAGATCTTCGAAACCCACGAGGCCGCGCCAAGCGCCGGCACGGCGAGCGCGATCAGCGCGCCTACGATGATGACCGACGAAATGGCGTTGGTGACCGCCATCAGCGGCGTGTGCAGGGCCGGCGTCACGCTCCACACCACGAAGTATCCCACGAAGATCGCCAGGACGAAGAGCGAGAAGAACGAGACGAAATGGTCCATGGCGAGGCCCCTCAGCCCTGAAGTTGCGGGTGCACGATCGCGCCGTCGCGCGCCACCAGCGCACCCTTCACGATCTCGTCGTCCCAAGGCACGTTCAGCTGCTTGGTTTCCTTGTCGATCAGCAGCGTCACCAGATTGAGCAGGTTCTTGGCGTAGAGGTTCGACGAATCCTGGGCCAGGCGGCTGGGCACGTTGAGATGCCCCAGAATGGTCACCCCGTTGACCTCGACGACCTCGCCGGGCCTCGACAACGGACAGTTGCCGCCCTGCTCGACCGCCAGATCGACCACGATCGACCCCGGCTTCATCGACATCACCATCTCCTCGGTGATCAGCACCGGCGCCTTGCGGCCGGGGATCAGCGCCGTGCAGATCGCGATGTCCTGCTTCTTGATGGTTTCGGCGATCAGCGCCGCTTGCTTGGCCTGATATTCCGCGCTCATCGGCTTGGCGTAGCCGGCGGCGGTTTCAGCCTGCTTGAACTCGTCGTCGATGACCGCGACGAAGGTCGCACCGAGCGATTCGACCTGCTCCTTGGCCGCCGGGCGCACGTCGGTCGCCGAAACGATGGCGCCGAGCCGGCGCGCGGTGGCGATGGCCTGCAGGCCCGCGACGCCGGCGCCGAACACCAGAACGCGCGCCGGCGCGACCGTGCCGGCCGCCGTCATCATCATGGGCATGGCGCGGCCGAACTCGGCGGCGGCGTCCACCACAGCCTTGTAGCCCGCCAGATTGGCCTGGCTGGAAAGGGCGTCCATCGCCTGAGCGCGGCTGATGCGCGGCACGAACTCCATCGCCATCAGCGCCGCGCCGGTGCCCGCCAGCGCCTGAAGGTTTTCGCGTTCGCCATACGGCGCATAGAGCCCGATCGCGACAGCGCCGGGCTTGAGGCCGGAAAGCGCCGATGGCTCGGGCCGCTGGACGCTGAGGATCACATCGGCGCCGTTCACGGCTGCGGCCGCATCAGCGGCGATGGTCGCACCGGCATCGGCGAACATCTTGTCGCTGACGCGCGAGCCCTCGCCGGCGCCGGCCTCGACCGTCACCTCGGCCCCGAGACCGATGAATTTCTTGATCGTTTCAGCCGAAGCGGCGACCCGCTTCTCATGCGCGCGCCGATCGCGGAGCACCGCGATCTTCATCAGTGTTCGGCGCCTTCGGCGCCCGGCAGGACCTTGCCGCACGTGTTGATGTGCGCGGCCGCCACCTCGGCATTGGCGCAATCGACGGTGTTTGTACGGGTCAGCGCCAGGACGACCATGGCGAGGACCACGAAGATCGTGCCCCACTTGGTGAGCGCGTAAAACAGATTGAACGTCGAGCGCTGTTCGCTGATGTTCATCGTGCCCGGAACGTACTCGCTCTCAGCCATCGCAAATCCCCTGATCCCGCGCACTTCCTGCGGTGCGGGTGCGTTATAGCAAACGTCTTCGGCCCCGCAACATGCCCCGAGGTCAGCCCGCGACCCGGCGGTTGGGCCTGGAGTGGTTCCAGTCGGCCAGCAGGGCCCGCAGCGCGGCCACGAACGCCAGCGGCTGGTCCAGCATGACGTGGTGGCGCGCCTCGGGAACGCCGGAAACCGGCACCGCGCGGCCCAGAAGCTCGAACATATAGGCGCCGATCTCGGGCGGCATCAGCGCGGATTCGTCGCCCCGCATGATGCCGACCCGGCAGGCGATCGAACGCAGCATCTCCGCCGTATCGCCCGCTTCGAAGCGCTGCCAGATCGCGGGATCGAACTTCCATGTCCAGCCGCCTTCGACCTGTTTGAGCGACCGGCGGGCGACATAGTCGATGAGATAGTGATTCTCGCACGGCTGTTCGGGCGCGAGGCGGAACCGCTGCAGCGCCGCCTCCAGCGTCGGATAGACCCTGTGCGGCCGCATCTGGCGATGCGGCGGCCCGCCGGGCCTGTCGGGCGGATTGACCGGCGAATCGACCAGCACCGCGCCGGCCAGCCTTTGCCCATGCCTGGCCCCGGCCGTCATCGTGACGAACCCGCCGAACGAGTGCCCGACGACCACCGGCGGTTCGGCGGCCTGGAACATGCCGCACGCCTCGGCCACGGCGATCGGCTCGTCGGCGAAGCTTCGCATCGCATAGGAGGGCCGCCAGTCGCTGTCGCCCATTCCCGACAGGTCGAACGCCGCGACGTGATACTCGTCGGCCAGATAGGGCGCGACGAAGGCCCACCACCAGGCATGCGCGCCGTTCCCGTGGATGAGGACCAGCCCCGGCTTGCCGCGCTCGCCCCATTCAAGGCAGTTCAGCTTCAAACCGTCGCACGACGTCGGGAACGGCCGGGGCGCTTGGCCATGCGCCCTGTGGAACCACGAAGGCGCGGGCGGCTCGCGCCCCTCATAGGCGGTGAGCGGGCCGGCACGTCCGCCTTCGTCATGGCCAAGATTGATCTTGCCCTCGCTCATGACGTCGGCCCCGGCGTGATCCAGTGCGGCTTGGCGGGGCGCGGGCCGAGCGCCTTGAACACGGCGTTACCCGTCATGATCGTGTTGTCGCCGACCCAGATGCGGCCGCGCACGGTGAAGAGGTCGTCCTCCTCGCCCACGATCTCGCCGGTGCCTTCCACGAAGTCGCCGACCTTGGCCGAGGAGATGAAATCGGTCAGCAGCCGCACCGTCACCCAGAAGCGGCGGACCTTGAGCGAGATGGCGTGGCCGAACGCCATGTCGGCGAATGCCATCAGCATGCCGCCATGGCAGTTCTTCATGCCGTTGGTGTGGTGATCGGCGACGATGAAAGCGCGGGTGTAGTCGGTTTCATCGACGATCCGCTCATAAAGCGGACCGATCTGGCGGCCGAAGCCCTGGGTCCAGTTCATCTGGACATAGCCCTGGGGGATGTCGGGAAGCCGCTCCTCGAGCAGGTCGTCGGTCATGGGCGCCTCTTATGTCTTGTTGACGCCTTCGTCCCACTCTTGCGCCGACGCCGCAAGTCACGGTCGTCCGCCCCAGGCGATCCACGCGCCGTGATGATGGACCTCGCCGGAAACGACTTCCGTCACGTCGCCCGCCGCATAGCGGTGCAGCCGCAGCGGATAGACCCAGGGCGCGTTCGGCCGCACGACATTGTCCTGGAACAGCCGCCAGACCGGCCTGACCCGGGCGGCGTCCTGGAGAATCCGCTCCAGCCGTTCGCGCATCTCGTCGGTCCACTGATAGGTGACCATCGAATGGGTCACGACCGCCGCATGATCCTGCGGAATATCGGCCAGCGCCTGAGGAAGAAGCGCCAAGGCGTCGCCCGCTACGATCGGCGGCGGATGCGCGACGGCGATCTCAAGCGCCTTGCGCATCCGGTCGATGCGATCGGGCTTTCCCGGCCATAGCAGGGCCAGAAGCCAACGCCGTTCGGCCCCGGATGCGAGGTCGACGGGGTTGAGTTCGAGCCCCAGGCGCGCGGCGACCGCCGGCGGCGCAGCCGGAACCGGCGGGGCCTCGCCCCGCACGTCGCAATCGATCTCAAGGCTGGACTCCGGCCCGCCCCGGAGTTCCCGGCCGTCCGGCAGGCGGTAGAGATAGGCGTAGCGATCCCAGTTCAGGTTCAGACCTGCACTCGGGCCGATCTCGACGATGTTGAGCGGCCACGGGTCGCGCCGGGCGACCTCGGCATAGCCGGCGCGCAGGTAGGAGCAGCGCCGGACCTCGTTGGTGTTGGTCACGCGGCCGGCGATCTGGCGGTCGATGGCCGGCCGGTGGAGGGCCACGAAATCCCTGAACACCGCGTAGGTCGCGTCGTCGGGG
>CAZBPO010000240.1:0-5075 GCA_964493795.1 uncultured Flavobacteriaceae bacterium
GCTGGAGATGCAGCAGAACGCCTCGCGCGACAGCTGGACCTTCGAGCAGACCGAGACGAGGCTGGCCAGCATCATGCGCAACATTCACGACCGCTGCGCGGAAACCGCCGAGGAATACGGCGCGCCCGGCGATTATGTGCTGGGCGCAAACATCGCCGGCTTCGTCCGGGTGGCCGAGGCCGTCGAGGCGCTGGGCGTGATCTGACGGCGTTCCTGCCCGTCGGGCGCGGCGATGCTGAGGAAACGCGCCCGGTTCTGCTAGCCTTCCGGCAAAACGAGGCAGGGAGGATGACATGGGCGACATGGCCGGGCTGGCGAGCGATCTGGAGCGGCTGCTGAAGCTGCGCAGCAACGTGTTCGGCATGAAGCTGTTCGAGCGGCGCGCCGACATGGAGGCCATCGCGCGCATCCGCCGGCCCAAGGCGGTGCATGCGCTGGACCAGCTGGTGGCGCAGGCGGCGCGGCTGGGCTGGACGGTGGGCGTGACGGCCGACGATCTGGTCGGGGCGCAGTGCCGCGCCGTGGTCGGCCTGGGCGGGGCGAAAACCGACGAATGGCGATCCGGCCGTCACATGCAGGGCGTGTGGTTCGAGACCGAGGCCGACAGCGCCGCGCATCAGGCAGCGATGCATTGCGTGCCGGACGGACGCTATCAGGCGCTGGCCATCGGGCCGCTGGCGAGCGGCCGCCTGAGCGATCCCGATATCGTGCTGTTCTACGCGACGCCCGGCGCGATGATGTATCTGATCAACGGCATGCAGTGGTCGGGCTATAAGCGGTTCGACTGGAGCGTGGTCGGGGAAAGCGCCTGCGCCGATTCATGGGGCCGCGCGCTGTCCACGCGGCAGCCGAGCCTTTCCATTCCGTGCTTCGCCGAGCGCCGCTATGGCGGGGTGGAGGACGACGAGATGCTGATGGCCTCGCCGCCCGAACCGCTGGAGGCGGCGGTGAAAGGCATGGCGGCGCTGGCCAAGAACGGCTTTCGCTATCCCTTCCCGCAATACGGCATCCAGCAGGACGTCCGCGCAGGCATGGGCGTGAGCTATGCGGAGCGGACGCCCTAAGGCCTGAGGAGACGCTCCAGCGCCTCGCGATAGAGGGCGGCATCGACGCGGCTGGAGTCGCTGAGCGATTCCAGCGTGAGGCCGTTGCTGATCGCGAAGAAGAGCGTGGCCGCCCGTTCAAGCCGCTGCGCGCCCGCCGCGCCATGATCGACGAGCGGCCGGAGCAAGGCGCTCACCTCGTGCCGCAGCCGGGCCCTCACCTCGGCCAGCGCCGCCGACAGCTGGGGCCGGCGCGAGGCGTGCAGCGCGAATTCGGCGAAGGCCGCCGACCAGACGGCGTTGTCGATCGCCGACTGGGCGAGGAAGGCCGCGAGGCGGTCGAGCGAGAGGGCCTCGCTTTCGCCCTCCGGCGCGGCGCTGCGATAGCGCGCGATGGTGCGGCCGACCTGAGCCTCCATCACCGCCAGGAACAGCGCGTCCTTGCCCTGGAAGTTCGAGAACACAGCGCCCTTGGTGAGCCCGGCCGCACGGGCGATTTGTTCCAGCGACGCGGCCTGGAAACCGTGCTGGCGGAACTGTCCCTCCGCCGCCTCCAGCACCGCCTGCCGGATCTCTTTGCGAGGTGCGCGCACCCTGCCCCCATTCTCAATACCGCCGGTATTGACTCTCCGGCGATCTGTCATACCCTAGGTCGCAGGGAGGACGGCATATGCAAATCGCCACCGCCAGAGCGGCGCACGACCCCGTCATGAGCGCCGCAGAGCGCAGGCTGCGCGAAGACCTCGCCGCGGCCTATCGGCTGATCGCGCTGAATGGCTGGGACGATCTGCTGTTCACGCATCTCTCGGCGCGCATTCCCGGCCCCGAGCATCATTTCCTGCTGAACCCGTTCGGGCTGATGTTCGACGAGGTGACGGCGTCGTCGCTGGTCAAGGTGGACCTGGCCGGCAACATGATCGAGCCACAGGAGGGCGTACGGATCAATCCGGCCGGCTTCACCATCCATTCCGCCGTGCACGCCGCACGGCCGGACGCGCAATGCGTGATCCACCTGCACACCGTGGCCGGCGTGGGCGTTTCCTGCCAGAAGCACGGCCTGCTGCCGATCCATCAGGCGGCGATGCTGTTCCAGCAGAAGCTGGCCTATCACGCCTATGAGGGCGTCGCGTTCGACCACGACGAGCGGCCGCGTCTGGTCGCCGATCTGGGCGAGGCCGACTACATGATCCTGCGCAATCACGGCACGCTGGCGGTCGGCCGGTCGGTCGGCGAGGCCTTCGCCCGCATCTATAATCTGGAACGTTCGTGCCAGATGCAGATCGCCGCGATGGCCGGCGGAGCCGAGCTGGAGATGCCGTCGCAGAAGGCGCAGACGACGACGCGCACGCAAGGCGCGGACCAGCCGCAATGGGTCGCCGACGATTACATCTGGCCCGCCTTGCTGCGCCGGCTCGACCGGACCGGGGCCGACTACAAAAACTGAAGGCCGGCACGAGGCCGCTGGAGGACACTCATGACAGCCCTAGCGAAATCAGCGATTCCCGGCCGCCGCCTGCCGGCCGACGTGACCGCCTGGCCGTTCGACGCGCACGGCCTGCCGTTGATGGTGGAGCCGGATCGCGCGGCGCTGCGCGACGACCCGGCCGCAGCGCGGGCCTGGTTCGCCGAACATCGCGAAACGCTGGAGGCGCTGGCGACGGAACATGGCTGTGTGATGCTGCGCGGCTTCGCCATTCCCGACACCGCCGACTTCAACGCGCTGATCGACGTCTATCAGACCGACCCTGAGGGCTATGCCGGCGGGCTGACGCCGCGCAAGAACATCTCGGGCAAGGTGTTCGAGGCCTCGCGGGTGCCGGCCGATCAGAAGATCATCCTGCATCAAGAGATGGCCTATCTGCCGAACTATCCGCGCCTGATCGCTTTCTACTGCCGCGTGCCTTCCGAAACCCAGGGCGCGACGACCATTGGCGACGTGCGCCGCTTCACCGCCGCCATGCCCGCGGCGCTGCGCGATTCGGTGCGCGAGCGCGGCGTGCTGTATCGCCGCAACTATCGCGCGCCCAGCCATGTCGACGACCCGCTGCTGGCGCTGTTCCGCCGCGAGTGGACCGACGTGCTGCAGGTGGAAACCCGGGAGGAGGCCGAAGCCGCCTGCCATCGCATCGGCTGCGAAGCGGTATGGGAGGACGACGGGTCTCTGTCGATGCTGTACCGCGCGCCCGGCTTCGTCACCCATCCGACCACGGGCGAGGACGTGTGGTTCGCGCAGGTGATGAGCATGCACTTCAACCGCACCCGTCTGGACAATTTGTACGACAAGCTGGCGACGGCGTTCCCGGCCGGGCGGCCACGGCCCATCGAAATCCTCTATGGCGACGGCGGCGATATTCCCGAGGCGCTGGTCGAGCCGGTCTATGCGTTGCTGGACGAATTGTCGGTGAACGTTCCCTATCGCGCCGGGGACTTGATGCTGCTGGACAATTTCCACTGCGCGCATGGGCGCGAACCCTATACGGGGCATCGCGACGTGCAGGTGGCGCTGGCGTTCTGAACGCTCGCCCGAAACGCGCGTGCACCGGCGTTCACGCGCACGCGCGCGCGTTCACATTGCCTTCATGCCCGTCGTGACATCAGCCGGTCTATAAACGACAGGAGCCTGAACATGACGTATTCACGAGCGATGCTCGCCACAGCCGCCCTGAAAGGCGCGATCATCGCCGCCGCGCTGATGGCGGCGGCGGGCCCGGCCCGCGCGAGCATGACCGTGGCGGAGACGGTAAATCTGCGGCCCGACATCGCCAAGAGCATGTGCCTGGTGTTCAAGCCCCAGGCGCAACTGGCCGCCTGCGATGGTTCGAACGGCCAGAAGATCACCATGAGCCGCCGCGACACGCGCGCCGCCGAACCGATCATGCGGGTGGGCGACCGGTGCATCGAAGCGGGACGGGAGGGACAGGCGCTGTTCCTGGCGCGTTGCCGCAACGTCAAAGCGCAGACGTGGAGCTATACCAATAACGGGCAGATCAAGACCGGCGACGGTTTGTGCGTCGATGTCTTTCGCGGCGAGACGCGGGCGGGAACGCCGGTCATCGCCTATCGCTGCACCGGCCAGGTGAACCAGCGGTGGGCGCGCTACGACCCCGCCCAGGCGGTGGCCGCGAATGCCGAGGTCAAGCAGGCGACGCTGCGGCCGGCCGTCGCCCCGGCGAAGTGCCTGGACATGACCTCGGACGGCCGGCTTGTCGTGTGGTCCTGCCATGGCGGGAAGAACCAGAAGTTCACCATCGCGCTGAACGCCTCGGCCCGCATCATGGTCGACGGCAAGTGCCTGGCCGCTCCGGCGCGGGGCAACGGCCCTGTCCGCGGCGTCGCCTGCGATACGAAAAAGCCGGAGCAGTTCTGGACGCTCGGCCGCGACGGCACGCTGAAGAACCGCACCGGCGGCTGCATGGACGTGCGCCAGAGCCGCACGGCGAACGGCACGGAGCTTCTCCGCTGGGACTGCACCGACGCCCGCAATCAGAAGTTCCAGATGCGCTGAACGCGGCGCGCGGGGCGGGCTGAAGCGCCCCGCCCCGCCGTCATGATCGACGGCGGGCGCCGATGCGGCTAACACCGGTGGCGAAGCCATCGCAGCCAACCGCAGAGCCCGTCCATGCAGTTCGACGACGTCATCCTGGGCCGCCGCAGCATTCGCGGCTACAAGCCCGACCCCGTTCCAAGGGCTCTGATCGAGGAGATCATCGCCCTGGCGATGCGCGCGCCATCGTCGATGAACGTGCAGCCCTGGAACTTCTATGTCATCTCCGGCGCGCCGCTGGACCGCATCCGCGTCGGCAATACCGAACGCAATCTGGCCGGGGTGCCGCATTCGCGCGAGTTCCGGGTGGGCGGCGCGTTCGAGGGCATCCATCGCGAACGGCAGATCGGCGTCGCCAAGCAGCTGTTCGGCGCGATGGGCATCGCGCGCGACGACAAGGAGAAGCGCCAGGACTGGGTGCTGCGCGGCTTTCGCCAGTTCGACGCGCCGGTCTGCATCATCGTGACCTATGACCGCGCGTTGCACGG
>CAZBPO010000241.1:0-5054 GCA_964493795.1 uncultured Flavobacteriaceae bacterium
TGGATTTCAGAATCCGAACCTGACGGAGGCTTTTGCGCCCCATGCGTCGTAGTTGCTGTCTCCGATGCCGTCGTAGAAGAGCGAAGCGCCGAGGGCGACGCCTTCGGGGGATGTGTAGCTGAATCCGGCCTCGATGCGTCCGCGCAGGCCCGTGTCGTCGAGGCCGGGGGCGCCTGTGAACTGGGTAGCGGTGTTCTGCTGTTCGAAGGTCCAGATCAGGCTGAGGCCGAGCGAGGGAGAGAAGACCGATCCGTCGTCATAGGCGATGGTCCACTCGAATGTGGGGCCGAGCGAGAAGACGCCGGTCCTGATCTCGAGCGAGGGGATGGGGACGGAGAGGCTGTCGACATAGGCGTCGATGCGCTCTCTGTACCAGACGATGCGGGCTTCCGGGCGTATGGCCAGGATGCCGGAGCGGAACTGTCCGATGAGCGCGCCGGTATAGAGGGCGCGCGCGCTGTCGACGCGGTCGGTATAGGTGCCGAAGGGCGAGACGTCGAAGGAGGCCCCGCCCCATGCGGCGCGCAGGTCGAGATAGAGGTCCGGCGCGAGGCGTGCGGTGAGGTATGGCCCGGCGAGCCAGCCTGCGCTGTCGACGCTGCCCGAGGGCGTGGAGAGGTTGAGCCAGTCGCCCTGGACGCCGACGCCGATGAGGATGTCGTCGGTGATCAGGTAATCGGCGCCGGCATGGATGATGGCGAAGCCGCCGTCGCTGGAGGCCGCGCCGTTGAAGCGGGCGATGAGGCCCTCGACCCAGACGTCGAAGCGGGGCCCCTTGCGGGTCTCCATGGCGGCTGCGGCGCCGGCGGCCGCGGTGGCGGCGAGGCCGGCGGCCGGCTCGGCGGAGGCTGCGAGCGAGGCCGGGACGCCGTTGGCGTCGGTTGCGGCGGCGCTGCGCCGGTTGGCCTCGCGCAGGGCCCTCAGGCCCGAGAGGCTGGCGGAGAAGCGGACCTCGTCGGCGCCGAAGGTGGCGGAGAAGGGCAGGCCCGAGGCGAAGGTCTTGCCGAAGGCGGAGAGCGACCCCGATCCGCTTCCTCCCCCGCCGCCGCCATTGAGGCGGTCGAGCCTGCGGTCGACGGAGGGGCCGTTGGTGGTGATGAGGCGTGCGGAGGCGTCGAGGGCGGCGCCGAGGGCTTCGACGGTCTCGCGGCGCGCGGGCAGGGCCTCGATGGTGCAGACGGTGGCGACATGGGAGGCGACGCTGACCGAGGCGGTTTTGGCGGCGATGTCGACCGAGCTGGTGGAGGGCGAGCACGAGGCGGAGGTGAGGCCGAAGCCTGTGGGGGTGGAGAAGGCGAGCGCGTAGGCGCCGGGCCTGATCTGGATGGCGGGGCTGGAGCCCGAGCCGCCGGATGTGGCGATGGTGAAGTTCAGCTCGGGCGTCGCGGAGGTGAAGGCGAAGCTGTCGTCGTCGCCGGAATTGACGACGAAGCGGATGGAGCCTGGCGGGATCTGGGCGACGGCGACGGTGAAGCTGGCTGAGGCGGTGTTCCCGGCGGCGTCTGTGGCGCGATAGGCGATGGTGGTGACGCCGATGGGGAAGGCGCTGCCCGGTGCGGGGCCTTCGGTCTGGGTGATGACCGCGCCGGGGGCGTTGTCGCCGACGGTGGGGGGCGTCCAGGTCACGACGCGGGTTGTGTCGGGATAGTCGATGTCGAAGGCGAGGTCCGGCGAGAGGCCGATGATCTGGGGCGGTTCGCTGTCCAGGACGGTGATTGTGAAGCTGGCCGTCACGGTGTTGCCGGCGGCGTCGGCGGCTTCGTAGGTGATGGTCGTCGTGCCGATGGGGAAGGCGCTGCCCGAGGCGGGGCCTGCGATCTGGGTGATCGTTGCGCCGGGGGCATTGTCGGTCACGGTGGGCTCGGTCCACGTCACGACGGCGGTGGGTTGGCCGGCATCGGTGTCGACGCTGATGTCGGCGGGCAGGCCGGCGATCACGGGGTTCTCGGCATCCGTGACGGTCACGGTGAAGCTGGCCGAGGCGGTGTTGCCGGCGGCGTCTTGGGCTTCGTAGGCGATGGTCGTCGCGCCGATGGGGAAGGCGCTGCCGGAGGCGGGGCCTGCAGTCTGCTGGATCGTTGCGCCGGGCGCATTGTCCGTCACGGTGGGCTGCGTCCACGACACGATGGCGGTGGGCTGGCCGGGGTCGGTCTCGACGCTGATGTCGGCGGGGAGATCGACGATCACCGGGTTCTCGCTGTCCGAGACAGTGACCGTGAAGCTGGCCGAGACGGTGTTGCCGGCGGCGTCGGCGGCTTCGTAGGTGACGGTGGTGACGCCGATGGGGAACGGCGAGCCCGAGGCGAGGCCTGCGATCTGCGCGATCGTTGCGCCGGGCGCGTTGTCGGTGACGGTGGGTGCGGTCCACGACACGATGGCGGTGGGCTGGCCCGCGTCGGTGTCGACGCTGATGTCGGCGGGCAGGTCGGCGATCACGGGGTTCTCGGCATCCGTGACGGTGACGGTGAAGCTGGCCGAGACGGTGTTCCCGGCGGCGTCGGTGGCTTCGTAGGCGATGGTGGTGACGCCGATGGGGAAGGCGCTGCCCGAGGCGGGGCCGGCGGTCTGCTGGATCGTCGCGCCGGGGGCATTGTCGGTGACCGTGGGGGCTGTCCACGACACGATGGCGGTGGGCTGGCCCGCGTCGGTGTCGACGCTGATGTCAGCGGGGAGATCGACGATGACGGGGTTCTCGGCGTCCGTGACGGTGACGGTGAAGCTGGCCGAGACCGTGTTCCCGGCGGCGTCGGTGGCTTCGTAGGCGATGGTGGTGACGCCGATGGGGAAGGCGCTGCCGGAGGCGGGGCCAGCCACCTGCGCGATCGTCGCGCCCGGCGCATTGTCGCTGACGGTGGGTGCGGTCCACGTCACCAGGGCGGTGGGCTGGCCCGCGTCGGTGTCGACGCTGATGTCGGCGGGGAGATCGACGATCACCGGGTTCTCGCTGTCCGAGACAGTGACCGTGAAGCTGGCCGAGACGGTGTTGCCAGCAGCGTCGGTGGCTTCATAGGTGATGGTGGTGACGCCGATGGGGAACGGCGAGCCCGAGGCGAGGCCTGCGATCTGGGTGATCGTCGCGCCCGGCGCATTGTCGGTGACGGTGGGTGCGGTCCACGTCACGACGGCGGTGGGCTGGCCTGCGTCGGTGTCGACGCTGATGTCGGCGGAGAGATCGACGATGACGGGGTTCTCGGCGTCCGAGACGGTGACCGTGAAGCTGGACGTCACGGTGTTGCCGGCGGCGTCTTGGGCTTCATAGGTGATGGTGGTGACGCCGACGGGGAAGGCGCTGCCTGAGGCGGGGCCGGCCACCTGCGCGATCGTCGCGCCCGGCGCATTGTCGCTGACGGTGGGCTGGGTCCACGACACGATGGCGGTGGGCTGGCTCGCGTCGGTGTCGACGCTGATGTTGGCGGGCAGGCCGGCGATGAATGGGAATTCGAAATCCGTGACGGTGACCGTGAAGCTGGCCGAGGCGGTGTTGCCGACGGCGTCGGTGGCTTCATAGGTGACGGTGGTGACGCCGATGGGGAACGGCGAGCCGGAGGCGGGGCCGGCGGTCTGGGTGATCGTCGCGCCGGGGGCATTGTCGGTGACCGTCGGCTGGGTCCACGTCACGACGGCGATGGGCTGGCCGGGGTCGTTGTTGGCCGTGATGTCGGCCGGCAGGCCGGCGATCTGGGGCGGCGTCGCGTCGACGTCGAGCGTGGTGGGCGTGGTGCCTCTCGGCGTCGTCACCGCGACGGTGACGAGGCCATCCGGCAGGCCGGCCGGGGCGTCGAAGACGATCTGGGTCATCGTCGCCGATGTCGGCGCGACCGTATGGCCGCCGACGGTGAGCGAGGGGGACGGCCCAAGATGGTCACCGGTCAGGGTGACAGTGGCGCCGGCCGAGCCGATCACGGACGGGCTGAGGCCGGAGATGACCGGCGGCGGCCGTGCGACGACGACGCTGCCCGTGGTGTTGCCGCCGGGCGTCGTCAGGCTCAAGGCGCCGTTGCCGAGAGTGGCGAGCGCCGTCGCCGGAATGGTCACGACGATCTGGGTCGCCGTCGCGCTGTCCGGCATGAGGGCGACAGGGGCGTGGCCGCCCGGGGGGGTGAACGTCAGGACAGTCACAGGCCACAGATTCCGGCCGCTGATCGTGAGCGTGGCCGCCACGCCCTGCGTCACCGTTGACGGCGAAAGCGATTGAATGACCGGCGCCGGCGGGTTGATCTGGATGCTGTATTCGTTCGAGGGACCGACATCGGTCGTCACCCTGAACGCGGCTGCGCCCACGGTATCCATCTCATCGACCGGCACGGTGACGATGATCACGGACGGGCCCGGACTTGCACCGCCGCCCCCGACCTGCCTCCACGTATCGCCGCCCGGCTTCCTGAACTCCACGATCATGTCGCTGGTGAAGAAATGCGCTCCCGTCAGAATCACCGAGGCCGCAGAACCGGACGTCAGCGCCACAGGATTCGTCGAGGTGATCACAGGCGGCGGCGCACTGACCTGGATGTCGTAGTCGGCCGATCCGGAGGCGGTCGTCACCGTAACCGTGGCGGCGCCGGGCGTGTCCAGGAGAAGGGCCGGCACGGTGACCGTCAGGCTGTTGGCCGTCGGGGTTCCCGCCAAGGCGAGCGTGAGCTGCGTGGGGCTGCCGGGCTTGCGGAATCGGACCGTCGGGGAGCCGCCAGCCACGAAGTTCTGGCCGGTCAGCGTCAGCGAGGTCTGTACGTTGAACGGCAGCGAGGCAGGGTTTGTCGAGGTGATGACCGGCGGCGGCACGTTGACCGTCAGCGTGTAACTGCGGGTCAGCTCGCCGGGTATGCCGGAGGTGCTGTCGGTGGCGCGCACCGAGAAGTTGAAAGTGCCGGCCACCGTCGGCGTGCCGGAGAAGACGCCAGCGCTCGAAAGCGTCATGCCGGCCGGAAGCGCGCCGGCGGCGATCTGGTAAGAATAGGGCGCGTTCCCGCCGCTGGCCGTGAAGGTCTGGCTGTAGGGCGTGCCCTGCCCCGCGGCGGGCAGCACCTCGGGCGTCAGCGAAAGCGTCGGCGGGGCGA
>CAZBPO010000242.1:0-5048 GCA_964493795.1 uncultured Flavobacteriaceae bacterium
CAGGCGTGGATGGTCCGCCTTCGCGGACCATGACAGTCGGGGAAGTCAAAGAGCCCGGTTTCAGGGAAACTCGCGCACCGGCTCGGCGCTGGCCTGGGTCTGTTGGGCGCGGACGATTTCTTCCTCCACGTCGCGCAGCGTGTCTTTGCCGAAATAGATTTCGTCGTTCACGAAGATCGTGGGAATGCCAAACGTGCCGCGGGTGACGCTGGCCTCGGTATTGGCGGCCAGTTTCGCCTTGATCTCGGGCGTCTGCGACAGGGCGATCAGCTTTTCCGCGTCCAACCCCGCCTCGGTCAGCGCGGCGGCGATGACGGCGGGATCGTCCATCTTCAGCGATTTCTCCCACATCGCCTGGAACACCGCCTCGGTATAGGCGGGCAGGATGCCTTCGGCCTCGGCCGCCAGCGCGCCGCGCATGATCTGGAGCGTGTTGACGGGGAAATGCGCGTTCATGCGGAACTGATCGACGCCATAGCGTTTGATGAAACGCTGAATCTCGAGCGACTGGTAGTCGAGCTTGTTGCGGATGCCGGCGAAGGCGATCATCGGGGCCTGGTTGCCCGTCGCCTTGAACACGCCGCCCAGCAGAACGGGCACATAGTCGAAACGCGCGCCGGTGCGCAGTTCGATGTCCGGAATGACGCGGTGGACGAAATAGGCGTTGGGGCTGGCGAAATCGAAGTGGAATTGCAGGTTCAGGGTCATCGGGGTCACCAGGTTTCGCCGTAAGGGCGCAGGTCGAGTTCGTGGGTCCAGCCGTCGCGCGTCTGCACATGCAGACGCCAGTAGGCCTCGGCGATGGAGGACGGCTCCATCAGCACATCCGGGGGCAGGGCATCGGCCGCGTCCTGTCCGCGGGCATCGGCGATGCGCGCGCGCACGAAGGCGGTGTCGACGCCGGCGTCGATGACCAGATGCGCGACATGGATACCCTGCGGCCCCAATTCGCGCGCCATGGCCTGCGCCGTGCCGCGCAGCGCGAACTTGGCGGCGGCGAAGGCGGCGTAGCCGGCCGCGCCGCGCGTCGAGGCGGTCGCGCCGGTGAAGAACAGCGAGCCCTTGCCCCGCGGTAGCATCAGCCGCGCCGCCTCGCGTCCGGTCAGGAACCCGGCATAGGCCGCCATCTCCCACACCTTGCGATAAACCCGCTCGGTCGTCTCCAGCAGGGGAAAGCGCACATTCGCGCCGACATTGAAGATGACGGCGTCCAGCGGGGCCAGCGCCTCGGCCTCGTTCAGGAATGCCGTGATGGCCTCTTCGCTGCGGGCGTCGAGCGTGCGGGCCTCGAGGCGGCCGCCGGCCGCTTCGATCTCGGCCTTGAGGGGGCTGAGCTTGTCGCCGTTCCGCCGGCCGGCGACCACCAGATAGCCCTCGGCCGCGAAACGTTTGGCGATGGCCGCGCCGATGAAATCGCCTGCGCCGACCACGGCGACGCTGGCCTGCCGTTGCTGCATTGCGCTTCCTGCCCCTATTGAGTTCTAAAACAAAACTCACATAGACTGGCGCATCTGGCAAGAGGTGCGCGATGCGCTGGGACGAGATCGGCGACGAGGCGTGTTCGGTGGCGCGCACGGTGGGGGTGATCGGCGACCGCTGGACGTTGCTGATCCTGCGCGATTGTTTTCTGGGCGTGCGCCGGTTCGACGCCTTTCAGGAGCGCATCGGCGTGACGCGGCCGATCCTGGCCGACCGGCTGAAGAAGCTGGTGGCGGAAGGCATTCTGGCGAAAATCGCCTATGAGCAGCATCCGCCGCGTTACGAATACCGGCTGACCGACGCAGGGCGCGCGCTGCACCCTGTCATCATGGCGATCGTGCATTGGGGCGACACGCACCGCGTGACGCGCAAGGGCCGTCCGCTGCTGCACCGGCACAAGACCTGCGGCCACGACTTCAACCCGGTCATGACCTGCTCGCACTGCGCCGCGCCGCTGACCGCGCGCGAGGTCGAGGTGCGCCCGGGGCCGGGGGCGAAGGCGGCGTGAGCGACGCCGGCGCCCATGGATCGCGCGCACCTGCCGGGCTAGTTTAAGCCAAACGGGGCTCCAGCAATCGACGCTGGCCGGAGAGCGCGCGCATGACTGCTGAAACGGAGACTGATCGGGCGGCGAAATCGTCCCTGCGCATGCGAGCCGATGCGATCAGGCCATTCCGGTGCAAGAACCTGATCGCGGTGATTGAGGACCCGACGGACATCAAGAATATCGGCGCCATCGTCCGGAACGCCAACGGGCTTGGAGTCGAAAAAGTCTATATCGTCGATTCACGGGGCTTCGTGCCGGACGACTGGCAAAGTATCCGGGAAGATCGGACGTTCTCCAAAACGTCCGTGTCCGCGATAAAATGGACATTCGTGCGCCGGTTCGACTCAACCGACGCCTGTTTCGATCATCTGGAAAGCAAAGGCTTCACGTCGATTGTCACGTCGCCTCACGTGAAGGGTAAGGCGAGCATCTTCCTGCATGAAGGCGACTTCACATCGCCCTCCAAGCTGGCCGTATGGTTCGGAACGGAATCGATCGGCATCAGCGCCCGTGCCGTCGAGCGCAGCGAGCTTTGCGTTTCCATCCCGATGTTCGGGATGGTCGAAAGCCTCAATCTGGGCACCAGCTCAGGCATCGTGCTGTACGAGGTCTGCAAGCAGCGCCGTGAATATCAAAGCAAGTATCGGCGCAGCCGGCGACGGGGCGAGCGCGACGAGCTATTGCCGACGGTGATGAAGCCCGCCGTGCGCTAGGCAGCCATCTTAAGCCTGCGCCGCCTCGAAATTCAGCACGCCCGCTGCGCCGTCTTCGCCGCCGAAAGCGAGGCGGCCGCCATCGGCGCGCCAGCTAAGGGCGCTGATCGCCTCGCCGGCGGGCGTGCGCACGGCGGCAGTGCGGTCGTCTTCGAAACGCGTGATCCAGATCGAGCCGTCGGCATGGCCCGAGGCGATCAGGTCGCGCGTCGGGTGCGGCGCGAGCACGGTGCAGATCGAGCCCTGCGGTCCGACCTCGCGCGCGCTTTTGCCCATCGGGCCCTTGCCCTCGAACGGCCAGCAGATCACCGATTCCGCGCCCGAGGTCGCCAGCCATTTGCCCTTGGCGAAGAAGGCGAGGCTGCGCGGTTTGGCCGGATAGCCGGCCATGCGCATGTGCTGTTTGTCGGACAGCCGCCAGCCATGCAGCGCGTTCTCCTGCATCGAGGTGACGATGAAATCGCCGCCGGGGTGCCAGACGATGCCGGTATGCGAGCCCTTCCATTCCAGCAGCGTCGGCGTCGGGTTTTCCGAGCCCGGCCACCACAGGCTGACGCCGTTATAGTGCGCGGCGGCCAGCCGCTTGCCCTTGGGATCGAAGGCGAGGCCCATCACGCTGGAGCCGTGCGTCAGCCGGCGCGGCTCGGCGCCCGGCTTGGCGATCACGAACGCGTCCTTGCCGCCCGCGAAGGCGAGCGCGCCCGAAGCCGGGCTGAAGGCGACATGCTCGATCCACTTGCCGCGCGCGTGGAACAGCGTCTCGGTCGCGCCGTCGGCGGCGATGGCCACGACCTTGCCGTCATCGCCGGCCGAGACGAAGCCTGATTTCGCGGCGGTGAGAGCGAGCGCCGAACCGTTATGCGCTTCGACCGAAATCTCTGTGCCGTCGTCGGCGACCAGGCGCACCGTGCCGTCGCCCAGCGCGAGCGCGGCGAGGCCGCCGTTAAAGGCGGTTGCGGTGACGAAGGCGTCGCAGGCGAGGAACTGGGCGGGGGCGGCGGTCATGGTTCTCCGGGCAGGCCGAGCGTCCGGCTGACGGCGGCGACGAAAATCTGGTGCGCCTTGGTGACCAGCGGGCCCCACTGATTGCCGCGGCTGACGATGCCGATCTCCAGCTCAGCGCCGCCGCCGGGGGCCGCCGAGATGTGGATCGGGTAGAAGAAGCCGAACGTCGTCAGCGTCATCTTGTCGGTGAAGACGACGCGATGCGTCGCGGGGTCGGTGGCCTCAAGAACGGCGGGGTGGCCATCGACACCGCCCGCCAGCCGCGCCATCGCGACGTCGGGCGGAAAGGGCGCGTCGAGCCGGATCACCCGGCGCGTCATCTGCTTGAGATAGCGCGCGCCCTTGGCGTTGCGCGCCTTGAGCATCACCAGCCCGGCATAGATCAGGCCGATCGCCCCGCCGATGATCGCGCCGGTCAGCATGGAGTCCATGGGAGCCGCCTCCGCTTACGCGGCGATGCAGGAGTCGAAGCCGCGCTTCAGCTCATCCTGATCGAGATTGCGGCCGATGAACACCATGCGGCTGCGGCGCGCTTCGTCCGCTTTCCAGGGCTGGGTCAGGTCGCCGTCCATCAGCATGTGGACGCCCTGGAACACGAACCGCTTGGTCTCGCCCTTGATGTCGAAAATGCCCTTGGAGCGCAGGATGTCCTGGCCCTTGGTCTGCAGCGTCATCTGCAGCCAGTGGGTCAGCGCCTCGCCGTTCATGGGGCTGGTGGTCTCGAACGAGAAGGACTGGATGTCGTCGTTGTGGTCGTGGTGATGGTGGCCGTCGAGGAAATGCGGCTCGATCTTGAGGATGCGCTCAAGATCGAACGCGCCGCGGTCGAGGATCTCGTCAAGCGCCACGCCGCTGTTCTGCGTGCGATGGATGACGGCCAGCGGGTTGATGCGGCGGATCGCCGTCTCGACGCGCGCCAGCGCCTCTTCATCGGCCAGGTCGGTCTTGTTCAGCAGGATCACGTCGGCGAAGGCGATCTGCTCGCGCGCTTCCTTGGCCTCGGCCAGCGTCTGCTCGATATGGCGGGCGTCGACCACAGTGACGATGGCGTCGAGCCGGGTGCGGGCGCGCACGTCGTCGTCGACGAAGAAGGTCTGCGCCACAGGCGACGGGTCGGCGAGGCCGGTCGTCTCGATCAGGATCGCGTCGAACTTGCCCTTGCGCTTCATCAGGTTCGAGAGGATGCGGATCAGGTCGCCGCGCACGGTGCAGCAGATGCAGCCGTTGTTCATCTCGAACACTTCCTCGTCGGCGCCGACGACGAGATCGTTGTCGATGCCGATTTCGCCGAACTCGTTCACGAT
>CAZBPO010000243.1:0-5045 GCA_964493795.1 uncultured Flavobacteriaceae bacterium
AGCAGGGCCTCGAACCACGCAAAAGCGGCCGAAGCGGACTTCTCAAACAGTCTCTAAGCTGATTTCTTGACAGACGGGCCTCTCCTGACATTCTGTCAGGAATGACTGCTCTTTCCGTATCTTCGCGTGATGGCGGCCGTGGCCGCCGTCCGCAGGACTCCCGCGCCCGGCTGCTCGCGGCGGCGCGCCGGTTGTTCGTCGAGCGCGGCTATCATGCCACGCGCCCGCAGGATATCTCACGCGAAGCCGGGCTTGGCCACGGCACCTTCTATCTTCATTTCGCCGACAAGCAGGCCTGCTTCCTGGCCTTCGTCGATGAAGCGCGGGCCGAACTCGACGCCGTGCTGTCCAAACACACGGCGAGCGCCACCGACCTCACCACCGCCGTGCGCGGCACGCTCGAGGCGATCTACGATTACGGCACGGCCAATCCGGGCGTGCTTGTGACCGCGATGAACGATGCGGCGGTGATCGCGGCCGGACACGCGAGTTCCGAGACCCTGGTCGATAAATGGGCGCGCAACTGGGCCGAGATGCTGCGGCACCTGTCGCCTTCGGGCGCCAAGGTCGATGCGGGCGAGGCGCGGCTCATCGGCGCGGCGGTGGTCGGCATCATCCATGAAGGCAGCGCCTACGCCCAGCGTCACGGTCATGCGCCGGAAGACGCGATCGGGCTTTTGACCCGGTTGATCGTCAAGGCGCTCAGCTAGCCACTCCGTCAATCAGAACATCAACAGGAAACGTCCATGGCGCTCGATCTCAACGGCAAGGTCGCCTTCATCACCGGCGGCGCGGCGGGGCTTGGCCTGTCGATGGCCCAGGCGTTCGGCAAAGCAGGCATGAAGGTCATGCTGGCGGATATTGACGAGAAGGCGCTGGCGGCCGCCAGGGCCGATCTCGAAGCGCGCCAGGTGCCGGTATCCACGGTGATCTGCGACGTCACGGATCGCAATTCTCTCAAAAGCGCGGCGCTGAAGACGATCGCCGATTTCGGCAAGGTTCACGTCGTCTGCAACAATGCCGGGGTCGCCGTGGGCGGCGCCTATGACACGGTGCGCGACCGCGACTGGGACTGGATCATCGATGTGAACCTGAAGGGCGTCTACTACGGCGTCGAGACGTTCATGCCGCTGATCCTCAGCCACGGCGAGGGCGGCCATATCGTCAACACAGCGTCGATCGCGGGCATCATCGCGCCGCCCAATCTCGAACCCTACGCCGCCACCAAGTTCGCCGTCGTCGCGATGAGCGAAGGGTGGGCGATCCAGTTCGCGCCGCTTGGGGTCGGCGTTTCGGTGCTTTGCCCTGCATTCGTGAAGACGCAAATTCACGAAAGCTGGCGGAACAAGCAGGATCGCTATGGCGGTGCGGTCGACACCACGCCGGGCGTCGCGGCGACGCGCGAAGAGGCCGCCGCCCATGTGCTGTCCGGCATCGACCCGGAAATCGTCGGCGCACGCGTGGTGGAAGCGATCGCCGGGGGCGAGTTCTACATCTTCACGCATCGCGAGATGCGCGCCGTCATCGAAATGCGCCATCAGGCGATCATGCAGGGTTTCGACCGCGCCGACGCCAGCGCGGCGCTGAGCGTTCTGCCCAAAGTCGATACGGTCACGCTGCCGCCCGGCATGGCGACGCCCGGCGACTGATCGCTTCGGGAGAGGTCCCGTGCGGCGGCTTGGCGCAGTCGGTCGGTGCACGTTTGGGTTGCCCGGAGCCGCACTTCAAGCTTGGATTGCCCTGCGTTCGGGGGGACGCAGGGGATGGACCACCCACTTGAGAGGTGGCGCGCGGACGCAGCGCCGCCGAAAGCCTTTGCCGGTGGCGACTGGGCCGCGACGCCGCTTGTCCCTGCGCAACGCGTCGCGCTTGGCGCTCTGGTCGCGGTCTGCCTCGCAGGACTGATCCTTGCGCCCGTCACCCTGGCCGAGATCCTGATCGCCGCGATCATCGTCCTCGCGTCCGGCCACATGGTCTTTCGGTTCGTGCTCTGGATCGCGGGTTTGCCGCCGCAGCGCGCCGCCGAACACCGACGCGCCGAACAGGACCTGCCGATATACTCGGTGATCGTTCCGCTCTATCGCGAGGCGAACATGGCGGCGACGATCGCCGAAGCGTTCGGCCGCCTCGCATATCCCGCCGGCAAGCTCGACATCCTCGTCGCGCTCGAGCGCGACGATCGCGAGACGGCCGCCGCGTTCGCCGCCCTGGGCCTTCCGCCGCACTGGCGCGTGGTGACGGTGCCCGAGGGCGCGCCACGCACCAAGCCGCGCGCCTGCAATCATGCGCTCGGTCTGGCGCGCGGTGAGTTCGTCGTCGTCTATGACGCCGAAGACCGGCCTGAGCCGGCGCAATTGCGCGACGCCGTGGCCGCTTTCGACGCGGGCGGCCGGCGTTTGGCTTGCCTTCAGGCGCGGCTTTGTCCCTACAACGCGCGCGAGAACGTGCTGACGCGCCTGTTTGCGCTCGACTTCTGCCAATGGTTCGACGGGATGCTGTCGGGATTGCACCGGCTCGGCTTTCCCGTGCCGCTGGGCGGCACCAGCAACCACTTCCGGGCCGACGCCCTGCGCGCGGCCGGCGCGTGGGACCCGTGGAACGTCACCGAAGACGCCGATCTGGGCATTCGCTTGTGCCGGCTGGGCCGGCGGGTCGGCACGTTCGGGTCGACAACCTGGGAAGAGGCCCCGGTTTCATTGTCGGCTTGGCTGCCCCAGCGGGTGCGGTGGGCGCGCGGTTACATGCAGACCTTCTTCGTCCATGCCCGCACGCCGGATCGCATCGGGTTGCCGGGGCTGGACCTGCGCGGCTGGATTTTTCTGATCTTCTTCGTCTGCGCCTCGTCGGTCTTCGCACTGGTCAATCCGTTCTTCTGGGGGCTGACGACCTGGTATGCCGTGACCGGCGAGGCCCCTTTGGACGCGGTCTTCGGCCCGCTCGCCGGCTCGCTGGCCATCGGCCTGATGTTCGCCGGCAATCTCCTTTGCCTCCTGATGACGGTGCTGGGCCCGGTTCGCAGGCGCGCCTGGCGGCTGATGCCCTGGGGGCTGGCCGCGCCTGTCTATTGGGCGCTGATCTCGCTTGCGACCTGGCGCGCGGTGTTCGTCTTCTTCCGCGATCCATTTCGCTGGGAGAAGACGCCGCACGGCCTCACGCGAAAGCTCAGGCCATGATCCGGCATCTCATGTCATGCGCTTTTTTGGCGGGAACCGCCGCCGCCGGCGCATGGCCGCAGGAGGCGGGGCAGGGCCTGTCGATCAACAGCGTCGGTCTTGCCGTTACGCCTGACCTTGAGCGCCGCCTGCTCTTCGAGGGCTATGGCGAGGCGGGGCTCGGCGCGGGGCTGACGGCGGTGTTCACCTTTGAAGGGGAAACCGTACCGGGCTCCACATTGTATGGATGGCGGGCGGGGGCCGGGCTGCGCTGGTCGTTCACGCTGGACGGAGCCGATCCGTGGCGCTTTGCGATCGAAGCGCGCGGCGGCTGGCAGGATCACGGCTCGGCGCTGGCCGACCCCGTCTTCGCGGGCGACGGTTTCGGGTCGGTATTGCAGGCGGATGCGGGCCGGTCATTCGAGCTATGGGGCCGCAGCGGATATCTGAACCTGTCGGCAGGATGGGCCTCGCGCGGGAACACGGCCGACGAATTCAGGATCAACGCGGTCGCCGGGATAGATCTCGATCCGGAATGGCAGGTAGGCGTCGGGATTTTTTCGACCTATGCGCCCGGTGATCTCTACGATCCCGGCGTCTATCAGAAACACGAGGTGCAGATCGCGCTGCGCTGGCGCATCGATGCGGACTACGCGCTGGGGTTTTCGCTGGCCCGGACCGTTCTGACCGACCGCGCCCCATCAGAGGCCGTGCTGCGGGTCGCGGTCTGGACCTTTTTCCGCTCTGACGACTAGCTGAACGCCTGAATTCCGGTGATCGCGCGGCCCAGGATCAGCGCGTGGACGTCGTGCGTGCCTTCGTAGGTATTCACGGCCTCAAGATTCAGCACGTGGCGGATCACGCCATATTCGTCGGAAACGCCGTTGCCGCCATGCATGTCGCGCGATTGCCGGGCGATATCCAGCGCCTTGCCGCAATTGTTGCGCTTGAGCAACGAGATCATCGGCGGCGAGGCTTCCCCCGCCTCGAACAGCCGGCCGAGGCGCAGTGCGCCGTGCAGGCCGAGCGCGATTTCGGTCTGCATGTCGGCAAGCTTCTTCTGGATCAGCTGGGTGGCGGCCAGAGGCCGGCCGAACTGCTTGCGCTCCATCGTATAGGTGCGGGCGGCGTCGAAGCAGGCCTCCGCCGCGCCCATCGCGCCCCATGCGATGCCGTAGCGGGCGCGGTTGAGGCAGCCGAACGGCCCTTTCAGGCCCTTCACATGGGGCAGATAGTTGGCGTCCGGCACGAACACGTCTTCCAGCACGATCTCGCCCGTAACCGAGGCGCGCAGCGAGAACTTCCCCTCGATCTTGGGCGTCGAGAACCCCTTCATCCCGCGCTCCACGACATAGCCGCGGATGTCCCCGGCCTCGTCTTTGGCCCAGATTACCGCGATATCCGCGATGGGCGAGTTGGTGATCCACATCTTTGCGCCGTTGAGGATCCAGCCGCCGTCGGTCTTTCGGGCCCGCGTGACCATACCGCCCGGGTCGGAACCGTGATCGGGTTCGGTCAGCCCGAAGCAGCCGACGAACTCGCCGCTGGCCAGTTTGGGGAGGAAGCGCATGCGCTGTTCCTCGGTGCCGTAGGCGTAGATGGGATGCATGACCAAGCTGGACTGCACGCTCATCGCCGAGCGGTAGCCGCTGTCGATGCGTTCGACCTCGCGCGCCGCCAGACCGTAGGCGACATAGCCGAGGCCGGCGCAGCCATAGCGTTCCGGCAGGGTGATGCCGAGCAGGCCCTGAGCGCCCATCTCGGTCATGATCTCGCGGTCGAAGGTCTCGTGCCTGAAGCCCAGCTTTACGCGCGTCGCCAGCCGGTCGGCGCAGAAGTCGCGCGCCGACTTCATGACGATACGCTCCTCTTCGGTGAGGAGTTCGTCGAGCC
>CAZBPO010000244.1:0-4991 GCA_964493795.1 uncultured Flavobacteriaceae bacterium
GCACGCCCCGCCATTCACGTTGACGATGTCATGCGGCAGGCCGTGTTCCTTCATCCGCCGGCCTAGACCAGCTCGACCGCCACCGCGGTCGCCTCGCCACCGCCAATGCAAAGCGAGGCGACCCCGCGCTTGAGGCCACGCGCCTGAAGCGCATGGATCAACGTCACGACGATGCGCGCACCCGACGCGCCGATCGGATGGCCGAGCGCGCACGCCCCGCCATTCACGTTGACGATGTCATGCGGCAGGCCGTGTTCCTTCATCGCGATCATCGCGACATTGGCGAAGGCCTCGTTGATCTCGAAGAGATCGACATCCTTGGCCGACCAGCCGGTCTTCTCGAACAGACGCTGGATCGCGTAAACCGGCGCCGAGGTGAAGAGCCCCGGCTTGCCGGCATAAGAGGCCTGCCCCACCAGACGCGCCAGCGGCTTGGCTCCGCGTTTGTCGGCCTCGGCCGCCGAAGCGATCACCAGCGCCGCGGCACCGTCGGAGATCGAGGCCGATGTCGCGGCCGTCACCGTGCCGTCCTTGGCGAAGGCGGGACGGAGATTGGGGATCTTGTTCGGATCGGCCTTGGCGGGCTGTTCGTCGATGGAGATTTCGGCCTCACCTGCCCGCGTCTTCACAGTAACGGGCACGATCTCGGCCATGAACGAGCCGTCGCTGACGGCGCGTTTGGCGCGGGTCAGGCTTTCCACCGCATAGGCGTCCTGGGCCTCGCGCGAGAGCTGATAGGCGCGCGCCGCCTCGTCGCCATAGGTGCCCATCAGGCGATGCTCGTAGGCGTCTTCCAGCCCGTCGAGAAACATGTGGTCCTTGACCTCGGCGTGCCCCATGCGAAAGCCGCCCCGCGCTTTGGGCAGCAGATAAGGCGAATTCGTCATGCTCTCCATGCCGCCCGCGACAACGAGGCCGGCATGGCCCGCCGCGATGGCGTCGGCTCCGATCATGATCGCCTTCATGCCGCTGCCGCAGACCTTTGAGATCGTCGTACACGGGATGGAATCGGGAATGCCTGCGCCGAGACTGGCCTGTCGCGCCGGGGCCTGGCCAAGGCCGGCCGGCAGCACGTTGCCCATAAGGACCTCGGCGACATCCTCGCCAGAGACGCCGGCGCGGCCAAGGGCGGCGGCGATGGCGGCGCTGCCGAGTTGCGGTGCGGCGAGCCCGGAAAGCTCGCCCTGGAAGCCGCCCATCGGCGTGCGGGTGGCGGAAAGGATGAAGGTGTCCGTCATGGGTGACCTCTATATGTGCATCTACACGTTATAAGCGCGCGGCGGCGGGTTTGAAAGGCCCGCGCCGCACCTGAACGTGAACGTTCCGTCCTTCTATCATGTCCGGAAACGGCATGTCCGCCATCCACGGAAGCGCGTAGAACGGGCGCACAGGAGACAGCCATGACCCAGACCGACAAGCACGCCGCCTTCGTGAAGCTGCATGACCGCAGCAGCCTGCTGATCCTGCCCAACGCCTGGGACGCGGCGAGCGCGCGCGTGGTGGTTCATGCCGGCGCCAGGGCGGTCGCGACCTCAAGCGTCGCCGTCGCGACCTCGCTGGGCCATGCGGATGGCGGTCATCTGACCAAAGACGACGCGCTGGCCGCCGTCGGCCGCATCGCGCGCTCCGTGGAGGTCCCGGTCAGCGCCGACCTTGAGGAAGGATTCGGGGAAACGCCGGACGATGTCGCCGACACGGCCGTCCGGGCGGCCGAGACAGGCGCGGTGGGCATGAATATGGAGGACGCGGCGAAGCCCGCCGAGGCCTATGTCGCGAAACTGAAAGCCGTGCGCGCCGCCCTGAAGGTCAGGGGCCTGCCCTTCTTCATCAACGCGCGCATCGACGTATTCCTGCGCGGCCACGCCGAGCCGCTGGACGAGGCCATTCGCCGCGCGAGGCTGTATGCCGACGCGGGCGCGGACGGGGTTTTCGTCCCGACGGCGGTGAAGGCAGACGACATCCGCGCGCTCGCCACCGCCACCACGCTGCCGCTGAATGTCCTGCAATGGCCCGGACTGCCCGACGTGAAGGACCTCGCCGGTCTGGGCGTCGCCCGTTTCAGCGCCGGAGGCGGAACGCAGCGCGCCGCGCTGGGCGCGCTCGACCGCGCCGCGCGCGCCTTGCTTGCCGGCGACACGACGCCCATGACGGATGCGTCGCTGGCTGCGGACGTCTTCAAGCGCGTGGTCAATATCTGACCGCGCGAGGGATCAGGCCACCCTGGCCCCCGGAGCGAGGCCGAAAGCGATGGCGAAGTCCTTCGCCGCCATCGGCAGGCCGAACAGATAGCCCTGCCCTTCGGTGCAGCCATTCCGGATCAGTCTGGCCTTCTGCTCATCGGTCTCGATGCCCTCAGCGATGACATCGAGACTGAAGCTCTGGCCGAGATAGAGAACCGCGCGCACGATCGCCGCATCGGCCGGCGACGAGCACATGGCGCGCACGAAAGTCTGGTCGATCTTCAGCCGCGTGATCGGGAAGTGCTTGAGGAGGCTGAGCGAGGCGTAGCCCGTGCCGTAGTCGTCGAAGGCGATGCCGACGCCCAGGTCCTTCAGCGCCCGAAGAGCCGGGATGAAGCTGTCGTCCTCGTCGAGCGCGATGTTCTCGGTGATCTCAAGCTCAAGCCCGCTGGCGGGCAGTTCATGCCGGGCCAGAACGGCGCCTACCTTCTCGACCAGATCGCCGTGACGGAGCTGGGCCGCGAAGAGATTGACGCCGACCCTGAACGTCGCCACGCCCGCCGCGCGCCATGCCGAAGCCTGAGCGCAGGCCTGATCAAGAACCCAATCGCCGACGGCGGTGGCCATGGGGCCGGCTTCGAGGATGGGCAGGAAGGCGGCGGGCGAAACGATTCCGCGCGCGGGATGATCCCAGCGGATCAATGCCTCCGCGCCGACCAGAGCCCCGTCTGACAGGCGGAACTGCGGCTGATAGTACAGGCGCAACTCGCCGTTCTCGACCGCCTTGCGGATCTCGGAATCGTAGGTGCGACGCGCGACGGCCGCATCGCGCATGGTCGAGGTGAAAAGGACCCGCCGCGTGCGCCCCTCGCGTTTGGCCTGATTGAGCGCGAGGTCCGCGTTGCCGATCAGCTCTTCCGCCGAATTGCAGTGCGCCGGATAGATCGCGATGCCGGCCGCCGCCGAAACATGGGCCTCGTAGTCGCCCAGCATGAAGGGCCGCCCCAGCGCCGCGATCGCCGCTTCGGCGATGGCCGTGGCCTTGAGCGGATCGTCCATGCGCGTCAGCAACAGCGCGAAAGCCTCGCCGTCGACGCGGGCCGCAATGTCCTGCGGGCGGAGGACATTCTTCAGACGGACCGCCGCCTCGCATAGCAAGGCGTCGCCGACCGAGTGCCCCAGCGTGTCGTTTGTGTCGCCGAAGTCCACCAGGTCGATCATGACCAGCGACACGGGCCGCCCAGCCGCGATCTCCGTCTCGAGCCTGCTCTTGAGCATCGAGCGGTTCGACAGGCCGGTCAGCTGGTCGTGATGCGCCAGATGGTAGAGGCGGTCTTCATTCCGGCGGCGCTCTGTGACGTCGCGAATGATGGCGCCGAAGCGCAGCGTCCCGCCCTCGCGCCACATCGACAGCGACAGCTCGCCCGGAAACAGGCTGCCGTCCTTTCGCAGACCTTGCAGCTCGGTGGTACGGCCGACAAGCCTCAACGGGCCTTGCTCGCCCTGAACGAGACGCATGCGGTCTTCGTTGATCTGGTCGCGCAGATGCGCCGGGATGATGAACTCGATATGCCGCCCGCATGCCTCGGCCGCCGAGTAGCCGAACATCTTCTCGGCAGAATCGTTCCAGACCACGACGCGGCCATCCGCATCGGCGCAGATGATGCTGTCAGGCGAGGTGGCGGCGATATTGCGGAAGCGTTCCTGGCTGGTGCGGCTGGCGACGTCGAGCCGGCGCAGTTCAAGCTTGTCGAGCACGAGCTGAGCTATCTCGTCGAGCTGACGCCGGTCGCGTTCCGAGAACAGCGTCCTGGCCTGGGTGTCGATGATGCAGAACGCGCCAAGCTTGTGCCCGCCCGCCCCGCGCAGCGGCACGCCCGCATAGAAACGGAAATTCGACGGCCCGGTGACGAGCGGATTGTCGTGGAAGCGCGGATCGCGGGTCGCGTCGGGCACGACCATGACCTCGTCTCCGGTGATCGCGTGAGCGCAGAACGAGATATCGCGGCCAGCGAGGCTGGAATCGATATGGTCGGTGCCGACCGAGGAGGCGAAGAAAACGCTCTCGCGATCGACGAGATTCACCACCGCCGTGGGTACGCCGAATATCCGCGCGGCCAGTTGGGTAATCGGGTCAAGGTCAGGTACGGACGGCGCGTCCGCGAACCCATACTCCGCCAACGCGCTTAGTCGTTCTTCCTCGTCGGCAATGACCGAAGGATGGCGCATTCCAGCCCCCTAAGCATCGTTTTCAACAGTTTCGCGGGGAGGTGTTTAACAATGGACAAAAAACTCGGCGTTCATTTGCCCGTTCGCGCCGTTTTCAACACTGACTTCGCAATCTCAGCGAGAATATTATGCGTGAATTACATAGAGACCCTATTCTACCGGTCGACCGATAGCGCGGCGATCGCCTGCGCTGCTGAACTGGCCAGCGGCGACGGGGGCGCGTTGGGCGCGAACCAGCCGATTTCTGCGTGTTTTTCGGGCTCAAGATTGCGCGGATCGCCCTCGAACGCGGTCGCCAGCAGCACCGGCGAGACCCAGTGCTGACCTTCGCCGATCAGGTTCACCACGCAGAGCAGCTGCGTTCGGGTGAGGCGGATGCCGAGTTCTTCCGCGACCTCGCGATGGATCGCGTCCTCGTAGGGCTCGCCCGGGTCGATCTTGCCACCCGGCAGGCTCCAACACCCCGCCTCAGGCGGCCGCAAACGCCGGATCAGCAGGACGCGGCCATCGCGAACGATGGCAGCGCCGCAACCGGCGCGGGGCCAATGGCTCAAGCCGTCGCCTCGAAGATTTCGCGGCCGA
>CAZBPO010000245.1:0-4979 GCA_964493795.1 uncultured Flavobacteriaceae bacterium
CACCGATCCGCGCGGCAAGTGGCAGCACGTGACGTTCGCCCTGGCGCTGGTGGACGAGGACTTCCTGACCGAGGGCACGATGTTCGACGAACCGTCGAACATCGTGCCCTGGGTCAGGAAGTCCTCGTCCACCAGCGACAGGTCGAACGTCACGTGCTGCCACTTGCCGCGCGGATCGGTGAAGCGCAGGTCGACGAACTTGACCTCTTTCTCCTTGATCAGTTTCTGGATCTCGTCGGGTGTGCTCATGGCCCCTTCTCTCCTGATAATCGCGTCGTTCAAGTCCGCGGGTTAGGTTCACTCAATTCACTGCGCGCCCGCATGGCGGGCAGCGTTCAGGCCGGACGCGGCGCGCCGCGCCGGACGCGTCAGATCGCGTCTATCCCGGTTTCGCCGGTGCGGATGCGGATCGCTTCCTCGACATTCGAGATGAAGATCTTGCCGTCGCCGATGCGGCCGGTGCGGGCGGCCTTCTGGATCGCCTCGACGGCGCGGTCCAGCAGGTCGTCCTTCAGCACGACCTCGATCTTCACCTTGGGCAGGAAGTCCACGACATATTCCGCGCCGCGATAAAGCTCGGTGTGACCCTTCTGGCGGCCAAAGCCCTTTGCCTCGGTCACAGTGATGCCCTGCAACCCCACCTCGTGGAGCGCTTCCTTCACTTCGTCCAGCTTGAAGGGTTTGATGATCGCTTCGATCTTTTTCATCGTTTTGACGGCCCCCTGGATCGCGCATAACAGACGCCGCCCGGCCTGACGCCCGGCGGTCCTGCGACAACGTTAGCACGGTCCGTGCCAAGCGATAGACCGGGGGAACCGCTTGAATTTCCGGGCGTTTTGCGGCCCTCTCGCCGCGCGGTCCGGGGCGGCCCGCCGGCCGCTGCCCGTTCCTTAGTCAACTGCCCAAGGATTGTGCGAATGCCGTCGAACCCCACCCCGCCCGACAATGCATTCAGCCGCCTCGGCACCACGATTTTCTCGGTGATGTCGGCCCTCGCGGTCGAGCACGACGCGGTCAATCTCGGCCAGGGCTTTCCCGACGAGGACGGCCCGGAAAGCATCCGCCAGGCCGCCGCAAAAGCCCTGCTCGAAGGCCCCAACCAGTATCCCCCGATGCCCGGCGTCCCGGTCCTTCGCCAGGCCCTCGCCCGCCACGCCAAACGCCACTACGATCTCGATCTCGACTGGCAGAGCGAGATCGTCGTCACCTCGGGGGCCACCGAGGCCCTGACCGACTGCCTGCTCGGACTGCTTGCCCCCGGCGACGAGGCCATCCTCATCGACCCCGCCTATGACAGCTACCGCCCCATCGTCGAGGCGGTCGGCGCCAGGGCCGTCGGCGTCAAGCTCGACGAAGACGGCTGGCGGCTGCCCCTCGCCGCCATCGAGGCCGCCGTCACGGCGAAGACCCGCCTCATCCTCATCAACTCGCCGCACAACCCGTCCGGCCGCGTCTTCTCCCGCGCCGAGATCGAGGGCCTCGCCGACATCGTCAGACGCCGCGACCTGCTGCTGCTCTGCGACGAGGTCTATGAGCACCTCACCTTCGATGGCGTGCCGCATATCCCGCCCATCACCCTGCCCGGCATGCGCGAGCGCACCGTGCGGGTCGGCTCGGCGGGCAAGATCTTCTCGCTCACCGGCTGGAAGATCGGCTGGATTCAGGGGCCTGCCGCGCTGATCGGCCCGATCATGAAGGCGCACCAGTTCGTCACCTTCACCACCGCCCCCGCCCTCCAGATCGGCATCGCCCACGGCCTCGATCACGAGCAGGACTGGTATCTCGACTTGCCGCGCCAGCTTCAGCAGCGCCGCGACAGTCTCGTCGCCGGCCTCAAGACCGCCGGCTTCCGCCCCATGCCGTGCGAGGGCACCTATTTCGTCACCGCCGATTTCCGCAGCCTCGGGGCCAACGAAGGCGATCTCGACTTCGCCCGCCGGCTGACGCTCGAACAGGGCGTCGCCACCATCCCGCTCTCGGTCTTCTACGGCGGCGATGCGCCCCGCCATTTCATCCGCTTCGCCTTCTGCAAGAAGCAATCGACGATCGACGCGGCGCTCGAGCGTCTGATCGGCGGAAAATCGCGGAACCCATAGTTCCCTGATGCGTTCGACTCCCAGGCTGGGGCGGCTGCGCCCCCGCGGGTGTTTGTGACATCAGGAGAAGAACGATGAATCGCCGCCTTTTCACCACCGCCGCTCTCGCCGCAGGCCTCATGGCCGCACCGTCGGCGCTGGCTCAGGACCCTGCCGAACAACCCGCCGCGCCGCCGGTGGAAGCCCCGGCCACGCCGGACGCCGCGCCCGCGCCGACCGCCGCCGATGTCGACCGGCAGCTGACCACGTTGTTCGGCGATCCCGCGCCCTACAAGGCGTTCCTCACCGATCTTCAGACCGCCACGGCGGCCGAGGACAAGAAGGCGGTCGTCGCCATGGTCGACTATCCCTTCAAGACCAAGGTCAACGGCGAGGACACGACCTTCGAAAAGGCCGCCGACCTTGAAAAGGCCTATGACGACGTTTTCCGGGCCGGCATCCTGCTCGCCATCAAGAACCAGACCTACGAAAAGCTCTTCGCCAACGATATGGGCGTGATGATCGGCTCGGGCGAAGTCTGGTTCTCCGAAGTCGGCGAAGGCGAAGCCAAGGCCGTGAAGATCATCGGCATCAACCAGCTCTGACGCGATCATTGCTGGACTGTGCGCACCCGGCGCGGGAAGATCGCTTCCCGCGCCGTTTGTCATTGGGAGACACCATGATCCGCCCCCGCTTCGCGCTCGCCGCGCTCGCCCTCTCCTGCACGACGCCCGCCTTCGCGTCCGGCGAGGCCGACGCCTTCTTCGCCAACATCACCGCGCTCTGCGGCCAGGCCTTCGAGGGCCGCGTGGTCACCGAAGACGTCCGCGACAAGACGATGATCGAGAACGTGCTGACCATGCATGTCCGCGAATGCTCCGACGAGGCCATCGCCATTCCCTTCCATGTCGGCGAAGACCGTTCGCGCACATGGCGTCTCACCCGCACCGAAACGGGCCTGCGCCTCAAGCACGACCACCGGCACGAAGACGGCACGCCCGACGCCGTCACCATGTATGGCGGCGACAGCATCGTGCCCGGCGCGCCGGGGCGACAGGAATTCCCGGTCGACGAGGAAACCAAGGCCGTCTTCCTCGCCAACGACCTCGCCGTGTCGATCACCAATGTCTGGGCCATCGACATCGAGCCCGGCAAGATCTTCGCCTACGAGCTGCGGCGCGAAAACCGACACTTCCGCATCGAGTTCGACCTGACCCGCGCGGTCGAAGCACCGCCGCCGCCCTGGGGCGCTGCCGACTGACGCTGCCCGTCGCGGCGATCGGCGAGCAGACCTACGAGGGACTGTTCGCCAACGCCCAGGGCGTGATGATCGGCGAAGGCCAGGTCTGGTTCAGCGAAATCCTCACCGACGAGGCCGAGCCCAAATCGCTCGGCATCAAGATCATCGCCGTCAATCAGATGTAGTTTCGCCCTTGTGCGCGATCTTGCTGCAATCCACCGGCGGCGCGGCCTGCGCGGCCGGTGGCGCGGGGCACCCCGCGCGTTCCTCTGAAACCGGACAGCCTTTTCGCGCCATCTCGTCTTTCAGACGCCAGACCCGCCATTCCTCGTCGGTCAACGCCTTTGGCAACTCGCCCGACGGATAGCGTTCGCAGAGCGCCTCGCGCGCTTCGGCCAGGCAATAGGCCAGCGCCGCGCATGACGCGGGGGCCGGCGCGGACGAAAGCGATATCAGGACAAGGGCTACGGCGGACATCGCCGCAGCCAAGACCGCGAACGCGGCGATAAAATGGCCGTTCAGGCCGCTTCGGCGTCCTCGGTGCGGGTCGCCGGCTCGGCGACGGCCGCGGCCTCCTCAACCGGCTTCTCGGCGCGCACCGGGCGCTCCCAGATGCGCGGCACGGCCACCGTCAGGAAGGCCGGCATGTGATCGCCGAAACCGATCACGCTCGGTCCCAGGTCTTCCTTGCCGTAACGCTCGCGGCGTTCGCGGCGCTTCTCGTCGCGGTTCGCGGCGGCCGGGCGATCCTCGCGCGCCGGACGCTCCTCGCGGCGCGGCTTCTCGGCCGCATCCTTGGCCACGGCGTCCTTCGCAGCGTCCTTGGGCGCAGTGTCCCTGGGCGCGCGCTCTTCGCGCGGCTTGCGCTCGCGCTTGGCGGAACGAGCGCGCTCCTCGCGGCGCGGGCTCTCGCTCTTCGCCTCGGCTACGGCCTCGGGCGCCTCGACCGCCGCAGCGGCGGCGACGGCGTCCGGATCGGGCTTGAAGGCTTCCATCGAAACGCCGTCCTCGATCGCGCGCGGCGGCGGCGCGTGGTCGAAGCGGCGGGTGCGTTCGCGGCGGCGCTTGTCGCGGTCGCGCTTGTCGGCGGCCTGCTGCTCGGGCGTGCGCTCGCGGCGGGCTTCTTCAAGCCCCTCCATCACGAAGCGGTCGATGGTCTTGCCGGTCAGCTTCTCGATCGCCTCGATGAACTTGCCGTCGTGCTGGGTGCCCAGCGTGATCGAGATGCCGCTGCGCCCGGCGCGGCCCGTGCGGCCGATGCGGTGCACATAGTCGTCCGAATGGATCGGCACGTCGAAATTGAACACATGGCTCACCGACGGCACGTCCAGGCCGCGCGCCGCCACGTCGCTCGCCACCAGAATCTGCAATTCGCCCGAGCGGAACTGGTCCAGCGTCTTGGTGCGCAGCGCCTGGTCCAGGTCGCCATGGATCGGCGCGGCGTTGAAGCCGTGCTTCTTCAGCGACTTGCCCACGATATCGACGTCGCGCTTGCGGTTGCAGAAGACGATGGCGTTCTGCACGCTTTCCGCGCGGATCAGGCGGCGCAGCGCCTCGCGCTTGTCCAGCGGATCGACGATGGTCAGGCGCTGCTCGATGGTGCTGGCCGTGGTCGCCGGGCGCGCCACTTCGATGCGGATCGGGTTATGCAGGAAGGCGTCCGC
>CAZBPO010000246.1:0-2531 GCA_964493795.1 uncultured Flavobacteriaceae bacterium
CCGAAGACCTGGGCAAGAAGGCGATTCGCGTGAACGCCATCTCGGCCGGGCCGATCAAGACGCTGGCGGCGGCCGGGATCGGCGATTTCCGCTTCATTCTGAAATGGAACGAGCTGAACGCCCCGCTGCGCCGGAACGTGACCATCGACGAGGTCGGCAATGCCGGTCTTTACCTGATCTCGGACATGGGCGCGGCGGTCACCGGCCAGATCCACTATGTCGACGCCGGCTACAGCGCCATCGGCATGCTGGCGGTCGATACGGCGCAGGAAAGCGCGGCGCTGCTGGCGACGATGGACTAGGAGAGCTGACGCCCCTTGTCGCACAATACGTTCGGCCATCTTTTCCGCGTGATGACCTGGGGCGAGAGCCACGGGCCGGCGCTGGGCTGCGTGGTGGACGGATGCCCGCCGGGGATCGCGCTGACCGAGGCCGACATCCAGCCATGGATGGACCGGCGCAAGCCGGGCACCTCGAAATTCGTGACCCAGCGGCGCGAAAGCGACACGGTGAAGATTTTGTCCGGAACGTTCTCGGACGAGCGGATCGGCGGCCCGGTGACGACCGGCACGCCGATCAGCATGCTGATCGAGAACGAGGACCAGCGTTCGAAAGACTATAACGACATCCGCGACCTCTACCGGCCCGGCCATGCCGACTACACCTATCAGGCGAAATACGGCGTGCGCGACTATCGCGGCGGCGGACGCCAGAGCGCCCGCGAGACGGCGGCCCGGGTGGCGGCCGGGGCTGTGGCGCGCAAGGCGCTGGCGCATGTTCTGGGGCCGCAGGTGAGCATCCGCGCGGCGCTGGTGCAGGTGGGCGCGGACAAGATCGACCGCGCCACCTGGGACTGGGCTGAAATCGAGAACAATCCATTCTGGTCGCCCGACGCGGCCGCAGGGCGGCGCTGGGAAGCCTATCTCGACGCCGTGCGCAAGGCGGGGTCGAGCGTCGGCGCCGTGATCGAAGTGGTCGCCGAGGGCGTTCCTGCCGGTCTGGGCGCGCCGATTTACGGCAAGCTGGACCAGGACCTCGCCAGCGCCTTCATGTCGATCAATGCGGTCAAGGCCGTCGAGATCGGCGACGGCTTCGCGGCGGCGGCGTTGACCGGCGCCGAGAACGCCGATGAAATGCGCATGGGCCCGGACGGCGCACCGGAATTCCTTTCCAACCATGCCGGCGGCATTCAGGGCGGCATCTCGACCGGTCAGCCCATCGTCGCGCGTTTCGCGGTGAAGCCGACCTCGTCGATCCTGACCCCGCGCGAGACGATCACCACGGACGGCCACAACGCGATCATCGTCACCAAGGGCCGCCACGACCCGTGCGTCGGCATCCGCGCCGCACCGGTCGGCGAAGCGATGATGGCGCTGGTTCTGGCCGATCATGCGCTGAGGCACCGGGCGCAATGCGGCGTCACGGGCTGATCTCGGTCGTCAGGCCGGACGACCCGCCGCTCTACCCCCGACTGACCGGCTGGGCGCGGCGGCGCGCGATGGCACATATGCTGTTCGCCGATCACGGCGTATTCCGCACGTTCTTCAACACGCGCAAGCCGATCAGCGACGAGATGTGGCGCTCGTCGCAGCCCCTGCCCTACCAGATCAACGGCGCAGCCAGGCTGGGCATCAGGACGATCGTGAACCTGCGCGGCGCGGGCGACAATTCGTTCTACCGGTTCGAAGAAGAATACTGTCAGCGCAACGGCATCACGCTGATGAACTTCGTGATCCTGTCGCGCGAGGCACCCTGGCCTGAGACGGTGATGGACGCCAAGAGGATGTTCGATACGCTGAACTATCCCGCGCTGATGCACTGCAAGTCCGGCGCGGACCGCGCCGGGTTGATGTCGGCGCTGTATCTTCATTTCCGCAAGGGCGCGCCGATCGCGGAAGCGAAGCGGCAGCTTTCGCTGCGCTTTGGCCATATGAAGCAGGCGAAGACGGGCATCCTCGATTTCTTTCTCGACAGCTATCTCGCCTATGACCGCGTCACGCCGACGCCGTTCGAAACATGGGTGCGCGAGGTCTATGACCGCGACGCGGTGACGAAAGCCTTCCGCGAGTCCTGGTGGGCGAGCGCCGTGACCGACAAGATCCTGCGGCGGGAGTAGAGGATGGACGAGAAAGCGGCCTGGGCGACCTATACGCGCGGGATCAAAATCGGCGTGATCGCGTTGTTCGCCGGGCCTCTCGCCGCCTTGGCGACGATGCTTGTTCTGGAGGAATCCGGCGTGCCCGGGCTGTGGGCGGAACGTGCCGGGTGGGCGGTGGCGTTGATCGTCGTGGGCGTCGGCGCGGCGATGTCGCTGCGCTGTCTGTGGCCGGTACGCGGGCGCGGCTTCGGCGAGATGCGCGCGACGGCGGCGATGGCTACGCTGTGTGCCGTCATTCCGATTGGCTTCGCAGTGCTGACCTGGAAAGCGCTTTCCTGACGGCAGACCCATAGCCGGCGTAACCGCCCGTCGTCAGACCCGCGTGAACTCCGCGACGAGCTCGACATGCGGTGAGTAGAGAAACTGATCGACC
>CAZBPO010000246.1:2541-4917 GCA_964493795.1 uncultured Flavobacteriaceae bacterium
GATCGGGCTCGACGGCGACGCCATCATCGACCTCAAGATCCGCGGCGTCGTCGCCTGACCGCTGGAGGCAGAGAGCCCATGCAGCGTGGCATCTTCCTCGTCGAAGCTCGACCGGCGTCACCCGACCGAGGCGGTAGCCGCCGGCGATGAGCGTGGCGGCGTCGCGCGCGAAGGTCTGCGGATTACACGAGACGGCCACGACCCGCGGCACCTCAGAACGGGCGAGTTCGACGCTCTGGGTGGCTGCGCCGTCGAAGGCGGGATCGAAGACGACGGCGTCGAAGGGCTCAAGTTCGATACGCGCCAGCGGCCGGCGAAAGAGATCACGAAGTTCCGCCGTGACCGGCTTGAGCCCCGGCACGGCGGCTGTCTTGCGCAGCGAAGCGACAGCTCCCGCGTCGCTGTCGGCGGCATAGACCTGGGCCCGCGCAGCGAGGCGCACGGTGAAGGGGCCGATGCCGCAGAAGAGGTCGGCCACCTTGCGGGCGCGCTTGACGCCGTCGAGGATCAGGCCCGCGATGACATCCTCGCCTTTCGCAGTCGCCTGGAGGAAGGCCCCCGGCGGCAGCATCGCGGTGGCGACAGGGCCAAGACCTACCTGCGGCGGACGAAACAGCGCGACGGGTTCGCGCTCGGCGGTGAGGCGCGCAAGACCGTGCTCGCGCGCGATCGCGGCGAGGCGCGCGTTCAGCCGTGCATTGCCGTGCAGCGGACCCTTGATGTCCGCGTCCATGCCGGACTGGGTGGCCGTGACCAGCAGGCTGAGCCACTTGTCGGGCATCTCGGCGGCGAGCGCCTTTGCGAACGCGAGGGCACCTGAGAGGCCGGGCGCGAGGATCGGGCACATGGTCGCGGCCATCACGTCATGCGTGCCGCGTTGGTGGTAACCCGCCTGTCCGTGCTTGAGCGCCAGCGTCACGCGGCGACGGCCCTCGCCATGCGCGTCGACCAGCGGGGCGACATTGGCGGGAATGCCGGCGGCCTCGAGCGCCTTGACCACCAGACCATGTTTCCACGCGCGATAGGCTTCATGCGCGATATGCTGGGTCTGGCAGGCCCCGCAGACGCCGAAATGCTCGCAGCGCGGCGTCACGCGGTCGGGCGACGGCTCCACGATCCGCACGAGCACGGCGCGCCTGCCCTCGCCCGCGATCTCGACCAGATCGCCGGGAGCCGTGAACGGGACGAACACGCCGTCCTCTGTCACGCCGTCGCCGCCGCCGGCGAGCGCGACGATACGAACCGCCGCCGTCAGCGGCCCTTCTCCGCCATCAACAGGAATTCGACATTGCCGTCGCCGCCTGTGATGGGGCTGGGCGTCGTGCCCTTGACGCTCCATCCGGCCGCGCCCAGCCAGACGCCGATGCGGGCGACGACCTCGCGCTGGGTGAGCGTGTCGCGGACCACGCCCTTGCCGACATTGCCGCGCCCGGCCTCGAATTGCGGCTTCACCAGCGCGACGAGCCTCGCCCCCGGCGCAGCGAGCGCGAGGGCGCGCGGCAGCGCGAGCTGAAGTGAGATGAAGCTGACATCGGCGACGACCAGATCGGGCTGCTCGACGATCTCGGCGCGGGTGAGATTGCGGGCGTCGGTCTTCTCGAGCGAGACGACGCGCGGATCTTTCTTCACTTCAACATGGAGTTGGTCTTTGCCGACATCGACGGCGAAGACCTTCTTCGCGCCGCGCTGGAGCAGGACCTGCGTGAAGCCGCCAGTGGAGGCTCCGATGTCGAGGCAGATAAGGCCGGCTGGATCGAACGCGAAATGGTCGAGCGCATGGGCGAGCTTGAGCGCGCCGCGCGAGACATAGGGGTTGGCGCGCGCCTTGAGCGTCAGCTTGACGGCGGCGTCGACCATGTCGCTGGCGCTTTCCACCTTGCGATCGCCCGAGAAGAGATTGCCGGCGCGGATTTCCGCTTGGGCGCGGTTACGGCTGCGGAACAGGCCCTGCTCCACCGCGAGCAGATCGGCGCGCATCTTCGCGCCCGCAGGAGTCGTGGACGGGGCGGCGGGTTGGGCGGTGAGGGTAAGGCGCGGTCTTACGCCCGGTTGCTCGCCCATTGGGCCTCGCGTCCCAGCGCCTGCATGGCGGTCGCGACGATGTGCGGCGCGTTGAGGCCGGCTTCGTCATACTGCCGCTGCGGCGAGTCGTGGTCGATGAATGTGTCGGGCAGGCACAAGGTCCGCAGCTTCACGTCGCCGTCGAGCAGGCCGGCATTGGCCGCGAAATGAAGCACATGCGCGCCGAACCCGCCGACCGCGCCTTCCTCGACCGTGATCACGACCTGATGCGTGGTCAGCAGACGGCGGATCAGCGCCTCGTCGAGCGGCTTGGCGAAACGGGCGTCGGCGACGGTGGCGCTGAGCCCCATCGCG
>CAZBPO010000247.1:0-972 GCA_964493795.1 uncultured Flavobacteriaceae bacterium
GGAGTGGGCATAGACGATCGTGCCGCCCGGCGCGATGACGTAGGACGTGCGGTTGGCGAGTTCGGGCTTCTGTTCCAGCACCGCGTCGAACGCCTTCATCACGCTTTGATCGGCGTCTGAAGCGACGGGGAAGGCGCTGCGGCATTCGTCGACGGAGAATTTGTTCAGCGTCTCGATGTCGTCGGCGGAGATGCCGAGCACGCTGGCCCCCAGCGCCTCGAATTCCGGCGTCGCCTCGGCGAACTCATGCGCCTCCATGGTGCAGCCCGGCGTGAACGCCTTGGGGTAGAAGTAAAGAACTACAGGGCCCTTCTTCAGCGCCTCTTCCAGCGAGAAGGTGAACTCCTGGCCGCCGAGGGTGGCGTGCGCGGTGAAAGCGGGGGCCTGTGCGCCTGGCGCGAGCTGGGCGGCGGCGGGAAAGGCTAGGCAGACGGCGGCAGCGGCGGCAAGAGCGGCGAGACGGATCATCGGGAGCCTCCGTTGAAGGACGCCGCGATCCTACACCAGCCGCGCGGCGCGGGCATCAATCGTGCGCGATCACGATGATCCGGTCGCCTTGCCTGAACGTGACGTGGTCGCACTTGACCGGGTTGATGAAGACGCCGTCCCTGCGGCCGTCGCCCCGCGCGGCGATCTCGCCCTGGATATATCCGAGCGCGACCTCGCCGCGCCGGGCCGCCGATTCGACGACCGTATAGAAGTTCACCGGGCGGCCGATGACGACATAGTCTTCGAGCGGGCGGATGAAGAGCTCGGAGCCTTCCTCGTCGAGTAGTTCGCCGAATATGGCGGCCAGCAGCTCGTTCTGGGAGGTCTGGGCCAGCATCAAGCTTATGAGGCGGTTGCTGACGACGAAATCGTCGGCGCGCGTCACTTCGGCCAGTTCGCGGTTGCGGATGTCGGCCATCTCGCTGACGACGCTGATCCGGCCGCCGTGCAGGTACAGATCGAAGCGACGCTCGGCTACCCCTG
>CAZBPO010000247.1:982-3523 GCA_964493795.1 uncultured Flavobacteriaceae bacterium
GTTTGCCGGCGGCGTCGGCGATCTGGCGCAGATGCAGCAGCGTGACGAGGGTGCGGGTGTCGGCGGCCTGATCCGACATGTCGTCGGCATAGCTGAGGACCATGACGTGGTCGTAGGAGGGGATGTCGAGCTGCTCCAGGACCGAACGGTCGGAGCTGACGCACGAGACGTAGCTGACGTTCAGGCGCGCCGCGTCGATGTCGAGCTGCGAGACCGCCTGGTCGAGACCGGGCGAGTCGGCGGCGATGGTGAGTTCCGAGCCGTCGGCGACATAGCGCGACAGCTCTTCGGCGACCACCGGGCCGCGATGGTTCCAGCCCAGGATCAGCGTGCGTGCGGGCTGTTTCGGGCGCGCCTCGCCCATGACGATGGCGGCGGGGTCGATGGAGCCCTTGGGCATGGGCTCCAGGCGGATGGTGGTGTCGTCCTCGGCGATGAGGATGAGGCGGGAGCCCTCTTCAAGGACCGGGTTGTCGCGCGGGTTGATGATGAGCGCGCCGTGCGGGTCGCGAAAGCCGATGAGCGTGGAGGCCTGATAGGCGAAGCTCGCCTCGGCGAAGGTCTGGCCGGCCAGCGTGCCGACGGGTCTTGTGTAGATTTCGGAGCCGTCGAAATCGAGCAGTTCGGAATAGACCGCGCTGAGCCCGGACTGCCGGTTGGAATGGACGATGATCCGCGCGATCAGGTCGTCGGCCAGGACGAGCTGAAGCTCGTCGCCGCCGATGACCCGCGCCATGGCGGCGTTCCGGCCATCCTGAATCTCGGCCGCGATGCGATAAGGCTCGGCGCGCCGCTGGGGATCGTGGACGAGGGCGAGGATCGTCTTCACCACGGCGGCGTCGGGCTCGGTCGACTCGGGCGAAAGGATGATGATCGAGCCGGCGGCTTCCGGGCTGGCGATGGCGAGATCGTTGATGTCGGTGGGGTCGCCCGAGCGGCAGACCACGCGCAGGCGGCCGAGATCGGGCAGCTTGGCGGCGATGTCGTCTTCCATCTCGACCTTGTCGCGGTCGGCCAGAATGACGATGCGCGGCCGCCGCTGGGACGCGGTGGCGAGGCGGATCTGGTCGATGATCTCGAAGATCGACGAAGACCAGTTGTAGATGACCGTATGGCCGCTCTCGAGCACGCGCGAGCGGCCCTTTCGCAGCTGCGCGAGGCGGTCGGAGATGCCGGAGCTCAGAATACCGATCAGGGCCGAGAAGATGAAAATCCCGGCCACGGTGACCGCGAGGGCGACGACGCGATAGGCCCAGCCGGTGTCGCCGGCCATGGTGCCGGGGTCCATGGTGCGCATCAGCGCCTGCCAGAACGCCTCGCCGAAATCGGGCGATTCCTCGCCCTCATTGGCGATGTCGAGCGCCGTGATGACCAGCGTGGCGACGAGAATGACGGCGAGGGTGGCGGCGGTGAGCCAGCCGGTCAGCGAGACCGTTCCGGCGGCCATCGACTTGTCGAACCAGTAGCGCAGGCGTTCGCCCAGCGTCACGCGGCGATTCATTTGATCCCCCATCAATCCTACCCTTCTAGGCATGGCGCGGACGCGCCGCCAGTGCCGCGCCGGCGGGAACAGGTTGGCCCCGCCGCGCCGAGGTGGCAGGCTTGCGGCGGTCGTCTTCGCCTTGAGCCATGTTGTCGCAAAAAGCCCGCTATGCGCTGCGCGCCCTGATCTGCCTCGCCGGGGCCGGCGCGGGCGCATCCATGATGACCGGCGATCTGGCGGCGGCGGCGGCCGTGCCCAAGGCTTTCCTGGAGCGCATCCTGCTGGATTTGAAACGGCACGGACTGGTGACGTCGCGGCGCGGCCGCGCGGGCGGCTATGCGCTGGCCAGGCCGGCGGGCGAGATTGATTTCGCCGTGATATTGCGGGCCATAGACGGGCCGCTGGCGCTGGCGCCCTGTGCAAGCCGCACGGCCTATCGCCGCTGCGAAGATTGCGCGGACGTTGAAACCTGCGCGATCCGCAAGGCGTTGATCGACGTGAGGGACGCGACGGCGGCGATTCTGGAAGGGCGGACCCTGGCCGGCTGAACCGCCTTAAGAGTCGCTTAATTCCGACTGACTTGATCGACTTAGCCGATCGGTCACTAGTCGGGATGACGCCGGGGAGCATGATGTCCGACCGAAACCATTTCCGAAACTGGCTTGCCGCAGGCGCGGCCGCGGCGGCGTTAGCCGGCCCGGCGCTGGCCGCGAGCGAGGCGGCTTTGCGGGAAGAGGTTCGTCTGCTGCGCGAGGAGCTGGCGCAGGTTCGGGCGGAAATCAGGTCGTTGCAGCAGGAACAGGCCGCGCCTCAGCCCGTCTCGCCTGCGCCGGTCGCGGCGGGGCCGCGCGCGGCCGAGCCGGTCAAGGTGAAGCTGGATGGCGGGCGGCCCTCGTTCGAGAGCGCGGACGGGAATTTCACCGCGCAGATTCGCGGCCGGATTCAATTCGACGTCGCGGCCTACGATCAGGACAAGGCCGGGCCGCTCGCGAGCGATTTCAGGCGCGGCTCTGTGGGCGACGCAGGCGAGAACCAGCGGGCGCGCGATCTTTCCAGCG
>CAZBPO010000247.1:3533-4907 GCA_964493795.1 uncultured Flavobacteriaceae bacterium
CCAGCGGCTCGAATTTCCGCCGCGCACAGATCGGCGTGGAAGGCACGTTCTTCAAGGATTTCGGCTACAGCCTCGGCTTTCAGTTCGGCGGCTCGGGAGCCGAAGAAGGCGGGCGGGTCCAGGATGTCTATGTCGAATACAAGGGCGTCGAAAACTGGCGCTTGCGGATCGGCGCGTTTTCGCCGCCGGTGAATCTGGACGATGCGGCGGGATCGGCCGACACGCTGTTCCTGGAGCGGGCGTCGGCGGCGGAGCTGCAGCGGGCTCTGGCGGGTTCTGAAGGCCGGGCGGGCATCGGCGCGCTGGGTAGCGGGGATCGCTGGACCGCTTCGCTGGTTCTGACGGGCGGCACGGTCGGTTCGAGCGCGCTGGAAGAACAGCTCGCGCTGGTCGGGCGCGGCACCTATCTGGCGATCGACGCGCCGCAGGTGCAGCTGCATGTTGGCGCGAACGCGACATGGATCGTGCAGACGGCGGATGCAGGCATCGACAACACGCCGCGTTCGCCCGTGCGGCTGCGCGACCGGCCCGAAATCCGGGTGGACGGGACGCGCCTGATCGACACCGGCAATATCGACGCGACCGAGGTGTTTTCGCCCGGCGTCGAGATCGCGCTGCGCTATCGCGGGCTGGTCGTGCAGGCCGAGCACATCTGGTATCGCGTGGAGCGTCGCCGGCCGGCGGTGGGCGCGGCGCTGAGGAACCCGGAATTCGCGGGCTATTACGTGCAGGCCAGCTATGTGCTGACCGGCGAGAACCGGCGCTACAACACGCAGAACGGCGCGTTCACCGCGCCGCGTCCGGCCAGGGCCGTGGGCGGGACAGGCGATGGCGCTGGCGGCGGCGCGTGGGAAGTCGCGGCGCGCTATAGCGTCGTCGATCTGGATCATGACGAGGGCCGCGCGGGGGAGATCGCCCCGGTTGGCGGCATCCGCGGCGGGCGGCAGGAAACCTGGACCGTCGGGCTCAACTGGTATCTGAATCAGGCGACGCGCCTGTCGGTCGATTATCAGCGTGTCGATGTCGAGCGCCTGAGCCCCGGCGGCACCGCTTTCGGGCCTGGAGATGCGACGCCGCCGGCCGGCGCGGAGATTGGCCAGGATTTCAACGTCTATGCCCTGCGCGCGCAGGTTTCGTTCTGACGGTCTGTAGGAGACACGCCATGAAACGTTTATGGATCAGCCTGACTGCCGCCTTCGCGATGACGGCGAGCGTCGCCGCCGCCGAGCTGTTGAACGTCAGCTATGACCCGACGCGCGAGCTCTACAAGCAGGTTAACGCGCTGTTCGCGGCCAAGTGGAAGGCCGAGACCGGCGAGGACGTGACGATCAGCCAGAGCCATGGCGGATCGGGCAAGCAGGCGCGTTCGGTGAT
>CAZBPO010000248.1:0-4840 GCA_964493795.1 uncultured Flavobacteriaceae bacterium
CTGCCTTGCCGAGCCCGGCGACGTCTGGGCCTATGCGACCCCGATCCTGCATGGCTCCGACCGGGCGGAGCGGCCGCTTCGCCGCCGCGTTCTGCAGGTCGATTTCGCCGCCTTTGATCTGCCTCAAGGCCTGGCTTGGAAAGGACTGGCATGAAGCCCGACATGACAGCCCGTGAAGTCAAACGCTCGCTCACCATCGCCGGCCACCGCACCTCGGTGTCGCTGGAGCCCCAGTTCTGGGAGACGCTCAAGGAAATCGCCGCGCACGAGGGCGTCTCGGTCGCCGCGATGGTCGGACAGATCGACGCCGGTCGCGAACCCGGCGCCGGTTCGCTGTCCGGCGCGATCCGCGTCTTCGTGCTGAACCGCCTGAAAGCGCGCCTGTCGCTCGGCCGCTAGGCGACTGTTTGAGACGAGCGCTTCGGCCGCGTTGCGTGGTTCGAGGCCCTGCTGCGCAGGGCGCCTCACCATGACGAAAATCGGGATTTGCCAATCTCCGTCATCCTGAGGTGCGAGCCGGAGGCGAGCCTCGAAGGACGCACCATCTTTCAGACGGACTTTTCAAACACGCCCCCAGACGCGCGCCTTTACCGCGCAAATATGTTCATGTAATGTTCCTTTCTTGCTGGAGGGAACGACATGACGTTGACGCTGATCCATTCGCCGAACACGCGCTCCAACAGCTTCGTCTGGCTGCTTGAGGAAATCGGCGCGCCCTACGAGATCAGGCAGGTCACCATCCGGCGCGGTGGCGAAGGCGATGACGGGCTCGATCCGGCGAACCCTCACCCGCACGGCAAGGTGCCGGCCCTGCTGCATGACGGGGCGCTGATCCACGAACAGGTCGCCATCGCGCTCTACCTGACCGATCTCCACCCCGAGGCCAGGCTGGGCCCGGTCGTCGGCGATGCGGCGCGCGGCCCCTATGTCACCTGGCTCGCCTATTACGCGGGCGTCATCGAGCCGGCCTTCATGTCGAAATTCATGAACATGGCCGTACCGCGCGGCACCGCCGGCTGGGTGCCGGTGGACGAGGTGATCGCCCATGTCGAGAACACGCTGAAGGACCGGCCCTTTCTGCTGGGCCAGGATTTCTCGGCCGCCGATCTCGTCGTCGGGGGCACCTTCAATTTCTTCGGCCAGAGTCCGATGATGCCGAAATCCGACATCGTCTCGGCCTATGCCGCGCGCTGCGCCGACCGCCCGGCCTATCGCCGCGCCCAGAAAATCCTCAACCCCGGCTGACAGCCGCCGAAAACGGAAAACATCGAAAAACGAAAGAACGAGTCGTTGTGCCCATGGGGCCTGCCCGCCCCCAGCCCTTGTAGGGCCAGGGTCCGCCCCGGCCGAAAAGCGACAAACGAATGCCAACGAATGCGCCGCGTGACTTTCGCGCCGCCCGGTGTCTTCATCGGGCGGACACACGCCCCCACCGGGACACCATGGCCGAGATCGTCAATCTGAAAGCGGTGAAGAAGGCGAAAGCCCGCGCCGAGAAAGACCGCAGCGCCGAAGCCAACCGTGCGAAGTTCGGCCGCACCAGGGCCGAGCGCCTGCGCGACGAGGCCGAAAAGGCGCGCGCCGCCCGCACCCTCGACGGCGCCAAGCTCGACGAGTGACCCGGCCGGCCGGGACGACACCTTGGTATCTGCGCGCTATCGCCGCGTTGCCCGGGACCGGCGGCTCGGCTCTATGGGCGCTCTTCATTCGGTGATGACATGCGCTTCTTGATCGCGGTTTCCCTCGCGGCCCTGTGGCTGACCGGCGGCGCGGCCGCCAAAGGCCCGTTCGAGGATTGCAATACACCCGCCTTCGCCATCGGCGCGGCCCGCGACGGGGCCTTCAAATGCGTCGAGATTCACCAGCAGACCTACCCCATCCACGATCGCGAGGCCTATGTCCGCACCCTGCGCGACGCCATCGACGACCGCAGCGACATGTACGAGCCGACCGTCATGCAGGCGGCCGAGGCGGGGCTGAACCTCTTCAGCTCGATGCGCGCCTTCCGCTATGGCCGCTTCACCTTCATCTTCCAGCCCGTCATCAAGGGCATGGAGAAGGACGGCCAGTATTACGCCTTCGCGCACCCCTACGGCGACAAGGTCACGGCCAACGCCGAGTGCATCATCCAGATCAACACGGCGCGCCACGACAACACCACCGACGACGTCCTGAACGAGCTCAGCAACTCGGTCGTCCACGAGATGTTCCATTGCATGCAGTACTGGAACTGGACCGCCAAGATGGACGAGGCGTTCAAGGCCGACTCGCGCTGGTGGATCGAGGGCTCCGCCGAACTCATCGGCCATGTCGCATTTGAAAGCGCCGCCTCGCGCGACAAGCGCATCAAGGAATTCCACGACGCGATCCAGACGACGCCGCTCACCCGCCTCACCTATCCGAATTTCGTCTTCTTCTCGTGGCTGTGGGGCAAGAGCCCCAACGCCGTGCTGAAACTGCTCGACGCGATGCCCGAGACCGGCGGCGAAGACGCCCAGCGCGCGGCCCTCGCCAAGACGGTCGGCGACTACGATCTCGGCCTGTTCGCCACCGACTATGCAGACGGGAAAATCCGCACCCCCGACGGCGCGCCGATATCCGCCGCGCCCTATGCCCGCGCGCGCACGATCAGCGAAGGCGGCCAGAGCGGCTTTGAATTCACGCCGATGGCCGTGGTGATCGAGGACGTCTCGTTCACCGGCGGGCAGTATATGGCGTCGCCCAAGGGCAAGGCGTCGATGTTCTACAAGCGAAAGACGAACGCGCCCGAACAGTGGCAGACGCCCATGATCGTGTCGGCCGACGGCCCGTGCGGCGAGCCCAAGGTGTTCCGCTTCGCCGGCATGGCGATGGGCGCAGAGGGCGGCGATTCTGAATCCTGGACGCTCGACGTCACCAAGCTTTCGCCCTGCCAGGAATGCGTGCCCGATCAGGTCCGCGACGCCTGCCTGCTGGGCCAATGGCGCGCCACCAACAGCTCCATCGCAGACGCGATCATGAAAAACGCCGAGGGCGGGCTTACCGAAATTCAGGTCTCCGGCATCACCGCGATGCGGATGCGCACGAATGGCGAGCACCATTTCGGCTGGGCCAATGTCGCCATCGAGGGCAAGCCGACCGGCGCGGAAAAGCCGGGCCTCTTCCGCATCTATCTCGCCGGCACCATCGACAGCCTGTGGTCGGGCGCCAACGGCAACATGAAGCTCTGCTACAAGAAATCCGACGCGGTCATGCAGACGACCGTGCGCGGCGCGATCACCGATCCGATCTCCATCGAGGACATGGTCACCGCCACGGGCGACACCACCCAGCTGTGGACCTATGACTGCCAGGGCGACAAGCTGACCATCAAGGGCCAGATCGGCCTCGACCATTTCAGCATCGACTTCGAAAAAGTCGGCCCGCCGTAAGAGGCCGGATATCCCCTTTCGTCATGGTGAGGCGCATCGCGCAGCGATGCCTCGAACCACGCACCCCGTCAGCCGCGCCTCAGCGCGGCTCGATCCGCACTTTCAGGCCGCCGCGCGGGCGTAGGGTGATCGAGGCGTGCGGCTCGACCGTCTCCGGCGCGATCACGCGGAAGCGATGGCGCTGCAGCATGGTCGCCAGCAGCAGCAGCGCCTCCTGCATCGCGAAGGCCATGCCGATGCAGATGCGCGGACCCGCGCCGAACGGGATATAGCCGAAGCGGTGGATCGCCTCGCGCCGCTCGGGCGCGAAGCGTTCCGGGTCGAACAGCTCCGGCTCGTCCCACAGCGCCCGGTGCCGATGCAGGATCCACGGCGACACCAGGATCTGCGTGCCCGGCTTCACCGTATGTCCGCCCAGCTCGTCCGCCGCCGCCGCCTCGCGCCCCAGGAACGGCGCGGGCGGATACAGGCGCATCGCCTCCTCCAGCACCTGCCGCGTATAGACCAGCCTGCCGGCATCCTCGGCCGTCGGCGTCCGCCCGCCCAGCACGCGGTCCAGCTCCTCGGCCACGCGCGCATCGGCCCACTCGAACTCCGACAGCAGATACAGCGTCCAGCACAGCGTGTTCGCGGTGGTCTCGTGCCCCGCGCCGATAAAGGTGATGACGTTGTCGATCGCCTGCCGGTCATCCATCGGCCGCCCATCCTCCGGGTCGGTCGCGGTCAGCAGCATGGTCAGCAGGTCTTCCGGCGCGGCCCCCGCGTCGCGCGCCAGCAGGGCCCGCCGCTCAGCCACGATGCGCCCGATCTCGCCATGGAAATAGCGCAGCGCCGGCCGCGCCCTCAGCCGCCCCACCGTCGGCACCCATTCCGGCAGGTTCAGGAACGCCGCCAGATCAAGCCGCCCCACCGTGTCGAAATAGCGCTCGAACGCCTCACCCATCCGCACCGGATCGGTGCGCGCGTCGGCCCCGAACACGGTGCGCGACAGCACGTCATAGGTCAGGCGCATCATCTCCGGCGCAAGATCGCGTTCCGTCGCCCCGTCGCGCGCCCACCCGTCCAGCATGTCCCCGGTCGCGGCCACCATGGCCGGCGCGAAGGCGACGATCTTCTTGTGCTGGAAGGCGGGGGCCGTCGTCCGCCTCTGCCAGCGCCAGGCTTCGCCCTGCGCGGTCAGCAGGCCCTCGCCCACCGCCGGCCGCAGACGGCGCTGCTGCTGCACGCCCTTGGGATAATTGGCGACATTGTCCAGCAGGATGCGCTTGATCGCCTCGGGGTCCGAGACGATCCACACCGGCGTGCCCAGCAAGGCGCGGCGCACGATGGGCTGCCGGTAGGGCGTCTCGCCAAAGGCGGTCAGCAGGTTGCGCCGCGCGCGCAGGAAAAAGGCCAGAACGTCGCGCCGAGCCCGACAATCCGGGCTGGCG
>CAZBPO010000249.1:0-1641 GCA_964493795.1 uncultured Flavobacteriaceae bacterium
GAACATCGGGGCACCGATGTTCGACGAACATGTCGTATTCCTCGAACGAGCCGGCATCGAGCAGCAGGTCGATGCGCTCGCGCGCCGTCAGCTTGCCCTTTTTGTGCTGGGCGTCGATGCGTGTCTGGCCGCCTCCGAGGCGGGCCTCGGCGCGGCGATTCTCCAGTTCCTGGATGACATTCTTCATGGACGACCCCGGCGACGGATGAATGATGTGACGGGGGCGTGAAATCACGTTTCTTGCGCCCGCGCAACGCGGCGCGACCGAAGCTTGCGCGCGACGAGACATGACGCGCGCGTCAACCGCGTCGCAGAATCTACGCGGCGGTCTCTTTCAGAAGATCGAGAAACCGGCCGCCGGTTTCGGCCTCCTCGCGTATCCGCGCGGCCCGGGCGTCGGATTCCTCGTCGCGCCCCCAGCGTTCGATCTGGAACTCCTCGTCGATGCGCGAGACGACGAACGCCTCGTCGGCCTTAAGGCGACCGCCCAGCACCGCCAACCCGAGGCCCAGCGATCCATATGACGTCGTCAGCACATGCAGCGCCGCGAGGCGGAACGGATCGAGCGATGCAGCCAGCGCCTCCAGCGCCTGAAGCGCCTCGGGCGGCTGATCGACGTGGACGATCCCCTCGGCCAGCGCCAGCCGCACGCCATGCGTCGCGTCCAGCCAATCGAGCACCGGCTGCCACGACTTCGCCAGCCGGACCGCAAGGGCCAGCGGCTCGGCGGCGCGGTAGCACAGCAGATCGTGCGCGCCATAGGCGGCGAGCCGCCGGGCGAATGCCTCGCGGTCCGGCGCGATGCGGTCGATCGCCGCGTTGGCCAGGGCCGTGAGCGGCATGCGGGCCGGCACGATCTTGTCGTCCTGCGCCGCCCACTCGCCGGCGATGGCCGCGCCAAGCGCCGCCGTCGGTACGGTCAGCGCAAGACGCGCGGGCGTCTTCAGGCGGCGCTCGTCGAGCCATACGCCGAAGCCATCGCCATCGGCGCGGCTGGTGGCGGTCTTGTAGAAGCGGCTGACGGCGGGGGCGCTCATCTGACTGTACTCTTGCGGGGTGATGAATTGGTGCGCCGGGCATCCGGCAGGCCGTCATGCGGCCCGAGCTTCGGTGCAGGCGATGGCGTCCACGCCCTCTCGCCGAGTTTTTGGGCGTATTGCGGGTGGTGCGGATACCAGATGCGGCTGCGGCGGCGGGACGCCTCGCCGAACGTCGCAAGGACCGCGATCTCGGCGGAATTGTTGAGGATCGTGTGGGCCGGGCCCGCGCCGCCGGGCCAGCCGACGAAATCGCCGGGCTTCAGCGGATAAAGCCGTCCATCCAGCCAGACCTCAGGCGTGCCCGAAACGACGAAGGTGAATTCCTCCTCGTCGCCCTCGGCGTGCGGATAGGACGTGCGACGTCCCGGCGCGAGCAGATCGATGCCGCCGCCGATGCGGCCGAGGCCCGACACGCCGTTGAGGTCGATGAAATCCGACATTTTCTCGGTGTCGCCGGGATAGCTGGTGCCGCGCCGGACCTTGCTCTCGACGGTATCGACCACATTCGGCGGCAGCGCGCGGGGGCGCGCGACGCCACCCGGCCGGCCGTCATGCGGCCCCATGCGGCGACGCGGCGGATCGGACCAGAGCTTGCCCTGCT
>CAZBPO010000249.1:1651-4840 GCA_964493795.1 uncultured Flavobacteriaceae bacterium
TGCTCCGCGAACCAGACGGCGATCGCCGGATCGCGCGGAAACGCAACGCGCGAATTATAGCGAGAGGACTCACCGATGGTGAGCACGCGGACATCCTCATCGGTGTTGTTGATGAGCGAATGGGCGATGCCGGTGCGGTCAGGCCAGAAGGCGACGAAGCCGGGCTTCAGCCTATGGAGCCAGCCGTCCTGCCAGAGGTCGGGCGCGCCCTGCAGGACGATGACGAGTTCTTCCTCGTCGCGCTCGGCATGCGGCGGAGACGATCGCCGGCCCGGCGGCAGACGGTGATGCCTGACGCCCAGCCGCGTCAGCCCGGTCGCGCCGCCAAGATCGGACGCAAAGCCGCGCAACTCGCCGGTCGCCGGATGCGCGGACTCGGCGGCAGGCTCAAGCTCGCTCCAGTGACGAATGCAGGCAGGACGGCGGGCCATTTCTCAGACGTCGGGGAAGTCGTCCTGGGTCCGCTCCGGGTCCCACCCGAAAAGCTCCCAGGTCTTGGTCATGTGCGGCGGCAACGGCGCGGTGATTTCGAGGTATCCGCCCGACGGCTTGCGGATGCGCAGATAGCGGGCGTGCAGGTGCATCTTCTGCGACATCGAGCCCGACAGCCGCGCGCCCTCTTCGCCATATTTGAAATCGCCCGCGATGGGCGTGCCGAGCGAAGCCATGTGGACGCGCAACTGATGCGTACGGCCGGTGACCGGCATCAGCGCCGCCCAGGCGGCCTTCTGAGCCGCGTGATCGACGACCCGGTAACGGGTCACGGCCCGCTTGGCGTCGTCATCCTCGCCCTTTTCGCGCACCACCATGCGCTCGTCGCTGCGGCCGGGGCCGTGCGCCACCTTGGCGAGGGACGCCTTGATAATGCCCTGATGCGGCTTGGGCACGCCCACGGTCAGGGCCCAATAGATCTTCTTGGTGTCGCGTTCGCGGAACGCCTCGGCCAGCGCCGCTGCGGCCGGCACGGTGCGGGCGATCACCAGAACGCCGGACGTATCCTTGTCGAGCCGGTGGACCAGGCGCGGACGCTGCTTTTTGCCGAAGGTGAGCGCGCCGAGAAGGTGGTCGACCGAGCGGGTGATGCCCGGCCCGCCCTGGCTGGCCAACCCGGGCGGTTTGTTGAGAATAACGATCTCGGAATCCATATGAATAACAAGATCTTCTGCCGCGATCTTCTCATGCGTTGCCAGCGGCGCATCGGTCTTGCGAACAGGATTCGCTTCTGCGTTTTCCGGCATCGGAGGGATGCGGACGGCCGCGCCGACCGCCAGACGATCGCTGGCCTTGACCCGCCCGCCATCGACGCGGACCTGCCCGGTGCGCAGCAGCTTTTCCAGCGCCCCGTGCCCGAGGCCCGGATAGCGCCGCTTGAACCAGCGGTCGACGCGCGTGCCGCCCTCGTCATTGGCGACGATTTCCGTTTTGACGCCGCTCATCCGGCCATGCTCCCGATGGCTCACATCCAACAGAACAAAAAGGGAACTGTCAAGGAAGCCGAAGTGGCGGTATACGCAATTGCGCGGCGGCGGTCACCCGCCTTCCATCCAATGAAAGCCGGCCTGACGAGCTTCACGCCCGTCAGGCCGGTCGATGACGCCAGCGCCCGCACGCAGGCGGGCCGGCCTCAGGCCGCCGTGCGGAACCTGGCCAGACGCTCGGCGATGATCGCGTCGGCTTCGCTCATGATCCGGTCGATCAGCTCCTTGACCGTCGGGATGTCGTGGATGAGGCCGGCGACCATGCCGCAGCTCCAGCCGCCGGCGTCCATATCGCCGTCGCGCAGGATCTTGGGATAAACGCCCGCCACCTCGGCTGCGATGTCGCCGAAGGAGAGCTTGTCGCCCATCTCTTTCTCCTTCTGGAGCAGGCGCTCGACGGCGGCGTTGGTCAGCACGCGTTCGGTATTGCGCAGCGGGCGCATGATGAGACGCGTGTCCAGCTCGCTGGCCTTCACCAGCGCGTCCTTGGCGTTTTGATGCACCGGCGCCTCGACCGTAGCGATGAAGCGCGTGCCCATATTCATGCCCTCGGCCCCCAGCGCCAGCGCCGCCACAAGGCTGCGACCGTCGGCCATGCCGCCCGATGCGACGAAGGGGATTTTCAGCTCTTCGGCCGCGCGCGGCAGCAGGATGAAGTTGGGAACGTCATCCTCGCCGGGATGCCCGCCGCACTCGAACCCGTCCACGCTGACCGCATCGCAGCCGATCGATTCCGCCTTCAGCGAGTGGCGGACCGAGGTGCATTTGTGGATGACCTTGATGTCGGCTTCCTTCAGCGCCGGAAGCCACTTCGCCGGATTGTTGCCGGCCGTCTCGACCGCCTTGATGCCGCTTTTGACGATCACCTCGACGAAGCCGGGATAGTCGGGCGGCGTCACGGCCGGCAGGAAGGTGAGGTTCACGCCAAACGGCTTGTCGGTCATCTCGCGGCAGCGCGCGATTTCCTTGGCCAGATTCTCGGGCGTGCCCTGCGTCAGCGCGGTGATGATGCCGAGGCCCCCGGCATTGGAGACGGCGGCGGCCATCTCCGCGAAGCCGACATAGTGCATGCCGCCCTGGATGATCGGATGCTGGATGCCGAAAAGCTCGGTGATGCGCGTCTTCATGGAATGTCCCTGCCCGGATTTGTGTTTCGCGGGCGCATCAAGGCCGAAAACCGCCCGATTGTGAAGCCGAACCCCACGTCAGCTTGACGTGCGCGCAAAGCCGCCGACGTTGAAGTCTCTCCCGTCGCGTGCTGTGAATGGAGGGCAAGAAATCCAAGGAGAGAACGCCATGAGCGCAGCCGCCAAACAGACATTCGAGGTGACGCCCGAGCAGGAGGTCGAACTCAACGACCTGCGCATGTCGAAAGAGGCCCTGCCCCTTTTCAATGCGGTGAAGAAACACATCGCCGAGAATGTCGAGCCGATCCAGGAAGAGTTCGCCCGCATGGGCGAGGAACAGCAGCGCACGGACCGCTGGGCCTGGCATCCGCGCCAGCTCGAGCTGCTGGAAGGCGCCAAGGAGAAGGCCAAGAAAGCCGGCCTCTGGAATTTCTTCCTTCCTGAAGCGACGGAAATCGGCCGGGGCCTGACCAATCTCGACTACGCCTATATCGCGGTCGAGCTGGGCAAGGCCCCGCTGGCGTCGGAAAGCCTCAACTGCTCGGCTCCGGATACCGGCAACATGGAAGTGCTGGAGCGCGTCG
>CAZBPO010000250.1:0-228 GCA_964493795.1 uncultured Flavobacteriaceae bacterium
GCCCAGATGCTCGAACACCTTGCGGACCTCGCGGTTCTTGCCCTCGCGCAGACTAACGGCCGCCCAGGAATTCTGGCCCTTGGAGCGTTCCAGGATCGCCTCGATCGGGCCGTAGCGCACGCCGTCGGCGGTGATGCCGCCCTTGAGCCTGTCTAGCTCTTCCTGCGCGACATTGCCAAAGAAGCGCACGCGATAACGCCGCAGCCAGCCCGTCTCGGGCAGTTCCAG
>CAZBPO010000250.1:238-2176 GCA_964493795.1 uncultured Flavobacteriaceae bacterium
GGCCAGCGCCCCGTCATTGGTGAGCAGCAACAGGCCTTCCGAAGTGAGGTCGAGCCGTCCGACCGAGATGACGCGCGGCAATGTGGGCGGCAGGTGCTGGAACACCGTCGGCCGGCCCTTTTCGTCGCGATGCGTGGTGACGAGGCCGACCGGCTTGTAATAGCGCCAGAGCCGCGTCGGCTCGGCCCCCGCCACCACCTTGCCGTCGACCATGATGACCGCGCCGGGGGCGGGCTTGAAGGCGGGCGTGGTCAACACCGCGCCATCGACCTTGACCCGGCCCTCGGCGATCATGCGCTCGACGTCGCGGCGCGAGGCGATGCCGGCGCGGGCCAGCACCTTGGCGATGCGGTCGCCGCCGGGATCGGGTGTGTCGGTTTTGTCGTTCATAAGGGGAGCTTCTAGCAGAGGAGGGCCGCCATGTTCATCGCCGTCTATCGCTGGACCGTGAAGAGGGGCCGGGAGGAGGCGTTCGTCGAGGCCTGGCATCGCGGCACGGTCTCGATCACGCGCATCTACGGCTCATACGGCTCGCGCATGCACCGGGCGGAAAACGGGGACTTTATCGGTTATGCCCAGTGGCCCGACCGGCCAGCGTGGGAGGTGGCGGAAAAAGCCCGTTTCCGCCACGACGACAAGCAGGCGGCGAAGATTTTCTACGAGGCGATCGAATCGTCCGACACCGTGCTGCTGATGGATGTGGTCGACGACCTGCTGACCCCGCCCTCACCCTATACGCCGGTGCTGACGGTGTGAGCTACGGCGCGTGATGTCGTGGGCGTGACTTGGGTGTTACAAGGGCGGCATGACCCACGATCCGCATGATCCGATGCATCTGGCGATGGTTGCGGCCGGGGCGGCGGCGGCGCGGGGCGAGGTGCCGGTGGGGGCGGCGGTGATCGGGCCTGACGGTCAGGTCCTCGCGACCGAGGGCAACCGCATCGTCGAGCTGCGCGACCCCACCGCCCATGCCGAAATCCTGGCCCTCCGGACGGCCGCGCAGGCGCTGGGCAATGAGCGGCTGATCGGTTGCGACCTCTATGTCAGCCTGGAGCCCTGCGCGATGTGCGCCGGGGCGATTTCGCTGGCCCGCATCCGCCATCTGCATTTCGCCGCCAGCGACCCCAAGGGCGGCGGCGTGATCCATGGCGGGCGCTTTTTCGAGCAGCCGACCTGCCATCATCGGCCCGAGGTGACCCAAGGCCATCTGGCGCATGAATCGGCGGAGCTGCTGAAGAGCTTTTTCCGCGCGCGGCGCGGCTAGGGCGCGGCGGGGCAGGCGTCGGGTTCGCCGAGCTCGCAGGCTTTGGCGCGTGCGGTTTCGGCGCCTTCGGCATCGGCGGGGCCGCCTTCGCCGGCCAGCAGCATCTGGCTGAGTTGCCAGCACGATCCTCTCAAGTCCGCCTCGCACGCCTTCGCGAACGCCGCGCGCGCGCCGGCTGCGTCGCCCGCTTCGCCGCGCTGCTGGATGTAGCCCGACACCTCGCAGGCGACGCCCAGCCCGCCGTCGCAGGCTTTGGCGTAGTGATCCAGCGCCCGAGCCGCGTCGCCCTCGCGGTGATAGAGCGCGCCGGCCGCGTAGCAGCCGCCGGGCTCGCCAAGCTCGCAGGATTTCGCGTAGGCCGCGCGGGCGGCGGCGAGGTCTTCCGCGCCGCCATTGCCGCGCTCGGCCATGCCGCCGAACAGAAGACAGCTTTCCGAATCGTCGCCGACGCAGCCTTTGTCGAACAGCTCGCGCGCCCGGGCCTGATCGGCCTCCTCGCCGAGGCGCGCATTCAGGATCGACCCGGCGCGCCGGCAACCGCGCGCCTCGCCGGCATCGCAGGCCGCGATGAAGTGCGTGAGCGCCGTCTCGCGATCGTCAGCTGCAAAGGCCTTTTCGCCGTCTTCGTAAGGTCCGGCATGGGCGGCCGCGCTGCTGGCGCTTTGCGCGGCCGC
>CAZBPO010000250.1:2186-4481 GCA_964493795.1 uncultured Flavobacteriaceae bacterium
GCGCCAGCAGCGCGGCGAAAAACGGGACGATGCGGAAAAACGGGACGATGCGGAAAGACGGACGCATGGGGTCTCCTGACGCGTGGCGGGACGAGGTACGAAGATGTCTTAGTTCGGGCAGTATTCTTCGACATTTCTTGAACGCGCGATCGACTTTTCACAGGCCTTTTTTGTGCAACTCGGCCGCTCGCCCCCTGTCCGCCGCCGCTCCACGACCTGCGCCGATCATGACGGCGGCGGCATGACAGCCATCTTCCTGATCAGCGGCGCATTGCTTGAGAAACGCATCGAGCGCCTGCTCATCGCTGGCGTCGCCGCCTATCCCGTCTCGAAGCATGACCCCGTATTCGAAGCAGCCGTTCTCAAACTTGCACGCCTTTCCATATGCCCAGCGCGCGGTCGCGAAGTCCTGAGGCTCTGTCATGACCAGAAGAGTCCCGAGCTCCCAGCAAGCAATCGCGACCACCCGGTCGCGCGACAATCCGCAGGCGCGGATCATCAGATCGCGGTGCTTGTCGGCATCGAGATATGCATAAGGAATAGCTGCGCTGCTGCAGCCATACGCATTGCCTGCGTCGCAAGCGGCCATCAACATTTCATGCTGGCGTGCGTCGCTGATCGCGCCTGCTGCCGATGCTTCCTTGAGGGCAAAAAACCACTCCATGCAGGCGCTGTCGTCGCCGGCCTGACACGCAGCATCCTTGGCGGCCAGATCGGCCTCCCAGTTGGAGGGAGCAGCGTCAGCCGCCGCCATGAGACTGGCGGCGGCCAACGCGACGATCAGAGCAATCATTCTCGTCCCAATCAAAGTTGGCCCACCATACCGGTCAAACCGGGGCATTCTACGGTGTTGATGTCGCACATGCCGATCGCACGCGGCCGTCAGAGCCAGGTCGGCTCCGTGACGCCCTCTGCGACGACGGTCCTCACCGCGTCTCGCATCCATGCGTTGCCGGGGTCGCTGTCGGCGTTTCGGTGCCAGAGCAGCAGGGACTCGATGCGCGGTGAGGCGAAGGGCAGTTCGGCGACCGCCAGCCCGAGGCCGCGCGCCAGCAGCGCCGGGACCACGGCAATAAGGTCGCTGTCGCGCACCACGTCGACCGCCATCTGGAAGGTCGGCACGCGCATCGCGGTGTTGGGCGCGCGGCCGAGCCGGGCCAGCGCCGCCTCGATCAGCGTGCGTCCGCGCCGGCGGCTTGAGATGGCGATGCAGGGCAAGGTGACGAAACGCTCGAGCGTGAGCTTGCGTCCTGCCTGAGGGTGGCCGCGGCGCATCACGGCGACATAGCGATCGGACACCAGCGGCGCGCCGGAAAGATCGGCGCGCTGGAGGTCTGGAATATCGACGGCGAGGTCGAGCGTGCCCGACGCGAGTTCGAGCGGAATGTCCTGACGGTCGACGCTGTGCGCCTGAACCTGCACGCCGGGCGCGGCGCGCTGAAGATGGCGCGCCAGCGGGGCCAGCAACATCGCGGCGGACGCGTCGCGCAGCGCGATGTGGAAGACGCGGGTGGATGAGGCGGGATCGAAGGCGGTGCGCTGGTCGAGCCCGGCGCGCAGCCGCGCCAGCGCCTGACGCACGGGCTGGATCAGCGACTGGGCCACCGGGGTCGGCGTCATCGCGCCGCCGCGCCGCACGAACAAGGGATCGTCGAACGCGGCGCGCAGCCGGGCCAGCGCGTTCGACACGGCGGGCTGCGTGACGTTGAGGATGCCGGCGGCGCGCGTGAGATTGCGTTCGGCGTGGATCGCCTCGAACACGACGAAGAGGTTGAGGTCGAAGCCGGTGAGTTTCATGGCCGGGACAGAATATCACCAAATCGCATAATGCATATTCATACAATAAACTTCCGTCATGAGGGGCGGGGGCCTATTCAGGCGGCGGAATTCGCCGGCTCAGGCTGGCCCGGCCCGGATGCCGGGCCTAAGCTCGCCGGAAAAAGCCGCTCGCGTCAGGGAGAGAGAAATGGATTTCGATCATACGCCCAAGGTGAAGGACCTCGTCGCCCGGGTGAAGGGCTTCATGGACCAGCACGTCTATCCGGCCGAGAAGGTCTATGACGCGGAGATGGCGGCGGCCCGCAAGGCGGGGAACCCGTGGATCGTCGTGCAGGTGGTCGAAGAACTGAAGGAAAAAGCCCGCGCCGCCGGGCTGTGGAACCTGTTCCTGCCGGAAAGCCATCTGGGCGGCGGCCTGACCAATCTTGAATACGCGCCGCTGGCCGAGGAGATGGGCAAGGTCGGCTTCGCCTCGGAAGTCTTTAACTGCTCGGCGCCCGACACCGGCAATATGGA
>CAZBPO010000250.1:4491-4828 GCA_964493795.1 uncultured Flavobacteriaceae bacterium
GGCGCGGACTGGATGAAGGAGGCTTATCTGAAGCCCCTGCTGGCCGGCGAGATCCGCTCGGCCTTCATCATGACCGAGCCGCTGGTCGCCTCGTCGGACGCCTCGAACATCGAGACGCGCATCGAGCGCAAGGGCGACAAATACGTCATCAACGGCCGCAAATGGTGGTCGTCGGGCGTGGGCGATCCGCGCTGCAAGGTGATGATCGTGATGGGCAAGACCGATCCGGGCGCCGACAAATACCGTCAGCAGAGCCAGATCGTGGTGCCGATGGACGCGCCGGGCGTGAACGTGCTGCGCATGCTGCCGGTGTTCGGCTATGACGACGCCCCGCACG
>CAZBPO010000251.1:0-396 GCA_964493795.1 uncultured Flavobacteriaceae bacterium
ACAGGCGCGGCCTGACGCCGCTCGCCCGCATCAAGTCGTGGGCCAGCGTCGGCGTCGATCCCAAGGTGATGGGCTCCGGCCCGATCCCGGCCTCGCGCGAGGCGCTGAAGAAGGCGGGCTGGTCTGTGGGCGACCTCGACCTGGTCGAGGCCAATGAGGCCTTTGCGGCTCAGGCCTGCGCCGTGAACAAGGACATGGGCTGGGACCCCGACAAGGTGAACGTCAATGGCGGCGCGATCGCGATCGGCCACCCGATCGGCGCGTCGGGCGCACGCGTGCTGGTCACGCTGCTGCACGAAATGCAGAAGCGCGACGCGAAAAAGGGTCTGGCGACGCTGTGCATCGGCGGCGGCATGGGCATTGCGCTGACGGTCGAGCGCTGATCGGCGTCGGCTA
>CAZBPO010000251.1:406-4825 GCA_964493795.1 uncultured Flavobacteriaceae bacterium
TCTGGGAGGATCGGATGTCCAAGGTTGCGTTGGTGACGGGCGGAACGCGCGGGATCGGCGAGGCGATTTCGAAGGGCCTCAAGGCCGCCGGATATACGGTCGCCGCCAACTATTCGGGCAACGATGAGGCGGCGGCGAAGTTCAAGGCCGATACCGGCATCGCCGTCTACAAATTCGACGTCGGCGATTTCGACGCCACCGCTGCGGCGATCAAACAGATCGAGGCCGATCTCGGCCCGGTCGAGATTCTGGTGAACAATGCCGGCATTACCCGCGACGGCTTCCTGCATAAGATGACCGCCGAGCAGTGGCGCGAGGTGATCCGCGTCGATCTCGACAGCATCTTCAACACGTCGCGGGCGGTGATCGAGGGGATGCGCGCGCGCGGCTATGGCCGCATCGTGAACATCTCCTCGATCAATGGTCAGAAGGGCCAGATCGGCCAGACCAACTACTCGGCCGCCAAGGCCGGCATGATCGGCTTCACCAAGGCGCTGGCCCAGGAAGGCGCGGCCAAGGGCATTACGGTGAACGTCATCGCGCCGGGCTATATCAACACCGAGATGGTTGCTGCGATGAAGCCCGAGGCGTTGCAGAAGGTGGTCGCGACCATCCCGGTCGGCCGTCTTGGCGAAGCCGACGAGATCGCGCGGTCGGTGCTGTTCCTGGTCGAAGACCCCGGCTTCATCAACGGCTCGACCCTGACGGTCAACGGCTCGCAGTACATCGCGGGCTGATCGTGACCAGGACGCCGGCGGGCAAGCTGGTTTCGGCGTTCGGCGACGTGGCGGCGATGAGCCGCCTCTATGCCGACGACATCGAATGGTCGCTGCCCGCCGGTTTGCCGTTTCCACGGCCGATGAAGGGCCGCGAAGCGGTGATCGCGTTCAACAACGCGGTCTGGACCGACAGCTATTTCCCGGACTGCACGGTGGAAATTCTTGATGAAACAGGGAACGAGACGCTGAGCGCCGTGCGCTTCGTGTACCGGGCCCGTTTTCGGGCGACCGGCGCGTCCTACGAGAACGAATACACGTTGTTCGCCCATGCCGGGCCGTCCGGCATCACCCATGTGCACGAGGCGCTGGATACGCTGGCCCTGATCGACCAGATGAAGGGCGATGCGGTCGGGACTGCCTTCGCCGCCGCTTTGCGCTGAGCGCGCCGTTCAAGATCGGGGCGCGGGCCGCCAGTCGGGCGGGGCCATTTCGAAACCGGCGAAATCGAAGGCGGGGGCCACAGTGCAGCCGACCAGCGTCCATGGACCCAGCGTCGTGGCGGTCTGCCAGTGTCCGGCGGGCACGACGATCTGCGGCCGCTGTCCGGTCGCGATATTGGGGCCGAGATGACGGGCCTCGGCGTCGTGCCCGTTCGGGCTGATCGTCAGCACCAGCGGCGCACCGGCGTAGTAATGCCAGACTTCGGCGGCATCCACGCGGTGCCAGTGGCTCACCTCGCCAGCCTTGAGCAGGTAGTAGATCGCCGTCGAAGCGCCCCGGCCTTCGACAGCCGCATCGCGGAATGTCTCGCCGAAGTGCCCGCCTTCGGGGTGAGGCTTTAGTTCGAGCAGCCGGATGATCTCGTCCGCCGTCACCGGAACGCGTCCTTGGCGGCCCGGCGCTCGCCCAGCTCGGCCGCATCTGAGGCGCGCATGAAGGGGTTGGTCGCCAGTTCGAGCGCAATGGTGGAGGGAATGGTCGGCCTCGCCTCGGCCCGTATCCGGCGCACTTCGTCCATCCGCGCGGCCAGTTCGGCGTTGTCAGGCTCGACGGTCAGCGCGAAGCGGCCGTTCGACTCGGTATATTCGTGGCCGCAATAGACGCGCGTGTCGCCCGGCAGGGCGGCCAGCTTCTTCATCGCCGCGAACATGTCGGCCGGGGTGCCCTCGAACAGCCGGCCGCAGCCCATGGCGAACAACGTGTCGCCCGTGAACACGGCCTTGTCGGCGGCGAAGTGAAAGGCGACGTGGCCGCTGGTATGTGCGGGAATGTCGAACACGGCGGCCGCCGTGTTCCCGAACGGCACGCTGTCGCCCTCTCCCACGCCGACGTCGATGCCCGGAATCCGGTGTGCATCGGCCTTCGGACCGATGATCGTCGCGCCGCTCGACGCCTTCAGGTCGAGATTCCCGCCCGTATGATCGAAGTGATGGTGGGTGTTGAGGATATGGGTCAGCTTGAGGCCCAGCCGGTCGAGAAGCGCCTGAACCGGACCCGGCTCTGACGGATCGACCACGCCGACCGCACCTGACCCGTCACGCAGCAGATAGGCGTAGTTGTCGCTGAGGCAGGGGATAAGGTCGATCGTCAGCATGGGCTCTCTCCGGTCCGATGACAGTCTAGCGCGGACGCAAGTCCGGAGTAACCTTCGCCCGACACACTGGAGACCCATGCGCCCCGACATCGCCCAGTTCCGCGCCTTTTACGATTCGCGCCTCGGCACGATCGCGCGCGTGCTGGTGCGGCGACGCCTCCGTGCGCTCTGGCCGCAGGTCGGCGGGCTCACGATGGTCGGGCTCGGCTATGCGACGCCTTATCTTGGACCCTTCGTCGACGAGGCCGCCAGCGTCGTGGCGGCTATGCCGGCGGATCAGGGCGCCGTGGCCTGGCCGCGCTCGGGCCTCAACAAGGTGGCGCTGGCCGACGATACGAACCTGCCGTTCGAGGACGGCTCCGTCGATCGGGTGATCCTGATCCACGGGCTTGAGTCGAGCGCCGCCTGGCGCGGATTGCTGCGGCAGATCTGGCGTATCCTGAAGCCCGACGGCCGCCTTATCGTGGTCGTTCCCAACCGCGGCGGCATGTGGGCGGCGTTCGGCGATACGCCCTACGGCCACGGCCACCCCTATTCGCGAGGACAACTCGAGCGGCTGCTGGGCGAGGCGTTGTTTCTGCCCGAGGCATGGGATGGGGCGCTCTACGGCCCGCCCAGCCGGATGCGTTGGCTGATGCGGAACGGCCGCATGTGGGAACGCGTCGGCCGGTCGCTGTGGCGGCGCATGCCGGGCCTGTGGATCGTCGAGTGCACCCGGACGATGTACGCCCCGTCATTCGGCGCGACGCCGACCGTGGCGCGTCGCCCGTCGCTTGCGCGGCCTGGCCGTATGGCCTGAGGCGTCTCTCTCAGCCCTTGCGTGCGACCAGGAAGATCGCCGACTCCGAGAAAATATTGGCCCGGGCCGAGAGGGGGCGGACGTCGCGTGCCTTGCCGTTGCTTAGCGATACCGCCCGCTCGATCGTCAACCCGAGACTGACCGCCATCTCGGCGAAATCGCGCACCGAGCACATATGGATATTGGGCGTATCGTGCCAGCTGTTGGGCAGTGCTTCGGTCACCGGCATGCGCCCGCGCGTCAGCAGCTGAAGCCTCATGCGCCAATGCGCGAAATTGGGCGTCGAGATGATGCCGCGGCGGCCGATGCGGGCGATTTCGCTCAGCACCGCGCCAGGCAGGCGCGTAGCCTGGATGGTCTGGCTGAGGATGACATAGTCGAAGGCCGCTTCGGGGTAGTCGGAAAGATCGCTGTCGGCATCGCCCTGAACCACGGACAACCCGCGCGCCACGCAGGCGTTGACGCCCGCCTGGCTCAGCTCGATGCCGCGCGCATCGACCTTGCGGGTCGCCGACAGATATTCCAGCAGCGCGCCGTCGCCGCAGCCGACATCCAGCACGCGGCTGCCGGGCGTCACCATGTCGGCGATGATCTTCAGCTCGGGCCTCAGGCTCATTTGAGCCCCCGATGTGCGGCGACGGCGTCGATGAAGCCGCGGAACGTCGTGACCATCTCGGGAATGTTCAGCAGGAAGGCGTCATGTCCCGCATCGGTGGTGAACTCCACGAAGCTGACATTCGCCGCGGCGGCGTTCAGCGCGTGGACGATGCGTTTGGCCTCGATCGTCGGGTACAGCCAGTCGCTGGTGAACGAGGCGACGCAGACGCGTGCCTTCAGCCATTTGAACGCCTGGGCCAGATGTCCGCCGTGGTCGGCCGCGAGGTCGAAATAGTCCATCGCCCGCGTGATGTAGAGATACGAGTTGGCGTCGAACCTCTCCACGAAGCTGCGGCCCTGATGGCGCAGATAGGATTCCACCTGGAAATCCGCGTCGAAGGCGTAGGACAGCGATGCGCGGTCCTGCAGCGAGCGGCCGAATTTCCTCTGCAGCGCGGCTTCAGAAAGATAGGTGATGTGCGCGGCCATGCGCGCCACCGCGAGGCCCTTAGACGGGAACACGCCGTCGCCCAGATAGGCGCCGCCGCGCCAGTCCGGATCAGCCATGATCGCCTGACGTCCGACCTCGTGGAACGCGATGTTCTGCGCCGAGTGATTGGCGGTCGTGGCGATCGGCATGGCCGAGGCCAGCCGTTCAGGAAAGCTCGCCATCCATTCCAGAACCTGCATGCCGCTCATCGAGCCGCCGG
>CAZBPO010000252.1:0-3497 GCA_964493795.1 uncultured Flavobacteriaceae bacterium
GATCTGGGCATGCGCCGCTTTCACCAGAGACGACTTGCCCATGCCGCGCGCGCCCCAGAGCAGCGTGTTGTTGGCGGGCAGCCCGGCGGCGAAGCGGCGCGTGTTCTCGACAAGCTGGTCGCGGACGCGGTCGATGCCCTTGAGCAACGCGATCTCGACGCGCGAAACGCGGGGCACCGGGGTGAGACCGGGGCCATCGGCGTGCCAGACGAAAGCGTCCGCCTGAGACCAGTCAGGGGCGCCAAGCGGAGGGGGGCTGAGCCGCTCGAGAGCCTCGGCGATCCGTCCCAGGATTTGGGTTTGCGCGTTATCCATTGAAATCACGAGGTTTTCTGCGCTGCACACATCAACGCTATAACGTGCGATCCGCGTTTGAAAAAGCGCCCCCGATAGCTATATTCCGCGCGGTTTTGGCTGGCGCTTCGCTGGCCTGGGATTTTCGGAGACCCTCATGTTCGTGACGCCGGCGTATGCCCAGGGTGCGGGCGCGCCCGGCGGTCTGGAGATTTTCGTCCAGATCGTCCCCTTCATCCTGATCTTCGTCATCATGTACTTCCTGCTGATCCGTCCGCAGCAGAAGCGCATGAAGCTGCACCGCGAGATGGTCGCCGGCGTCCGCCGGGGCGACGTGGTGGTCACGGCCGGCGGTTTCATCGGCAAGATCAAGTCGGTGCATGACGCCGAAGACGAAGTGACCGTGGAACTATCGAAGGGCGTCGAAGTGCGGCTGGTGCGCTCGTCGATCTCGGACGTGCGCTCGCGCTCCGAGCCGCTGCGCGACAGCAAGTCGTCCGAGTAGTCCACGATGATCAATTTCAGCCGCCGCACGATCTGGACGTCGATCGCGATCTGCATCGTCTCGGTGTTCATCGCGCTGCCGAACGCGCTGCCACAGGCGTGGCGGGACGCGCTGCCGAGCTGGCTGCCGCAGAACACGCTGAGCCTGGGCCTCGACCTGCAGGGGGGATCGTATCTGCTGCTGGAGGCGGACGTCGCGGCGGTGCTGCGCGAGCGACTGGAATCGACCCGTGATGACGCCCGCCGGCAGCTGAGCGAAGCGCCGCGCATCCAGCACACGATCACGCTGCAGGGTTCGGACACGCTGCTGATCAAGCTGACCAACCCGGCCGACATGCAGAATGCGGAGACGCGTCTGAAGACGTTGATCCAGTCGGTCGAGCAGGGCCTGCTGGGCGGCGGCGCGAACAACTACGCGCTGACCACCTCGGCTGCAGACGGCACGCTGACCTTCAAGATGACCGAGGGCGCGACGACCTATTACCGGACGCATGCGCTGTCGCAGTCGATAGAGATCGTCCGCCGCCGCGTGGACGAACTGGGCACCAAAGAGCCGACGATCCAGCAGCAGGGCGCGGATCGCATTCTGGTGCAGGTGCCGGGTCTGGACGACCCTGAGCGACTGAAAGAGCTGATCGGCAAGACCGCCAAGCTGCAGTTCCGCATGGTGGACGAGCAGGGCGATATCCAGGCGGCGCTGGAAGGCCGCGTGCCGGCGGGTTCGGAACTGCTCTATGAGGGCGGCGACGGCGGCGGCCCCGATATTCCCTATCTGATCGAAAAGCGCGTGATCGTGACCGGCGAGCAGCTGGTGAACGCGCAGCAGGCGGTGGACCAGCGTTCGGGCCGGCCGGTCGTGTCGTTCACGTTCGACTCGCAGGGCGCGCGCCGTTTCGGCGACGCCACCAAGCAGAATGTCGGGCGTCTGTTCGCCATCGTGCTGGACAACCGGATCATCAGCGCGCCGCGGATCCAGGAGCCGATCCTGACCGGATCGGGCCAGATCACCGGCAATTTCACCTTCGAATCGGCCAACGATCTGGCGATCCTGCTGCGCGCCGGCGCGCTGCCCGCGCCGTTGAAGGTGGTGGAAGAGCGCACGGTCGGCGCCGAGCTTGGCGTCGACTCGATCGAATCGGGCACCACCGCGGCGATCGCGGGCGTGATCATCGTGATCGTATTGCTGGTGGCCTGTTACGGGCTGTTCGGCACCTACGCCGTGGTCGGCCTGATCCTGAACCTGATCATCACGCTGGCGGTCATGACGATGATCGGCGCGACGCTGACGCTGCCCGGCATCGCTGGCCTGATCCTGTCGATCGGCATGACGGTGGACGCCAACGTGCTGTTCTATGAGCGCATGCGCGAGGAGCGGGAGCTTGGCAAAGCGGCAGCGAGTTCGCTGGCCGGCGGCTTCAGCGGCTCCTCGACGGCCATTTTCGACGCGAACATGACACAGCTTTTGGCATGTCTGATCATGTTCTATCTGGGCTCGGGCCCGATCCGGGGCTTTGCGGTGACGCTCGGCATCGGCATCGTCGTTTCGATGTTCACGGCCGTGTTGCTCACGCGCATTATGATTGTATCGTGGTTCCGCTGGCGTAAGCCTAAGGTGCTGCCGGTTTAAGCTTTCAAAACTACCGCTGGGGGGCGGGCCATGGCTGCCATTCTGACTAACCTCAACCGTACCGTCATCGCCGGTTTCGCGCTGGCGCTGATCCTGTTCGCGGTCGTGTTCTTCCTGGCCGGGGGCGATTTCGGCAGCGCGTTCGGCGGCACGATCACCTGGGCCTATATCTTTGTCTGGCTGCACGTGGCGTCGGGCGTGATGTGGATCGGACATCTCTACTACTTCAACTTCGTGCAGATGATTCAGATGCCGAAGATCCCGGCCGAACAGAAGCCGGCGGTGTCGAAGTTCATCGCGCCCGAAGCGCTGTGGTGGTTCCGCTGGGGCGCGATGGCGACCATCGTGACCGGCCTGATCGTCGCGACGCTGCGCGGCTATGTCCACGAGGCGATGACGCTGAGCCTGACCGAAGAGGTGTTCAGCGTCGGCACGTTCCTGATCGGCGTGGGTATGTGGCTGGGCATCATCATGTGGTTCAACGTGTGGTTCATCATCTGGCCGAACCAGAAGAAGGCGCTGAACATCAACAACGCCTACCCGACGTTGGAGCAGCCGGCCAAGGACAAGGCGGCGCGCACGGCGATGCTGTTCTCGCGCACCAACATGATGCTTTCGATCCCGATGCTGCTGGCGATGACCGGCGGCGGCGTCAATTACGGCAGCGTCGGCCTCTGATCCGGCGCTGGGTCTCCTGACTGAGGAACGGGCCGCCCGGCGACGGGCGGCCCGGTTTGCTTGATGAAGCCCGAAGACGCGGCGGCCCATGTTTCGGCGGAGGTGAAGCGGCGCGATCCGGCGCGCTTCGTCGCCGCCCTGTTCGCGCCGGAGACGAAGCGGCGGGCGTTGTTCGCGCTCTATGCCTTTGACGGCGAGCTGCGGCACATTCCGGAGGCGGCGCGCGAGGCGACGATCCGGGCGATGCGCTATCAATGGTGGCGCGACGCGGTGGGGAAGCTGCCGCAGCCTTCGCGCGGGCATCCTGTTCTGGACGAACTGAGCGAAGCGGTGCGGGCCGGCGCGTTCGGGCCGGAGGCGCTGGCCGGGCTGGTCGATGCGCGCGAGGCGGAGC
>CAZBPO010000252.1:3507-4822 GCA_964493795.1 uncultured Flavobacteriaceae bacterium
TAGGTCTCGACCTCCAGATGCGGTGAGATCGGGTCGGCCACGTGCAGCGCGAGGCGGAGCAGGGCGAGTGCGAGGTCGTCGAGCTTGCGGCGCGGGCGTTGGGAGCGCCCGACGGCCCGAACGCTGTCGCGGATGCGGCGGCGGCGGCGCTGGCCAGCGGCGACAAGGCCGCTCTGGCCGAGGCGCGGCGTCTGTGGCGCGGCGAGCGGCGCGCCCGCAAGCGCGAGTTGCCGGCCTATCTGCCCGCGACCTATGTGGATGCGCGCCACCCGGTGACGCAGTTCCGGCTCTATGGCCGGGCGCTGTGGATGGCGATCCGCAACAGGTTCTAGGCGTTCACTCGGCGGCCTCGGCCTTGTCGCCCAGCCAAGCGTCGAGCGCGGCGACCGCGCGGCGGGCCATGGCCTGCTTGCGCGCCTTGCCGCGATCCTGGCCCCTGGGCAGCTTGCCGATATCGAGGGCGGGAAAGAGTCCGAAATTGACGTTCATGGGCTGAAACGTCCTGGCGTCGCCGCCGCCGGTGATGTGCCCGATCAGCGCGCCCATCGCGGTTTCGGGCGGCGGTGGCGTCAGCGGCCGTCCGGCGCGTTCGGCGGCGGCGAAGCGGCCGGCCAGAAGGCCCATGGCGGCGCTTTCGACATAGCCTTCCACGCCGGTGACCTGTCCGGCGAAGCGCAGGCGCGGCATCGGCTTCATCGTGAGATCGGGGTTCAGCAGACGCGGGCTGTTGATGAAGGTGTTGCGGTGAATGCCGCCGAGCCGGGCGAACTGGGCGTTCTGGAGCCCGGGGATCATGCGGAAGATCGCCGACTGCGCGCCGTGCTTCAGCTTGGTCTGGAAGCCGACGATGTTGAAGAGCGTCGCCAGCTTGTTGTCCTGGCGCAGCTGCACGACGGCGTGCGGGCGCTGGCCCGTACGCGGGTCACGCAGGCCGACCGGCTTCATTGGGCCGAAGCGCAGCGTCTCGCGCCCGCGTTCGGCCATGACCTCGATGGGAAGGCAGCCCTCGAAATAGGGCGTCGACTTTTCCCATTCCTTGAAGTCGGTCTTTTCGCCGGCCAGAAGCGCGTCGACGAAGGCGTTGTATTCCGCTTCGCTGAGCGGGCAGTTCACATAGTCGGCCCCGTCGCCGCCGGGGCCGGTCTTGTCGTAGCGCGACTGGAACCAGGCGATATCGAAGTCGATCGACTCGCGGTGGACGATGGGCGCGATGGCGTCGAAGAAGGACAGCGAATCCTCGCCGGTCAGGGCGAGGATCGCCTCGCTGAGGGCCGGCGAGGTGAGGGGGCCGGTGGCGATGATCACCTTGTCCCAG
>CAZBPO010000253.1:0-1539 GCA_964493795.1 uncultured Flavobacteriaceae bacterium
CGTCGGCTTGGCCGACGGAATCGGCACCGGGCTGGCCTCGCTGACCACCGGCACCCTCACCGGCACGACCGGCGCGGCGGGCACCGCCGCTGGCGCGGGCTGCGGTGCAGGCTGAGGCGCGGGCTCGGCCTGGGCGGTCTGCACAGGCTGCGGAGCCGGCGTCGGCGCAGGGGTTGGCGCGGGCTCGGCCTGAGCGGTCTGGACAGGCTGCGGCGCGGGCGTCGGCTTCACCGGCGCCGGGGTCGGAGCCGGCGTCGGCGCGGGTGTCGGGGCCGGCGCGGCGGCGGCCACCGCGATCTCGCGGCGCGGCTTGCTGGCGTCATAGGCGGCCTGGCCGCGCCAGTTGCCCGGCGGGTTGTAGCGGCAAACCATGAAGTCATACGCGCCGCGCGCCACGGCGCAGCCGATCTCGGTCGTCGATGACCACACGATCGCGGTGTAGTGGCCGACATCGGTCCACCTGCCGGTCTTGCTGACATCAGGATGCGCCCGGCCGGGCAGATAGTTGGCCCGCTCGTCCAGCCATCCGCCGATCATCTGCGTGGCGGTCCGCCGCCCGGGGCCGTTCATGTAGATGTTTTCGCCGTGCGTGCGCTGCGCCGCGTGGGTCATCTGCCCGCTGCGGGCCAGCGCATTCGCCCAGTCCTGGGCGTCCTTGGCCAGCGCCGCGCTCCAGCGCACGTCGGGCACGCCGACGGCGCGCCGCTCGTTGTTATGCGCGGCCAGCACTTCGGCCTGGAAATTCGCATCGTTGATACTGGGAACATTGGGCATGGCGGTCTGCGCCGCCGCGCCGGACACACACGCGAACGTCGCGGCGGCCGCCAGAAAAATCTGTCGCATGGTCTTGTTTCCGAACATCCCTGCCCCTCTTTAGATGCGGAACATGTCGAAACGATGCCGGCCCCCGCCGCAACGAGATTCGGGTATAGCCCGAGCATCCCGGCATGCCCACCGCAGCATAACGACGCAGCTTTCGCTCAGCGGCGGCACTCGAACGAGGGCTTCAGCCCCGGCGGAACCCGCGTACGCCCGTCGGCGCAGGCGGCATTCAGCATTCCCTGCGTGACCCCGGTGGTCGCCGACAGGTCCGCGCCCTGGATCTGCGCGCTGGTCAGGATCGCCCCGGTCAGGTCGGCCCCCGACAGGTCCACATCCTTCAGATGCGCATAGTTCAGCCAGACGTCGCGCAGGTCGGCGTCGCGGATCGAGGCCTTGTTCAGCATCGCGCCGCTGGCGTTGGTGAACCGCATGCTCACGCCGTCCATGCGGGTCTCCTCCAGAAAGGTTCCCGCCATGTCCGCCCCGTCGAAGATCGCGCCCGACAGATCCGATTGATAGAAATTGCCGAAACGCAGGAACGCGCCGGTGAAATCGTGCGCCGTCAGATCGCAGCGCGGACAGGCCGGCACGGTCGAGGTGTCCAGCGCCTCCCGCACATGATCAGGGTTCGCCGCATGGGCCAGGCCCAGCGCCAGAAAAACGGCGGCGGCGGAATATCCAATCTTCACAAGAGCGTTTCCCTGAAACCGGCTTTTG
>CAZBPO010000253.1:1549-4774 GCA_964493795.1 uncultured Flavobacteriaceae bacterium
CAAATCTAGCCGCTGCCGCGCCGCCGCGCATAGACGCAACCGCGCCATGCGCCTAAAACGCGGCCCCACCGCAAGGAGGCCCGTCTTGGCCGGACCGCTCGACAACCCGATCTCGCTCACCCTGAACGACAGCGACCCCGAGGCGTTCGCGCGCGAACTCGGCGCGATGTTCGAACGCTACGGCTTCGCCAGCGTGCGCGACCACGCCATCCCGCAGGACCTCATCGACCGGGCCAACGCCGCCATCAAAGCCTTCTTCGCCCTGCCCGGAGAGGTGAAGCTGAAATATCACCAGCCCGGCACGGGCGGCGCGCGCGGCCTCACGCCCTTCGGCGTCGAAACCGCCAAGGGCGCGACGAAAAGCGACCTCAAGGAATTCTGGCACACCGGCCGCGAACTGCCCCAGGGCCATCCGCTGGCGCGCTTCATGGCGCCTAATCTCTGGCCCACCGAGATTCCGGGCTTCCAGGACAGCATCTACGCACTGTTCCAGGCGCTCGACCGCGTCGGTCTCGTCATCCTGCGCGCCATCGCGCGTCATCTCGGCCTCGACCCGCACTATTTCGACGACAAGGTCGATCTGGGCAATTCGGTCCTGCGGCTGCTGCACTATCCGCCGGTCACCGGCGAGACCGCGCATGTCCGCGCCGGCGCGCATGGCGACATCAACGCCATCACGCTGCTGCTGGGGGCCGAGGAAGCCGGGCTTGAAGTCCTCGAAAAAGACGGCTCCTGGCTCGGCGTGAACCCGCCGGCCGGCGCGATGGTGGTCAATATCGGCGACATGCTTCAGCGTCTGACCAACGACACCTTGCCCTCCACCACGCACCGCGTCGTCAATCCCAACCCCGAACGGGCGCGCTTCGCCCGGTATTCGACGCCCTTCTTCCTGCATTTCCGGCCGGATTTCCTGATCGAGACGCTGCCCGTCACGGTCACCGCCGCCAATCCGAACCGCTATCCCGAACCGATCACCGCCGACGGCTACCTCCAGCAGCGCCTCGCCGAGATCAAACTCAAGTGAGCGAACCCTACGCCGTCCCGCTCTGGGCGCGGATCGCCCGCCGGATCGGGCCGGCCGGCTACGCCATGTTCCGGCCTGGGCGGCGCTACGAGGTCATCCGCGCCTATACCGACTACGACTATCGGGTTCACCCGCAGGGCGAGCGCTTCACCTTCCTGGCGCATAATTTCCTGCCCTATGACGGCGGCCATTCCTTCTTCGTCAGCTTCGACGACGAAAACGAATCGCAGATCCGCATGCAGGAAAACGAACAGGCTGCGGTGCTGGACAACCTCCGGGCGCATTTTCGCGCCCTGTGAAGCCCTCGCCTCCCCGCCCTCCTCTCCGCTAAGCTCGCGTTCAGGAGGACACCCATGTCCACAAAGAACTGGATCCCGGTGAACCGGGTGGAAGGAACGGCCTCGCGTCAGGCCCATGCCGACCTGCCCGAAGGCACCTACGAACGCGAAATCTCGAAAGACGGGTTTTTCGGGCCCGCCGCCTTTCTCTACCACCCCCGCCCGCCGACCGGCTGGACCGGGTTCGAGGGGCCGCTGCGCCCCCGCGCCTTCGATCTCACGGCGCTGAACGAGGCCGCGCCCTCGCTTCTGGAAGCTCTCGCAGCCTATGCCGGCCCTCGCCCGCAACGCCGATGGCGACCAGATCCTGTTCGTTCATCAGGGCGGCGGCGCGCTGTTCTGCGACTATGGCCACCTGACACTGCGCGCGGGCGACTATGTCGTCATCCCGCGCGGAACGATGTGGCGCATCGAACCCGGCGAACCGTCCGCATTCCTCACCATCGAGGCGCGCAACGCACATTTCCGCCTGCCGGATAAGGGCCTGCTCGGCCGTCACGCCATTTTCGATCCGGCGCTGCTCGATGCGCCCGCCATGGACGACGCCTTCCGCGCCCAGCAGGCGGAAGATCGTCCGTACACGGTCGAGGTGAAGAAGCGTGGTCAGGTCAGCCGCGTGTCCTATCCCTGGAACCCGCTCGACGCGGTCGGCTGGCACGGCGATCTTTCGGTCGTCCGCATCAATGTCGATCAGATGCGGCCCATCATGTCGCATCGCTATCACGTGCCGCCGTCGGCCCACACCACCTTCCTCAGCGACCGCTTCGTCGTGTGCACCTTCGCGCCGCGCCCGTTCGAGACCGATCCCGGCGCGATCAAGGTGCCGTTCTTCCACAACAACGACGACTACGACGAAGTGCTGTTCTATCACGCGGGCGATTTCTTCAGCCGCGATAACATCGACGCCGGCATGATGACCTTCCACCCGTCCGGCTTCACCCACGGGCCGCATCCCAAGGCGCTGAAGAACATGCTCACCGCCGCCAAGCCCGCCACCGACGAATACGCCGTGATGATCGACACGCGCGATCCGCTCGACGTGCTGCCCGGCGCGTCCTCCGTCGAAAACCCGGCCTATGCCGACAGCTGGAAGCCCAAGGCATGAGCGCGATCCAGACCGGGGCCGTGCCTGAAAAATTCGGGCGCATCTCTGAACATTGGCGGCCCAAAGTGGCGGCGCGGCTGAACGGTCAGGAAGTGAAGCTGGTCAAGACCGGCGGCGTCTTCCCCTGGCACAGCCACGCCGAGGCCGACGAGATGTTCTTCGTCTGGCGCGGCCGCTTCCGCGTCGAGTTCCGCGACCGCATCGTCGACATGGGACCGGGCGAATTCTGCGTCGTGCCGCGCGGCGTCGAACACCGCACCGCGTCCGACGCCGAGGCCGAAGTGCTGATCTTCGAGCCTGCCCAGATCGTCAACACGGGCGATGCGCCCGTTTCCGAATTCACCGCTGAAAACGGTATCGACATATGAAGCTCGCCACCCTCCGCGACGGCACGCGCGATGGCCGTCTCGCCGTCGTCTCGCGCGATCTCGCCCGCGCCGCCTATGCCGACGACATCGCCAAAACGCTCCAGTCCGCGCTCGACGACTGGGACGAGATCGCTCCCCGGCTCGCCGCGCTCAGCGGCGCGGTCAACGGCGGCACGGCCCAGACCGTGCCCTTCGATCCCGCCAACGCCCTCGCGCCGCTGCCCCGCGCCTATCAATGGGCCGACGGCTCGGCCTATGTGAACCATGTCGCGCTGGTGCGTAAGGCGCGGAACGCCGAGATGCCCGAAAGCTTCTGGACCGACCCGCTGATGTATCAGGGCGGCTCCGACGTCATGCTCGCGCCCACCGATCCCATTCCGCTCGCCGACC
>CAZBPO010000254.1:0-4770 GCA_964493795.1 uncultured Flavobacteriaceae bacterium
GCACGCCTTCCAGCGCCCCGCCCTCGCCCTTCGCCAGCCGCGCATCGGATTCGGCCGCCATCTTGGCGGCGATCTCGGGCGTCTCGACGATATAGGCGTTCAGCTCGCGCGCGCCCTCGATCGCCTTGGACGACGCGGCTGCCAGTTCGGCCGAAGAGAACGATTTGGCGCGCAACCCGTCGCGGGCTTCGGCCAGGGACAGTTTCAGAAGATCGCTCATCGCCTACTCCACGACCTTCGGCACGACGAAATAATTGTCTTCGGTGCGCGGCGCATTCGCGACGACGTCCGCGGCATAGCCGCCATCCGTCACCTCGTCCTTACGTCGCGGCAGGCGCATCGGGCGCACGCTGGTCATCGGCTCGACCGACGCGGTGTCCAGCTCCTGCAACTGCTCCACCCAGTCCAGGATGGCGTTCAGCTCGCCCGCCATGGGGGTCAGCCGTTCTTCGGGAATCGCGAGTCGGGCGAGGCGCGCCACGCGGCGCACCGTCTTTTCGTCGACGGACATGTCGGTTTCGTCTTTCGGCTATTCAGCGCTGCTGGCTCTGCTATCAACAGCCCCAGCCGGTTTCAAGACAGACGGGATTCTCGGGGGATTCGTGGAAGGTTCGGTCGGAGAAGGCGAAAAGCTGGTCGCCTGGGCGCGCGCGCCGCGCTTCATCCGCCCTCCCGAGGCGGTTCCGGCCCGGCATATGCGCCTGATCGGCCTGGTCGGCATCGCGACCCTTCTCGGCGCGTATGACCTCAACATTTTCGGCCTCGCCGCCAAACAGGTGCTGGAGGAGTTCGGCAAGCCCGAAACCGCCACCGGCACCACCATCGCCATTTTCCGCCTCGGCGTCTTCGGCGCGCTGATCCTGTGCCTCTTCGCCGACGTGATCGGCCGCAGGAAACTGCTGCTTTTCACCATTCTCGGCATGGCCCTGTCCACGCTCGCCACGGCGTTCGCGCCCAATTACGAGTCCTTCGTCGCGGCCCAGTTCATGGTCCGGGTCTTCGCCTATACAGAAGACATGCTCTGCATCGTGGTGATCGCCGAAGAGTTCGAAGAGCGGACGCGCGGCTGGGCGATCAGCGTGCTGGGCGCGCTCAGCGCGATCGGCGGCGGCGTCGCGGTGATCGTCTTCGCGATGGTCAACCTGCTGCCGTTCGACTGGCGCGCGATCTACTTCATCGGCGCCGTCCCGCTGCTTCTTCTGGCATGGCTGCGGCGCGGCCTGCCCGAAACGCGCCGTTTTCAAGAGGTCCAGGCCGCGCGGGATCGACGCCACACCATGGCCGACGCGTGGCGGCCCTTCGCCGACCTCATCAAATCCTATCCCGGCCGCATCGGGCTGGTCATCGCGATGGTCGTGCCCTTCTCCATCGGCGCCGCGCCCACGCTCGCCCTGATGCCGACCTTCCTGCAGAATTATCACGGCTTCTCGCCTGGGGCCGTCAGCGCCGCCATTCTGGGCACCGGCATCGTCGGCATGGTGCTCGCCATGTGGACCGGGCGGCTGTCCGACAGCATCGGCCGCCGCCCCATCATGGCGATCTGGCTGATCGCCACCATCGCCGCCTTCGCCGCGCTCTATACAAGCGCGATCCCCGCCGTTCTGATCGTCGCGATCCTGTTCGGCGTGTTCGGGCTCGTGGCCGTCGGTATCCAGATCGAAGCGATCGGGGCCGAGCTTTTCCCCACCGCCTCCCGCGCCACCGCCGCGGCGATACGCTATATCTTCGCCATCATCACCGGCGCGGTCGGCCTCGGCCTGCACGGCGCGACGCTCGCCCCGGCCTACGGCTTCGCCGAAGCGGTGCTGCTTTTGATGCTGCCGATGCCTCTCACCCTCGTGGCGCTCTATTTCATCCCCGAAACCGCCGGCCGTTCGCTCGAGGAAACCTCGGCCAAATGAGCATTCTCGCCCTGGAAGACCTGCCCGGCGCCCTGCCGCCGCAGGGCGCGCTGGTGGGGCTCGACCTCGGCTCGAAAACCATCGGCGTCGCGGTTTCCGACGTCCTGCGCTCCATCGCCAGCCCGCGCCTCGGCCTGCCGCGCGCCAAGACCTTCTCCAAAACGGTCGCCCCGCTGCTCGCGCTCGTCTCCGGCGAGAGGATCGCCGGCTATGTCATTGGCCTGCCTCTGAACATGGACGGCACCGAGGGGCCATCGGCCCAGTCCGCGCGGGCTTTCGCACGCAATCTTGAACGGCTATCCCCTCTTCCCATCGCAATGTGGGATGAGCGACTATCCACCGCCGCCGTGACCCGAACCTTGCTCGACGCCGACGCCTCGCGTCGCCGACGCGCCGAGCTCGTCGATAAAATGGCGGCGGCCTACATTCTTCAGGGGGCGCTCGACCGTCTCCGCATCCTTTCACGGAGCTGATTTATGGCAGGCGTCCCCACCGACGGTTTCTCGCTTAAGCCGCCGGTTCCATTGCCGTCCCTGCAGATCCGTGTGCTGCTGCTGGTCAGCTTCGCGTGGCTGATCGCCGGCTATGACCTCAACCTGCTCGGGCTGGTCCTCAAGCCGGTCGCGCGCGAGTTCGGCGTGCCCGACGGCAACGAGGGCGAGATCGTCATGTGGGCGCGCTTCGGCGTGCTGCTCGCCTTCCCGCTGGCGATGCTGGCCGACCGCTTCGGACGGCGCGCCATTCTGCTCGTCACCATCACCGGCTCGGCGGTCACCACCCTGCTGACCGCCTTCGCCCAGGACGAAAACCAGTTCATCGCCCTTCAGGCGGCGGTCCGCATGTTCGGCTACGCGCAGGACATGATCTCCATCGTCGTCATCGCCGAAGAGATCGACGACCGCGCCCGCGGCTGGGCCCTTGGCCTTCTCGCGGCCTCTGCGGCGGTCGGCGGCGGCATGTCCGCCTTGTTCTTCGCAGGCATCGACTTCCTGCCCTATGGCTGGCGCGCGCTCTACGTGATCGGCGCGGTGCCGATCTTCATCATCGCCTGGCTCTGGCGCGGCATGCCCGAGACCAGACGCTTCAAGGAACTACAGGCCCGCGAGAAACCGGCGGATGCGCCATCGGGGCTCAAGGTCGCGCTGGTCAATCTGCACGCGCTCGCGGTCGTGCACGGGCGGCGCTTCTTCTCGGTGCTCGTCGTCACCGCCTTCCTTGCGGTCGGCGTCACCTGCGCGACCGTGCTGTTCCCCACCTATCTTCAGGGGGATGTCGGCCTCTCGCCCGGCATCGTGACCGCGATCTATGTCGGCGGCGGCCTGTTCGGGCTGTTCGGCAACTTCATCGCCGGACGCCTCTCCGACAAGCACGGCCGAAAGCTCGTCTTCGCGATCGCCGGGTTCGCCTTCGTCGGCGCCATGCTGGGCCTCTATCTCGGGCCGCACCACCTGTTCCTCATCGCGGTCCTGTGGGGCGTGGCCATCTTCGCCTTCTTCGCGCTCGAGGTCGTCATGGGCGCATGGGGGGCCGAGCTGTTCCCGACCGAGCAGCGCTCGACGGCATCGGGCGCACGCCTCGCCATGAACATCGTGGCCGGCGGCGGCGCCCTGCTTGCCGAGAGCTTCCTGTTCGACGCCCTCGGGGGCCGCGCCATGGCCATCGCCGTCCTGCTGCCCTCGCTCGTCATCTCGGTGATCATCGCGCTCATCACGATCCCCGAAACCTCGGGCAAGACGCTTGAGGAAATTCAGGCCGGCGGCCGGCGCTAGGCGCGCCCGTGCTGGACATCTCGCTCAGCCTGCTCCCCGTCTTCCTGCTCATCGCGCTGGGGGCGGGGCTCAGGCGTGCGGGCTTTCCCGGCGATGCGGCCTGGCCGCCGCTTGCGCGGCTGGTCTATTTCGGCCTCTTCCCGCAGCTTCTCTTCCACACCATCGTCACGGCCGAGCTCGAACAAAGCGAGGCGCTCACCCTCGCCGCCGCGTTCGTCCTGGCAATCGTCGTGATGACCGCGCTCCTGCTCGCCGGCCGGCGCGCTTTGCCCGTCTCCGGGGCCGCCTTCTCCAGCATCTTCCAGGGCGCGATACGCTGGAACTCCTATGTCAGCCTCGGCATCATCGCCGCGCTGATCGGTCCCCATGGCGTCGCGCTGGCGGCGGTCGCCTTCGCGACGCTGGTGCCGCTCGTCAACGTCCTCAGCGTCCTCGTCATCGCGCGCTATGCCGGCGACACGCCGGCCGCCGGCAAGGCCGTCATCCGCGCCATTCTCGTGAACCCGCTCATCATCGCCTGCATCGCGGGGCTGGCCGTCTCCAATCTCGGGCTCAAGTTTCCGGCGTTCTTCCTCGACATGCTCCGCTCGATGGGGGCCGCCACCATTCCGCTCGGCCTGCTCTGCGTCGGCGCGGCGCTCGACTTCGCCAATATGCGCGCCTCCACCCTGGCCACCGGCGTCGCGCTCGCGCTCAAGCTGGTGCTGATGCCGCTGCTGATGTTCGCGGCCTGCCTCGCGCTCGGCGTCACCGGCGACGCCCGGATCGTGGCGATCGTCTGCGCCGCCGTCCCCCCGGCCAGCTCCGCCTATATCCTCGCCCGCCAGCTCGGCGGCGACGCGGCGCTCATGGCCACCCTCATCACCGTGCTGACCCTGGTCTCCACGGTCACGATTCCCCTCGCGATAACCCTTCTGACATGACCGCCCGCCCGCTTCCTTGGCAACGCGCCGAAGCCCGCCTATAAGCGCCGCTTATGCCGCCAGCCGGACCTCTTCTGCCGAGCCGACACCTCCTCGCGATCGAGGACCTGAGCGCGTCTCAGATCACTGCGCTTCTCGATCTCGGTTGAGCAGCACATACTGCTCGCCGAGATCGAG
>CAZBPO010000255.1:0-3152 GCA_964493795.1 uncultured Flavobacteriaceae bacterium
GGTGAAGGTGAAGGTGAAGGTGAAGGTGAAGGTGAAGGTGAAGGTGAAGGTGAAGTGGTGAACGCAGCGATGCTCGTTACGTTATCCGTCACGCTAGTATCCGCATCCTTCGTCACGTACGGACCAGATGGCGGCTTTATGCCGTTTTTCCTCAGTCTTGCGGCGGTAGCAGCCGCAGTTCGTTCACGCTTTGCCTTGAGATTGTCTTTAGCCTTCTCGATTTCCGCGTCGGCACGCTTCTGACGCCAGACGCCCCCCTTGATTGTGAAGAACTCCGCCATTGACGGCCGTAGCTTCCGCCACTCCCCTTTCGTTGCTCGCACGACGCAGGCCAAGCGGCTGTCGTCATCAGGGAGCGGGCCGCCCCGCGTCCAATATGCCGCGAGCAGGAGCAAGTATGCACCGTGTTGAGCAGTCGTCAGATGTTGGGTGTCACGCAGGTAGTCGGCGATCCAAAGAGGCATGAACGCCTGAACCGCGTTGGAAGGCAGGACCATCAGGTGGCCCTCACGCCTGGAGCTTGGTATATCTTCATCGAAGTGCTTTCCGCAGGTCGCGCTAGAGTGCGCTTCGCGTCTCAATTCTGATTGGTTGAGGTCTAGAACGCCGGCTGCGCCAACAGCCGGCGTTCTCATTTTCGGCTTTGAGCCGACGTGCGCTGCGTGGGCACCGCGATATTCACCGGCGACAGCAACGACATATAGTGATCCACACTCTCCGATCGTATTAGGACCTTGGCTCCAGCCTTGACGGCCTCGATGCGCTTCTCGCCAAGAAGCTTGTAAATTGTCGATCGACTGATCCCGTAGATCCTGCTGACGTCCTGGATGCTCAGGTATCGCTGCGGTTGAGCTTCGCTCATATTCTCCATCCAATCCTCGGGCGTCGCGCGTTGGACGCACAGAAACATCTGCGCATCTTCATCGGCGTTGCACGTGAATCTGGGGTCGGAGTTCGGCGTGGAGTTCGAAGTGCTACTCTGACCTAGGCTTGAGGATTCTTGCTAGGCGCCGGCGAAGTGCGTCGGCTTGCGGCAGAAGACGCAGAGCCTCATGTTTGATCTGCCCGGGCGTGGTCGTCACGCCGAGCATATCGAATGCATCGCTGACGAACGGCAGGAATCCGCCTCGCTTGCTGCTGACGTTCAACCTTCTTCCAGATGCCGACCAAAGAACCGCCAGCATCTCCACGAGATAGGCCTTAGTACGATCACGTAGTGGTCCTCGCCGGACGGCTAATTCTTGGCCCTTGGTCACGGCGCGTTCGATCGTCTCGCTAGCTGCATCGCGGCCGGGCCAATCTCTATCGCCGGTTCTCAATATCTGGGCTCGATCACGCGCTTCAACGTATGCTTTCGCTGCGACTGCTTCATCCTGCGAGATCATCTGGGCGATCTCGCCAAAGGTGCGTTCAATGAACGCGTCAAGCTGCCGGAGATCCGCCGGCGCGCGACACTCTTCAGCCCGATACACGAGCTCGTGGGAGAACGCATGCAGTCGATCGACGTCGAAGCTGGGGAGTTCGTTCGAAAGCCAGGTGGTGACCGCAGCCGGCGAGATCGCGAAGTCTGCGCACGCCTCGTCATCGTGTCCGCGTGATGCAGTGCCGACGGAAGCCGTGCTATCTTTTGAAGCAGCCATATGCCGTGTCTTTCAAGGTAACGGCTTAAGGTCAGCCCGGGCGGTGTGCGGGAACACGCCGCCCGGGGCGTATCTGGTTGGCCTACGCCACCTTCTCAGTCGATTTGGTACCCGCCTTTGGAATGAGCTTTACGACGGCGCCCCCGCCGGTGCAGTAGTTTGCCCATTGGGTCATGAGCTTCCGGCGCTTTTCCAGAAGGTCGCTGCGACGGTAGGCAGCCTCCACCTTGTCCTTGATGGTGTGCGCCAGAGCGGCCTCAGCAACTTCTCGGGAAGCGCTGGTCTTCTCTGAAGCGAAGTCCCGAAACGAGGAACGAAATCCGTGTGGGACCGTCTCCAGCTGCATCCGACGCATGAGCGCTAGAAACGCCATTTGAGATAGAGGTTTGCCCGTTCGGCTTTCGAACAGGAACGTGCTCTTGCCTGAATGTTCGGCCAGCACGTCCCTGACGAGGTCTACGGCCTGCGGGGCCAAGGGTACAACATGCTCCCGCTTTGCCTTCATGCGCTCGCCAGGGATCGTCCAGAGGGCCTTGGCGAGGTCAAACTCGGATATCTGGGCACCTAGGGTCTCGCTCGTACGGGCCGCGGTCAAAACTAGCAGTTCCAGGGCAGCTTTCGTCGTCGTCCCCGCGCCGGACGAACGGACGTCGGCGAGGAAGGCCGGCACCTCCGCGTGAGGCATTGCGGGATGATGCTTCTTGACCCTGCCCACGGCGGGTAGTGCCTTAGACAAATCTGCCGTCGGGTTGCCCTCGGTGCGCCAGCCTTTCGCCTTGGCCCAATCGAGTACAACGCCGATGCGCTGGCGTACCCGGAGAGCCGTCGCATGCTTCGTCGTCCAGATCGGAGACAGCGCGTCCAGAATGTCGCTGGCCGTGATCGTGTTCAGCTGTTTTTTGCCGATGCTCGGAAAAACATAAGCCTCCAACGTGCGTATCCACTGGTCGCGATGTTTCTCGTTCCGCCACGCACCCTCGCGAAGCTCGTGGCATTGGCGGGAGGCAGCCTCGAAGTCGGGCGCATTCCTCTCCGCCGACGCCTTTCGTCGAGCTTGGATTGGATCTTCTCCCTTCCGCGCCATCGCAACGTTCTCGAGGGCCAGTCGGCGGGCTTCGGCTAGGCTAGTCGTTGCGAGCGAGCCTAGCCCCATCTCTTGGCGCCTACCTCGAATCGTCAGGCGCTGGAGCCAGTGAGCAGATTTTCCGGGAGTTACCGATAGGAACAGGCCGCGGCCGTCATAGTACTTGCCGGGTGCGCTCTTTCCGGCCCGGGCGCGGTTGACTACGGCAGACGACAGCCGCTCTGCAACATGACTGCCCTTCCGCTTGCCTGGCATCTATAGCCCCCACAATTACCCCCACAAAAGAGCAGAAATAGTGAAGAATGGCAACGAACGCCGGTGGACGGTGGAGTCCGATGAAGGCTGTATTTTAGCCGCTTCTGAGAGACGTCCTTGAACGCTGGGGTATGGCCGTGGACAAATAGTGTTGCGGACACCCTGTCCGCCAT
>CAZBPO010000255.1:3162-4726 GCA_964493795.1 uncultured Flavobacteriaceae bacterium
TGCCGCCGGTGCCGTAGCCCGATTGCCGGCGGCCGGCGAAGGGCATCCAGTCGGTGCGGAAGGCGGTGGGGTCGTTGATCATCACGCCTGAGGCGTCGAGACGATCCGCCGCGCGCAGCGCCACGTCGATATCCTGAGCGAAGACGCTGGCCTGAAAGGCCGTGGGCAGCGCGTTGGCCTGCGCGATGGCCCTGTCCAGATCGTCGTAGCGATAGACCGCGACCACGGGCCCGAAGACTTCAAGCGTCGATATCTGCGCGTCCGGCGGGGGATCGAGCAGCACCGCCGGCCGCAGGGTGGTTTCGGAGAGACGCTCGCCGCCCGTCGCAAGGATTACGCCGCCCGCGACCGCCGCCTCGATCCATTGCGCCACGCGGTCGGCCTCGCGCGGCAGGATCAGCGGGCCGACTTCGGTCTCCTTCAGCGTCGGATCGCCGGTGCGCAGGCTCTCGACGCGGGCGACGAGTTTCTGCGTGAAAGCGTCGGCGATGTCGGCGTGCACGAAGATGCGCTGGGTCGACACACAGACCTGGCCTGCATGGTAGAAGCCGCCCTTCACGACCGGTTCGACGACCCTGCCGAGATCGGCGCTGCGGTCGACGATGGCGGGCGCGACGCCGCCATGCTCCAGCGCCGAGCGCGCGCCGGGCGCGAGCTTGGCATGGAGCGACCAGCCGACTTTCGCCGAGCCGATGAAGCTGAGGAACGCGATGCGCGGGTCGGTGGCCAGTTTCTCGGCAAGTTCGTTGCCGTCGGGAAGAAAGCTTTGGCACCACGGCTCGGGCAGGCCGGCTTCGTGCGCCATCGCAACGAACTCAAGGCACGAAAGCGGCGTGGTCGTCGCCGGCTTGACGATGACGGGGCAGCCCACGGCGATGGCCGGCGCGACCTGATGGACGATGAGGTTCAGCGGATGGTTGAAGGCCGAGATCGCCGCCACGACGCCGATCGGCTCTTTCGTGGTGAAGGCCCAGCGGTTCTCGGCGGCCGCCGACAGCCCCATGGGAATCTCGCGCCCGGAAAGGTTGCGCAGCTCGTCGGCGGCGTTGTGGACGCCGTCGATGGCGCGGGTGGTCTCGACGATCGCGTCGGCGAGCGGCTTGCCGCCCTCGCGCGCGATCTGCATGGCGAGATGGTCGCGCCGCGTCTCCATCAGCGCAGCCAGCCTGCGCAGGATGGCGATGCGCTGGTGAGGCTTGAGCCAGCCGTCGCGGTCCTTGAAGGCGCGCGCGGCGGCCTGCAGCTTGCGCTCAAGCGCCGCGGCGTCGTCGGTTTCGACTTCGGCGATCAGGGCGCGATCGAAAGCCTGCACCACCTTCAGCATTGCGGGTCTCCTGCTACATGCAATCCACGACAGGCGTGCGGTTGCGCAGTTCGTCGACCAGCACGCGCGTGTTTTCGGAATAGTCGATCGGCACGTCGACCAGATGGACGCCGCCGCCGGCGAAGGCCGCCTCGAGCGTCGGCGCAAGATCTTCGACCGCCGTCACGCGTGAGCCCTTCGCGCCATAGGCCTGGGCATAGCGCACGAAATCGGGGTTGCCGAAGCTCATGCCGAAATCGG
>CAZBPO010000256.1:0-3470 GCA_964493795.1 uncultured Flavobacteriaceae bacterium
CCGACGCGATCCTTGTCGACTTCCATGCCGAGGCCACGTCCGAGAAGATGGCCATGGGCCATTGGTGCGACGGCCGCGCGTCGATGACCGTCGGCACGCACAGCCACGTGCCCACTGCCGACGCCCAGATTCTGCCCAAGGGCACCGCCTACCAGACCGACGCCGGGGCCTGCGCCGACTATGCCTCGGTCATCGGCTTCGACCCGGTGATCCCGCTGCACAAATTCGTGCACAAGACGCCCATCGGCCGCATGGAGCCCGCCAGCGGCCCGGCCACGGTCTGCGGCGTCTATGTCGAAACCGACGACCGCACCGGCCTCGCCAAACGCATTCAGGCCGTCCGCACGGGCGGCCGCCTCTCGCAATCGGTGCCGGAAGACGTGCGGGAATCCGCCTGACATCCGCTGGGGGGCGAGATGGCGTTCGAACTGCTGGAGCGGATCGCGGTCGCCGACGGCGGAACCACGCGGACGATCTCGCTGTATGAAGGCGATCTGGCGGCGATCCCGCCGGATCACCGCGCCGACATTCTGGTCGTCTCGGCGTTTCCGGGCGATTATTCGCCGGTCCCGGGCACGCTGATCGAGGCGCTTCATACGGCCGGTCTGTCGGTCGCGGCGCTCGCCGGGGACAAGCTGCACGATCTCCGGCAGAGCACGGGCTTCTGGCTGTCCCGGCCTTTGGGGGCATCCGGCCATGCGTTGAATATCGACCAGATCGCCTGTTTCGAGCCGTTGGTGCTCGGCTCGGCGCCCGACGCCGTCGCCGCCATGTTTCGCGGCCTGTTTCCGTTTCTGAAAGCGACCGGCGAGCAGACGGTCGCGATGCCGATCCTGGCGTCCGGCCTGCAGGGGTGGCGACCGGCCGACATGCTGATCGCGCTGCTCGACGCCGCATGTCACTGGATGCGGCGTGGCTTGCCCATCAGCGATCTCAAGATCGTCATACGCCCGGGCCCGCGCCGCGACGAGCTTGTCGCGGTGATGAAAAGCTTCCGGGTCGCGCGGGCGTCCGCGCTGGCCGAGACTGCACCGTCCGCAGGCGGCTACGACGTGTTCCTGAGCTATAGCAGCGCCGATCGCGCTGGCGCCGACGCCGTCACCGCCGCACTGAAAGCGCGGGGCGATGTGGCGACCGTGTTCGACTTTCGCCGCGACATCCAGAAAGGCGCGAACTGGCAACAGGAACTCGACCGGGCGGTCGCGAACTCAAGATCGATCGTCACGCTGCTTTCGCCCGACTATTTCGCGTCCCCCGAATGCGTCGAAGAGCTGATGCAGGCGCGGCTCCGCCACAAGCGGGCGGGCAATGTGCTGGTGCCCATCTACTGGCGCGAGCTTGGTCAGGACCTCGACCTGTGGCTTCAGATCATCAATTTCTTCGATTGCCGCGAAGCCGACAGCCTGCGCCTCACCGCCTCGATCGGCGCGATGCCGAAACTTTCGCTCTAGGAGCGTCCCATGACCTTCAAAGGCCTCGGCCCCCAGGCGCTGCCCTTCTTCAAGGCGCTCGCCTTTCACCAGACCAAGGCGTGGTTCGAGGAGAACCGCGCCATCTATGACGAGCAGGTGAAAGCCCCGCTCGGCGATATGGTGGAAGACCTCTCCGCCGAGCTGAAGCGCCGCAAGATCCCGCTCTATGGCGACCGCAAGAAGGCGATCTTCCGCCTCCACCGCGACACCCGCTTCTCGAAAGACAAGTCGCCCTACAAAACCAATGCCGGCTTCGTCCTGAACCGCGAGGGCACGCGCGGCACCGGCGGCATGCTCTATGTCCATGTCGATCCGGCGGGCTGCTTCGTCGCCGCCGGCTGGTACATGCCCGAGCCGCCGACCCTCGCCGCCATTCGGGCCGCTATCGCCGGGAACCCGAAGGCGTTCTTCGCGATGGAGGCGAAGCTGAAGGCGAAGAAACTCGCGCTCTCCAACGACTACACGCTCAAGCGGACGCCGAAGGGTTTTGAGGCCGTCACCGACGAGGGAACGCTCGTCGCCCTCAAACGAACCGCCCTCATCACCAGCCGCCCCGTCAAGGACGCCGATCTCCACAAGCCGAAACTCCTCGCCCAGCTCGCGGATTTCGCCGAAGACGCCCTTCCGCTCCTCCAGTTCGGCTGGAAGGCGACCGCCTGAGCCTGCCCATCCCCGGAAACGCGGATCGATCGCCCCCCGGCGCGGCCTATGATGACGGACGTTAGCGCCCGTCACGTTCCGGCCGCACGTCGCGAGACCGCCGCCTTTGGAAACCATCGAAGCCTTCAACAAGACCGAGACCTGGGCGATGATCCGGGTCGGCCTGGCGCTGTGGGGGCTTATGGGGATCGTGAGCCTCCTCATCGGCAGGGCCGAGACGCGCCTTCACAAGCAGATCGCCTGGCTCGGCATCGCGCTGATGGCCACGACGCTGATCTTCTCGATGGTGTTCGACACGCTTCTGCCGATCGCGCGCGAGACGTCCTGGGCCAAAGCCGCGCCGGTCGGCTTCGGCATGCTGGGCATTTTCGTCGGGATCGTAACGTTCTTCTATGGCGGCTGGCTGTTCGTCCGCCCGTCCTTAGTGCGGATAAACGACACCTCGCAGCCGCCGCTCAGAGGCCTGCACAATTGGCTGCCCATCTGGGCCCGGGGCCTGTTCTGGCTGGGGATCGGCCTTGTGGTGATGCTGCTGTCGATCTGGCTCTACCGCAACGGGCTGACCTCCTGAGCCGCCAGACATCCAGGCGCTGACGGGATTGAACGACGCCGGTATCGGTATATATTCCCATTCGCGTTTGGTCGAGCGGGCATTGAAAGGCGACGACGAAGAGCGACAAACGACTGTGCGGGGCGTCGTCGGCTCCGGGCGAAAAGCGATAAACGAATGCGCTTGAAGCGACCAACGAAAGGACGCCCCCCACGAAAAACGACGTTCAAACATATATTGTGTCACGACCTTGAAGTTTTGTGTCGCATCCGGCATCAAGCGGAAGCCGTTTGGCGTGCATGGTGCCGCCCCGGTCAGAGACCTTCGCGATGCTCCGCATCCATGAACTCAAGCTGCCGCTCGAACACGAGGCGGCGGCGCTGAAGCCCGCGCTGCTCCGGCGGCTTGGCATTCCCGAAGCCGATCTCATCGACTTCACCGTCTTCAAGCGCGCCTGGGATGCGCGCAAGAAGGGCGCGATCCAGCTCATCTACACCATCGACGCTCAGGTGACGGACGAGGCGGCGCTGTTGAAGCGCCACGCGCGCGACGCCCATATCGGCCCGGCCCCCGACATGAGCTGGACCCCGCCCGCGCGCGCCAGGGGCACGGAGCTGCGCCCCGTCGTCATCGGCATGGGGCCGTGCGGGCTCTTCGCCGGGCTCATCCTCGCCGAGATGGGCTTCCGTCCCATCGTGCTGGAACGCGGCAAGGCGGTGCGCGAACGCACCGTCGATACCTTCGCCTTCTGGCGCAAGCGTCAGCTGAACCCGGATTCCAACGTCCAG
>CAZBPO010000256.1:3480-4712 GCA_964493795.1 uncultured Flavobacteriaceae bacterium
AGGTGTTGACCGAATTTGTCGAGGCCGGCGCGCCGGAAGAAATTCTCTTCGTCGCCAAGCCGCATATCGGCACCTTCCGCCTCGTCTCGATGGTCGAGCGCATGCGCGCCAAGATCGAGGCGCTGGGCGGCGAGGTCCGCTTTCAGCGCCACGTCACCGACATCGTCCTGGAAGGGGCCGCCACGACGCGCCGTGTCGCGGGCGTCGTCCTCTCGGATGGCGAGTCCATCCCCTGCGACCGGCTCGTCGTCGCGCTGGGGCACAGCGCCCGCGACACGTTCGAGATGCTGCATGCACGCGGCGTCTATATCGAGGCCAAGCCGTTCTCGATCGGCGTCCGCATCGAACATCCCCAGTCGGTCATCGACCGCGCCCGGTTCGGGCCGCAGGCGGGGCATCCCATTCTCGGCGCGGCCGACTACAAGCTCAGCCATCATGCCAGGAACGGACGCGGCGTCTATTCCTTCTGCATGTGCCCGGGCGGCACGGTGGTGGCGGCGGCGTCGGAGCCCGGCCGCCTCGTCACCAACGGCATGAGCCAGTATTCGCGCCGCGAGCGGAACGCCAATTCCGGCATCGTCGTTGGCATCACGCCGGATGATTACCCCGGCGACAAGACCAACCCGCTCGCCGGCATCGCCTTCCAGCGCCATTGGGAGGAACAGGCGTACAAGGCCGGCGGCGAGACCTGGAACGCGCCGGGGCAGCTGGTCGGCGACTTCCTCGCCGGCCGCGCATCCACCTCGCTCGGCGAGGTCGTGCCGTCCTACCGCCCGGGCGTCACGCCGACCGATCTTTCGTCGTGCCTTCCCGATTTCGCGGTCGCGGCGATGCGCGAGGCCTTGCCGGTCTTCGCGCGCCAGATCCCCGGCTATGCGATGGAGGACGCCGTGATGACGGGCGTGGAGACCCGCACGTCTTCGCCCATACGCATCACGCGCGGGGCTGATTTCCAGAGCCTGAACGTCGCGGGCCTGTTTCCCGCCGGCGAGGGCGCGGGCTATGCCGGCGGCATCCTCTCGGCGGCGGTGGACGGCATCAAGGTGGCCGAGGCCCTGGCCCTCAGTCTTGCGGGCGCGCGCGCCGCCTGACGTCTCACATCAACCCGGCCATGATGAAGCGCGCTACGGCCTGCGCCCGCGTCCCGGCCTCAAGCTTGCGCCGCGCCGATTCCACATGCTGGTGCGCCGTGCTTTGACTGATCCCCAGGATCACCGAGATTTCCCAGTCGG
>CAZBPO010000257.1:0-4704 GCA_964493795.1 uncultured Flavobacteriaceae bacterium
GCAGAACAGATTGTAGCCGAGCAGCACGAACCACGGGCTGAACTGGTCGGGCAGGCGCGCGCGCGAGGTGCGCTGAAGCACGTGCAGCGAGGTCGCGATCAGCGCGTTGCCGCCGAACCCGAAGATCACGCCCGAGGTGTGGACGGGGCGGATGCGGCCAAAGCTCGCCCAGGCCGAATCCACGAAGGTCAGTTCGGGCCAGGCCAGAAGGGCCGCCACCCAGACCCCGAAGAACATGCCGATGACCGCCCAGATCATCGCCAGCACGATGCCGGCCTTGGTCGGGTCGTCGTAATACTGGGTCAGCTGCTCGGCCGTCGGCGCGGGCGCGGAATAATTGGAAAGAACCAGCCAGAACAGGCCGCCGCTGAAGATCAGCACGATGAAGCCGTGCGCGCCCAGCAGGTCGTCGCGGCCGCCGGCGGCCATGGCCAGTCCGATGAACGCCAGCAGCACGAGCACCGCCAGCGAAAGCTGGCGTTCCCCAACGGTAAGGCCTGAAATCATCGACAAGCTTCCTCGATCGAGCGTGGCTGCGCGCGCGCCGCTGACGCGGAAGGGTCCGCGCCGCAGCCGGCGTTCAGCGCAATTCAGTCAGTCCTAGAAATCAGAGACGCCGCGAACTCTCCTTGATGCAGATCAAGCGGCAGAGCGCGGCGATCGAAAGAATGGCGAGGATGACGGCTTTGGCCGCCTCGCCCACGATGTAGAAGAGATGGTGGCCGCTCGGCGCGACCGGCGCGCCGGCGATGATCCGGCTGACTCGCGCGTCAAGCACAGGGATAAGCCAGAGGGCCTGGGCGGCAAGCAGGATCGCCAGCCCCGCAATCGCCGCCAGCCAGAGGGCGCGGCGCGGCTGCGCCAGCAGGGCGCCGGCCAGCACCAGCGCGCACAGCCCCCATTCCACCTTCGCCAGCAGCGCGAATGTCACGCGGCCGACGTCCAGCGCGGTCGGCAGATCCAGCGACGGCGCCATGAATTTCACGGGCGTCGCCAGGAACGAGACGCCCAGCAGGACGCCCAGCCACAGAACCGCGCTGAAGACGAGGCCGGCTTCCGCCATCCGCGCGCGCAGACCCTCACGGGCGGCCGTCTCCGGTCGTGGCGAGGCTTCAAGGTGCTGGCGTAGCGTCATTGGGGGTGTGGGACGGTTATAAGATGTATTTTCAATACCTCTTTTCTTCGGCAGCGCCGGTCTTGTCAACGGGCGGCTAGGGCAGAGCCGATTCCCATGGCGGCCGGCGCTCGTTAGTCTGCGCTTTCAGGCTGAAGTCGGATCACGCTGATCGGGCGGCCCAACGAAAAGCGCGGGCATGGCGTCGGCGGCGTTTGAATGAGCGATCCGGTAAAGCCGCCCGTTGAGGGCGACCGCTTCGGCGATCTCAGGCATTTCGAATCGCTTGAGGGGATGGAAGGCCTCGACCATGCGCAGCCGTCGCCGCCGCGCGCCGCGCGCTGGCTGTCCGAAGCGCGCGCGATCTATCCGGGCGTCCTGATCGCGCTCATCGTCGGCCTCGCGGCGACCTGGCTGTCCCAGCACTACGGCGCGCCGGCCATGCTGTTCGCGCTTCTGCTGGGCATCGCCTTCCACTTTCTCCATGAAGACGGGCGCTGCGTCCGGGGCATCGAGTTCGCGTCGCGGACGATCCTGCGCGTCGGCGTCGCGCTGCTCGGCGTGCGCATCACGGTCGATCAGATCGCCGGCCTCGGCCTGACGCCCGTGCTGCTCGTCACGGCGGGCGTCGCCGCCACCATCGCGGTCGGGCTCGCTCTGGCGCGGCTGTTCGGGCTGAAGCCGACATTCGGCGTGCTGACGGGCGGCTCCGTCGCGATCTGCGGCGCGTCTGCGGCGCTCGCCATCGCGTCGGTCCTGCCGCGCCGTCCGGGCGGCGACAGCGACACGGTGCTCGCCGTGGTCTGCGTCACGGCGCTCTCCACCATCGCGATGGTCGTCTATCCCGTCCTGACCTCGGCGCTGGGGCTCACCCATGCCGAGGCCGGGCTGTTTCTGGGCGGTACGATCCACGACGTCGCCCAGGTCGTCGGGGCCGGCTACTCGATATCGCCCGAGACAGGCGACATCGCCACCTATGTGAAGCTGCTGCGGGTCGCGCTGCTCCTGCCGGTGGTCGTCATAATCTCGGCGCTCGTCATGCGCCGGGCCTCGGTCGGCGGCCGGCGCTTCTCGGCCTATGTGCCGCTGTTCCTCATCGCCTTCGTCGCGCTCGTCGCGGTGAACAGCAGCGGCGTGCTGCCCGCCGACGCCGCGACGGCGCTGTCCGACGTGTCGCGCTGGTGTCTGGTGACGGCGGTCGCGGCGCTGGGCATGAAGACCTCGTTCGCCAAGCTGTCCTATGCCGGCTGGCGGCCAGTCGCGTTGATGACGGCCGAAACGGTCTTCATCGCCGGCTTCGTGCTTGCCGGCGTGCTGTTGCTGCCCGGCGTCAAGCCGTGACGGCGCGTCCGGTCAGGTCACGAACGGAAAGGGCGACAGCGATTTGCTCGCTTCGTCGATCAGCAGCGTCTTGTTGATCGGCGCCGCCGCGCGCTGGGGGCAGGCGGGGCGTTCGCAGATCCTGCACGACGGCCCGATCTCGACGGCCAGCGGCGACGACAGGTTGAGGCCCCGCGCATAGGCCAGCTTGCCGGCGTATTTCAGATCGCAGCCCAGGCCCACGACCAGTTCGTCTTCCTGTCCCGCCTGCAGGCCCGACACGCGCCGCACCGTGCGCGCCATGGTGAAATACCGCTCGCCGTCCGGCGTCTCGATCACCTGCGTCACGATGCGGCCCGGCGTCTTGAAGCTGTCATGCACGTTCCAGCGCGGGCAGGTGCCGCCGAAGCGCGAAAACGGAAACGCCCCGGCCGCGTAGCGCTTCGAGATGTTGCCCGCCGCGTCCAGCCGCACCATGAAGAACGGAATGCCCCGCGCGCCCGACCGCCCTAGCGTGGTCAGCCGCTGCGCCGCCTGCTCGAAGCTGATGCCGAAACGCGTCCGCACCCGCTCGATGTCATAGCCGGTCGCCTCCAGCGCCGCCAGAAACGGCCCGTAGGGCATCATGATGGCGGCGGCCAGATAGTTGGTCAGGAACACTTTCAGCAATCGGTGCGTGGCGCGATCCGGGGCCTTGAACCGGTCGGCCAGCGCGGTGATCTCCTCGCCGCATTCCAGCAACGCCAGCTGATAGCTCATCGCGAAGATGCGGCTTGCCGGGGCCATCGTCTCCGAGATCATCAGCCGTTTGCGGTGATGGTCGAAACGGCGCAGCGATCCGCTCATGACGTCCGCCGGCATGATGCGCGTCTGCACCCCGCGCGCCAAAAGCTTCTCGCGCAGCGCCGGGCCAAGGTCCTGCGCGTCCGCGTTCATCGAGGCCAGCACGGTCTCCGCCGCGCTCTCCATCTCGGCGAAATGATTGCGGTGCGAGCCGACCAGATCGCGCACCCATTCGGTCGGCTGGATCGGTGGCGTCGCGCCGGGCGCGCCGTCGGAACGCTCGAACGCGCCCAGGTCGATCAGCCGCCCGCGGTCCAGATAGGCGCGATACAGGCGCATCACCGCTTCGGTCATGGTCGGCGACATTTCCGCCAGTTCGACCACCTCGTGCCGGGCGATCCCCAGATCGGTGAACAACCGGTCGCTGAACACTTCCTCTAGGCCGATCCCGCCGCCCGGGTCGTCCGCCGCGAGGCTGCGGAAATCCAGATCGTAGGCGTCGGCCAGCCGCAGCAGCATCTGCGCCGTGACGGGCCGCTGATTGCGCTCCAGCAGGTTGAGATAGCTGGGCGAGACGTTCAGGTCTTCGGCCATGCGGCTTTGCGTGATGCCCAGATCACGCCGCAGCCGCTTCAGCCGCCCACCCAGAAAGAGCTTTTTGTCAGACACGCCCATGCTGTGAAGTTGTCATAGATTTACAAGTTTCACAAATCTCATTTTTACAACACAGCTTCAATAGATTGGCGCAAATCCGCCCTCCGGCGTTACCTCCCGACCGCTCGCAGCATCCCTCGAGCCGCCAAATTTGTCAGTCCGGGAACCCGCCCATGCCACGCCAGACCTATGCCGAACACCGCGACGCCCTTCTGCGCCGTTACCCTGAAGGCGTGACGCCGGGCGGCGTCGCCATCGACGACATCATCCAGCTCAAGCTGCAGAACACCTATTCGACCCATCTCGAAATCGCCCGCGACATGGCCAAGGTGATGCGCGCCGACATGGCGGCCTATGACGCCGACAGCGCGAAGTTCACCCAGTCGCTCGGCTGCTGGTCGGGCTTCCACGCGCAGCAGATGATCAAGTCGGTCAAGCGTCTGCGCGGCACCACCAAGGGCGCCTATGTCTATCTCTCCGGCTGGATGGTCGCGGGCCTGCGCAATCGCTGGGGCCATCTCCCTGACCAGTCGATGCACGAGAAGACCGCCGTCGCCGATCTGATCGAGGAGATCTACGTCTCGCTGCGCCAGGCCGACGAGGTGGCGCTGAACGATCTGTTCAAGACGTTGCGCGAGGCCCGCAAGAAGGGCGATGCGGTGGGCGAACAGGCCGCGATCAAGGCGATCGACAATTTCGAGACCCATGTCGTGCCGATCATCGCCGATATCGACGCCGGCTTCGGCAACGAGAACGCGACCTATCTGCTCGCCAAGGAGATGATCAAGGCCGGCGCGTGCTGCCTCCAGATCGAGAACCAGGTGTCCGACGCC
>CAZBPO010000258.1:0-1261 GCA_964493795.1 uncultured Flavobacteriaceae bacterium
TCATCCACATCGCCGCTTCCATGATCTGGATGCAATGAATGTGGATTCGCCCTAGTCTTGGCGCATGACCACGGCGCTGTTCACGCATTTCGCGTGCCTCGACCATGTGACGCCCGACGGCCACCCGGAATCGCCTGCGCGACTGCGGGCGGTTCTTGAGGCGCTGAAAGGGCCGGCGTTCGACGGCCTGGCGCGCGGCGAATGCCCGCGCGCGCCGGCCGAAACGCTGGCGCTCGTCCACCCGCGCCATTTCGTAAAACATGTGCTCGACAACGTGCCGGCGCGCGGCTTCCGCTCGATCGACGGCGACACCACCCTCTCGCCCGGGTCTGGCGAGGCGGCGCTCCGCGCGGCGGGCGGAGCCATCGCTGCGGTCGATGCGGTGATGATGGGCGAGGCGAAGACCGCCTTCGCCGCCGTCCGGCCGCCCGGCCATCACGCCGAGCCGTCCACGGCCATGGGGTTCTGCGTCTTCAACAACGTCGCTGTGGCGGCCCATCACGCCCGCGCGCGTCACAACCTGCGCCGCATCGCCGTCGTCGACTTCGACGTCCATCACGGCAACGGAACCCAGGCCGCCTTCGAGCGCGACGCCGATCTTTTCTTCGCCTCGACCCATCAATGGCCGCTCTATCCGGGCACGGGCCTGCCGCAGGAGCGGGGGATCGACGGCAACATCGTCAACGTCCCGCTGCCGCCGCGCACCGATTCCGACGGGTTCCGCGAAGCTTTCGAGATCGGCGTGCTGCCGGCGCTCGATGCGTTCGGTCCGGAACTCATCCTCATATCGGCCGGGTTCGACGCCCATGCCGCCGATCCGCTGGCCGATCTCAGGTTGACCGAGCGCGACTTCGCCTGGGCGACGATGCGCCTGTGCGGTCTGGCGCAGACGCATTGCGGCGGCCGGGTGGTATCGACTCTCGAGGGCGGTTATGACCTTGAGGCGCTGGCCGCCTCGGCGGCGGCGCATGTAACGGCATTGATGGCGGCGTGACGCATGGCGGCGAAAAGCGAGATCGACGAACTCTCCTTCGAACAGGCCCTCAAGCAGCTTGAGGAGATCGTCGGCCGGCTGGAAAGCGGCCGGGTCGAGCTTGAGGACTCCATCGCCATTTACGAACGCGGGGCTGCGCTCAAGGCGCATTGCGAGCGCAAGCTCAAGGACGCCGAGGCCCGGATCGAGAAGATCGTGATCGGGGCGGGTGGGCAGCCGGTGGGGCTGGAAAAGTTAGACGCGGACTAGGACCATGAGCGCCCTCGA
>CAZBPO010000258.1:1271-4692 GCA_964493795.1 uncultured Flavobacteriaceae bacterium
GCCGTATTGCGCGAGACCCAATCGCTCATGGAAGCGGCGCTGGACACCTATCTGCCGCCAAGCGCCGGGCCTGAGGCGCGCCTCATCGACGCGATGCGGTATGCGACGCTCGGCGGCGGCAAGCGGCTGCGCGCGTTCATGACCCTACAGGCCGGCGCTCTGTTCGGGGTCGATCGCGATGCGCTGCTGCGCGCGGCTTCGGCCGTCGAATGCCTGCATGCCTATTCGCTCGTCCACGACGATCTGCCCTGCATGGACGATGACGACCTTCGGCGGGGCAAGCCGACCTTGCATCGCGAATACGACGAGGCGACGGCGGTTCTGGCGGGCGACGCGCTTCAGGCCTTGGCGTTTCAGCTGCTCGCCGCCGTCGAGATCCACGCCGATCCCTTCGTGCGCGCCGATCTGGTGCATCGGCTCGCCGTCGCGGTCGGCCATGCCGGCATGGTCGGCGGCCAGATGATCGACATCGAAAGCGAAGGCCGCGAGGTCGGCATCGACACGATCACCCGCCTTCAACGCCTGAAAACCGGCGCGCTCATCGTATTCGCCTGCGAGGCGGGTGCGATTCTGGGCCGCGCCGGGGCGCCTCAGCGTCAGGCTCTCGTCGGTTATGGCCAGGATATCGGGCTGGCATTCCAGATCGCCGACGACCTTCTCGATCTTGAGGGCGACGCCGCCGAGATGGGCAAGGCGGCCGCCAAGGACGCCGGGGCAGGCAAGGCGAATTTCGTAGCGGTTCTTGGCCCCGAACGCGCGCGCGCCCAGGCCGAGATGCTGGCGGCGCAGGCCGTCGCCCATCTGGATGGTTTCGACGCCCGCGCCGATCATCTGCGCGCGCTCGCAGATCTCGTCGTTCAGCGGCGCAGCTGACGGCGCGGCTGCGCCGACCGGCATCATCTGTTCGGCCCATTGGGCGATGCGCGCGTGAGCCGCATACTCGCCTCCGCGCGCCCTTCAGATGCCTGCGCGCTGGAAAGGAAGCGTGATGCGCCGGGTCTCTGGTCTGCCCCGCTTGTTCGCCGCCGTTTTTCTCGGATGCGTGCTGTGGTTCGCCCAATCGGCCGTGGCGGATGCCGCGAAGAAGGAATGGTTCTACGTCGAACAGGGCGACAACTCCGGCCCGTTCTCGTTGCCACAGATGCAGGCTTTCATCTCAACCGCGCTGGTGAAGGCCGAAACGCAGGTTTTCGTCGAGCGGAATGGCTGGCGTCCGGCGGCACAACATCCAGAACTCGCGCCATCCTTCGCCGCCGCTGCGCCGGCTCCGGCGCCGACGCCACGCGCTGAAGTCAGGGATCAGAAGACGCTCGACGCCGCTGCGGAACGCTTTATCGTCGGCACATGGCGCTGGGAGGGCACGAGCAGCTTCGAGGGCGAGACGATTCACGTGGTCTCGACGACCAGCTATCTCAGCGACCGAACCTTCACCGCCGTCTCGACCAACCGCTTCAGCAAAGACGGCTCGATCGCGACGATCCAGCTTTCCGGCGCATACGCGATCGCTGCGCTGGACGAGAAGGAGTTCATGATCGACTTCGAGTACACGCGCTCATACTCATGGCCCAAGAAGCCGGAAAAGGGCACGGGCAAGATGCATCTTCGGATCATCGACCAGAACACCGCCGAAACGGTCAGCACGGGCGAGCGCTCCATCCGCGTCCGCTGACGGCCGGCGCATGACCGCCTGCGACGTCGCCGTCGTCGGTCTGGGCGCGATGGGGTCCGCAGCGCTCTTCCATCTGGCGCGGCGCGGCGTCAGGGCGATCGGGATCGAGCGCTTTCACCCAGGACATGACAGAGGCTCGTCGCATGGCGAGTCCCGCATCATCCGCCTCGCTTACTTCGAACATCCCGCCTATGTGCCGCTCCTGCGCCGCGCCTACGAGAACTGGCGCGAACTGGAGCGCCTTGCCGGCGAATCCCTGCTGACGACAACCGGTATCCTTGAGGCCGGCCCGCCCGGCAGCCCCCTGTTGGCTGGATCGCTTCAGGCTTGCCGCGAGCACGGGATCGACCACGAAACGCTCGACGCCGCCGAGATCGGCCGTCGTTTCCCGGCATTCCGCCTGCCTGAAGCCTATGCCGGCGTCTGGCAGAAGGACGGCGGCTGGCTGCGGCCGGAGGCGGCGGTCCGGGCGCAGGCGAGGCTGGCGGAAGCGGCCGGCGCCCGGATCGTCGACGGCGTCGTCGCCCGCGCGATCACGCCGCGCCCCGGCCATGTCGAGATCGACCTTGGCGGCCGGGTCATCCAGGCCGGGCGCGTCGTCGTCGCGGCCGGTGCGTGGATGGCGGCGCTCGTGCCCGAGCTTGCGCCGCACCTGCGGCTCACCCGTCAGGTCATGTGCTGGTACGATCCCGCCGAACCGGGGCTGCTCGCGCCCGGCCGCCTGCCGGTCTTCATCGCGGAGAGCGAGGACGATGCGGTCTATGGGTTTCCTGACATCGGCGGCGGCTTCAAATGCGCCTCGCACCGCATCGGCCGCACGCTTGGCCATGCCGACCAAGCCGGGCAGGACGCGTCACCTGAGGACGCAGCGCCGACCGACGCCTTTCTGGACCGCTTCATGCCTGCGGCGCGCGGCCGCCTGCGCGCCATGAAGACCTGTATCTATACCCGCACGCCGGACGAGGACTTCATTCTCGACACGCTGCCCGCCGACCCGCGCATCGTCGTCGCCTCGCCATGCTCAGGGCACGGCTTCAAGTTCGCCAGCGTCATCGGAGAGATTCTCGCCGATCTCGCCACACGCGGCCAGACGGACCACGATATCGGCCGTCTGCGTCTCGGCCGCCTCGGCGTTTCCTGAGAATTGGCGGTTTTCTGCGGCTTTTATCGAAGCCGGGTTCTTCGACGCCTGTGTGACAGGCCTCGACGCACCCCCTTCGCAAGTGCGATAATACCACCAGTTGCGTCGCCGCCCCGCGACGCGTCAGACAGACCACTATGACCGCGCCCGTCGATCCTGCCGCCCCCCCCTCCAAGACGCCGCTGCTTGATCGCATCAAGAGCCCGGCCGACATGAAAGGCCTCAATCGCGGACAGCTCAAGCAGCTGGCCGACGAGTTGCGGCGCGAGACGATCGACGCCGTGTCGGTCACCGGCGGGCATCTCGGCGCCGGGTTGGGCGTGGTCGAGCTGACGGTCGCGATCCATCATTTGTTCGACACGCCGCATGACCGGCTGATCTGGGACGTCGGCCATCAGGCCTATCCGCACAAGATCCTCACCGGACGGCGCGACCGCATCCGCACGCTCAGGCAGGAGGGCGGCCTGTCCGGCTTCACCAAGCGGGCGGAAAGCGAGTACGACCCCTTCGGCGCGGCCCATTCCTCGACCTCGATTTCCGCCGGCCTTGGCATGGCGGTCGCACGCGACCTCGCCGGCGAGAACCGCAACGTCATCGCCGTGATCGGCGAC
>CAZBPO010000259.1:0-3793 GCA_964493795.1 uncultured Flavobacteriaceae bacterium
AGCTTCGTCACGCAGGAAGACGTCTTCGCCGCCATCGAGCCGGTGCTGGGCGGCACGTTCGAGGAATTCTCGAACGGCAAGTCGGTGACGCCTGCGCCATTCCCGCGCATCACCTATGCCGACGCGATGCTGAAATACGGTTCGGACAAGCCCGACCTTCGCAACCCCATCCTGATCGCCGACGTCAGCGACGAGTTCGCTGACGAGACCGTCGAGTTCAAGGCGTTCAAGGGCGTCATCGCCAATGGCGGCGTCGTGCGCGCCATCCCTGCGCCGGGCGCGGGCGCAAAGCCGCGCAAGTTCTTCGACGACCTGAACGACTGGGCGCGCGCCGAGTTCAAGGCGGCGGGACTTGGCTATGTAATCCTTGAGGACGAAGGCGGGGCGCTGACGGGCAAGGGCCCGATCGCCAAGTTCATTCCTGCGCCGGTGCTTCAGCGCATCGCCGTCAAGACCGGCGCGAAGGCCGGCGACGCGATCTTCTTCTCGGCCAACAAGCCGCTGGAGGCCGCGAAGCTGGCCGGTGCTGCGCGCACCCGCATCGCCAAGGAGCTGGGCCTGATCGAAGAGGGCAGCTTCAAGTTCTGCTGGGTCATCGACTTCCCGATGTACGAGCTGGACGACGAGAAGCAGATCGACTTCTCGCACAACCCGTTCTCGATGCCGAATTTCGATCACGAGGCGTTCCTGAAGCTGGACCGCGAAAAGGATCGCGACACGATCCTGGGGATCACCGCGTTCCAGTACGACATCGTCTGCAACGGCATCGAGTTGTCGTCGGGCGCGATCCGGAACCACAAGCCCGAGATCATGATCAAGGCGTTCGAGCTGAAAGGCGACGGGCCTGAAGTGGTCGAATCCCGTTTCGGCGGCATGCTGAACGCCTTCCGTTACGGCGCGCCGCCGCATGGCGGCTCGGCCCCCGGCGTCGACCGCATCGTCATGCTGCTGGCGGACGAGGAGAACCTGCGCGAAGTCACGCTGTTCCCGATGAACCAGAAGGCGGAAGACGTGATGATGGGCGCGCCCTCGTCGGTCACGCTCAAGCAGCTGCGCGAACTCAACATCCGCATCGTCGAGCCGCAGAAGTCGTAATCCTTCGTCAACCATGACGCGCGAGACTCCCCGAAATTTTCGGGGAGGCGCGTCATGCGCAAATCGACGCTCTTTCTGGCCGCCTGCGTCGTTCCGGCCGCCGTCGCCGCCGTCGGCCCGCGCCTTGGCGAACTGCGCGGATCGCTTGCCGTCGAAGCGGGCTGGAGCTCGGGCGATATCGCCGGGTCCGGCTCGTCCGACATCGACGACCTGAATTTGCTTGGCCCGGACTATGCGGGCGAGCCCGGTCGGCTTGAGATACGCGGCGCATCGTTCCAGGACTCGCACGATCAGCCCGCGATGGGCGTGCGTGCCGAACTCAGCTACGGCGTCTCCGATAATCTGGAAGTCTTCGGCTCGGTCGGCTGGAGCCAGGCGGGCGGGCGCGGCGTGGTCATCGGCGACGTCATCCCGTCCTCGACCGGCGACCGGCTGCCCCTGACCGCGACCTTCGACGACCTGAACACTGTCTCGCTGGAGCTGGGCGCGCGCTATTATTTCGGCCGCGAGCAGTTCCGTCCGTTCGTCGGGGCCAGCCTGGGCGCGGATTTCGTCGACCGGGTGAACGTCGCGTTCACGGCCTGGGACGCCGGCATCCACATCGAGGATCTGCGCTTCATCAAGGCCTCGACCCTGTTCACGGCGGGCGCCGAGGCGGGCGTGGCGTTCGGCGACGGCTACAATGTCTCCGGCGCGCTGTCGGTGGGCGTGCGTTACGTGTCGGCCCTGAAGGGCGACACGACCGACATGAACTTCTATGGCCTCAGCCCCATCACCAGCGGCGACAGCCGGCTCGTCTTCCCGGTCAAGGGCAGCCTTTCGCTGCGCTTCTAGTTCACCGCCTTGACGACGCCGGGCGACGGCGGCTCGACCGCCCGTTTGTTCAGTGCGAAGATCTGGTGCAGGAAGGCGATCACCTTCATCGAGACGTGATCGCCGTCATCAGGCACGCCATAGCACTGGCCGTCGAGTTCGACGGTCACTGCGGCCCCGGCGCAGTCTCCGATCTGGAAAACCGGAACGAAACGCTCGCCGCGCACGCCGTCGATCAGCACGCGCGCGTCGGCCCCGCCTTCGCGCACATACGCGCCGAGATAGAACAGGATCGAGTCCGGCGACCTGAGCGAAGCGGTCATGTCCACTTCGGCCATGCCGGTCGATTGCCCTTCGATCCTGACGCTTGAGCCATCGCCGAGCCCGGCCAGCTTCAGGCCAGGCACCCAGGACCACGTCGTGACGACATAGGCGTCGCCCTTGCGCTCGAACGTGGCCGACGCGGCCTGGAGACGCGCGAGCTCGTCGGCGGTTATCTGCATCGCGGCCGACGCCGGAATGCGGATTTGCTGCGGGACATAGGCGCCGTGAATGGTCAGGTCGAGCACGATGAGGCGCAGCAGGAGGTCATGGAACGGGTCGAACAGATCGGCGCTGCGCGGGTCGTTGATGAAGGTCAGCCGGCCGCGATGGGCGCGCGGGCGCGCGGAACGGCGTGAGACGTCGGCGATGCGCTGACAGGCGAGGCCGCCATGTCCTGCGGCGCAGGCGGCGTCGCTTTCCGCTACGACGCGCCCATAAAACGCCTGGCTGATCTCGAGCTTCTCGACGGTGAGGGACAGCAACAGATCGCGCGGCCAGCCATTGTCGAGATAATAGCGCAGCAGGTTCACTTTCACCGGCCGCATCACGCCGTTGTAGAAGTCGGTATCGTCGAGCGGCGCCGTGGTCAGCGAGACATACTGGTTGGGCCCGATGCTGAGCCCGCTGGAGTAATAGCTTCCGGCGTCGGCCCCGAACGGGATGCTGACCGAGGCCCCGGCCTCGTTCGAGAAGTTCTCGGAGACGCCGCGAAACTGGCTGTAAACCACCGGGCGGTCTTTCGCGGCGCGCACGATGTTGAGCAGCGCGATCTGGTCGGCGGCCAGCGCGATGGCCCGGTTGTGCTCAACAGCGCGGCCGGCGAAGTCCGCGCCCGACATGCACCCGGCCAGCGCCAGCGCCGCCAGCCCCGCCGCCGTCATCGACCTGATCATCCGCAGCCCCCGGTCACGGGGGGACGCTATGACGGTTTCCCGGTTGTGTCAGCGCGACGTGCAGCCGCAACGTTCAGGGCGAAGGCGGCGATCACCAGCGCCGCGCCGATCAGGGCGGGCACCAGCGCGCCGGCCCACAACAACGCTAGCCCGCCTGCCAGCGCGGCCAGCCGCACCAGACGCGTCGCCGGTCGCCAGCCCTGTCCGGTGAGCGCCAGGGTGAGCCCGCTGAGCGACAGCATGGCGATCAGCGTCGCCAGCAGGATCGCCGGTGCGTCGCTCCACGAACTGGCGAGCGCGCCATCGGTGTCGAGGCCGAGCAGCCCGAAGCCCAGCGGCGTCAGGCAGAACATCACCGGCACCAGAAAGGCGGGCAGGGTGTATTTCCACGCCTGCATCATCGTGCGGAAAGGCGGCGCGCCCACCAGCGCGGCGGCGGCGAACGGGGCCAGCGCGGTGGGCGGCGAGACGTCGGCGAGCACGGCGTAGTAGAAGAGGAACATGTGCGCGGCCGGTTCGGGCACGCCGACCAGGATCAGGGCCGGGGCCATGGCCAGGGAGGTGGCCACCATGCAGCCGACCATGACCTCGAGGCCCCGCTCGCGGGCGGCGGCGTTCAGGGCCAGCGCCTCGGTCAGCCCGCCGGCCTTGTCGAGCTTGATGTTGAC
>CAZBPO010000259.1:3803-4687 GCA_964493795.1 uncultured Flavobacteriaceae bacterium
ACGGGCACCGCCGCGCCCAATATCCACATGGCGATCGCGGCGAGCAGGATCACCACCAACGTGTCGCCGCCGCCCATCGTGACGATCTCGCCCGACAGCGTCAGTCCGAGGCCGGTCAGGTTCACCACTGATACGATCAGCCCGGCGCAGGCGCAGGTGGCGGCGATGCCCAGCACCGAGCGCGCGCCATTGCCCAGCGCATCGACCATCCGCAGCGGCGCGCGGGGTTCCTGCGGATCGACGGGGCGCGACAGCGCGCTCGCCAGCGTCGCGGCGGCGATGCCCCAGAACACGGCGACCGAGAAGCGGGTGTCGAAGAGACCGCCAAGGCCGATCGTCTGGGCCGCGCCCGTGTGGCCAAGTATCGCGGCGGCCGCAGCTGCGCCAAGGCCGATCAGGAACGCGGGGCGTGTCACCAGCCTGCTGTCGGCGCGGAGCATCGAAAGCGCGAAAGCGACCGCGATCGACCAGAAGACGGCCATGAACGAAGTCAGGCCCGCGATCAGCGCCACGGCGATCGCCGCCAGCGAAAGGAAGTGGTAGCCCTGCGTCCGCGTCAGCCGCCACACCGCCGCGCCGCTGGCGCTGACCGCATTGAGGCCGAGACGCCGCGCGTCGGCCTCGGTCATCAGCCAGCACGTGAAATAGTAGAGCAGCGTCGGGATCGCCGCGTAGATCAGCACCTCGAGATAGTCGACCTTCAGATACTCGGCGATGATGAAGGCCGCCGCGCCCAGGGTCGGCGGCGACAGCGTGGCCCCGATGCCGGCCGCCGACAGCAGGCCGCCCGCCACCGGCGGGGGATAGCCGGCCCGCCGCAGCATCGGCCAGGCGATCGAGCCGCCCGTCACCGTGTCCGGCTCCGGCGTCGCGACCACGGTGAC
>CAZBPO010000260.1:0-4679 GCA_964493795.1 uncultured Flavobacteriaceae bacterium
GCCGGCTTTCTTGCCGAGCCAGCCGGCTTCTACGACTACCGCGGCGAAAAACCCGTCCCCACGCGCTAAGGCGCGGCGACAGTTCCAGCTTCGCCCTTGCGCCGCCCCATCCGCCCGGATCGGCGGCGACGCACGGTCGCGCGCGACGCCCCTGCCTGCTACATTGGCGCCTCGATCTGCGGCTTGCGGGAGAGACCACATGGCGTATCGGGACTGGGTGGACATCGTGGAGGGCAACGTCGCCCGCCATGGAGAACTCGTCGTCGGTATCGACCCCTTTCTCCCCGACCTGCCGGCCTTCTTCGAAAGGCGCGACGGCGACTGGATCGGTCCATATGTCGACTTCCTGCTCGACGCCATCGAAGGCCGGGCCGGCTTCGTGAAATTCCAGTCCGCCTATTTCGAAGCCTGCGGGTTCCTCGGGCTGGCTGCGCTCTCGGCCGGCATGAAACGGGCCAGGGCCGCCGGCATGGGCGTCATTCTCGACGCAAAACGCGGCGACATCGGCGCGACGGCGGCGGCCTATGCGCGCGCCTACCTCACCCCGCGCGAGCAGGGCGGCAGCGGCGACTTCGAAGCCGATTGTCTGACGATCAACCCGCTGATGGGCCCCGACACGCTCGCGCCGTTCGTGGAATGCGCGAATCGTACCGGAAAGGGTCTGTTCGTCCTCTGCCGCACCTCCAATCCGGGCGCAGGCTGGCTTCAGGACCGGATGACGGGAAACAGGCTCGTCTCCGACCGTCTGGCCGATCTGATCGGCGGCCTGTCGCGCCCCGGAGGCGCGGCTTTGTCGAATGTCGGCGCCGTGATCGGCGCGACCGTGCCCAACGAAGGGCGACGTCTGCGGCGCCTGCTTCCCAATGCGATCATCCTTGCGCCAGGCCTTGGCGCCCAGGGCGGAGAGGCTGCGAGCATCCATGCGCTGCGCGGCGGCCGGCCCGGCGATCTGCTTGTCCCTGTATCGCGCGGCCTGACGCGCGTGGAAGATCGCGACATCTCGCCGGACGCCTATCGCGCCCTGATCGCCGAACGCATCGCGCACTTCAAGAACGCCATTGCCTGCGACGATGACGCCGCCCCACGGCTGCGCGCTGAACGTCGCTGAACCGAACCCTGAAGAGGCAGAGCGCCGGCGTCTGTCTCGGCGGACGCGCGCCGCCAGCACTAGGTGACACGTTCTGTCACCCCAATCCCCCACCCTCTCTTCATCGCTGATGGAGAGAGCCATGCACACCGCCCTTGCCGCCCGCCGCCCTGCCGCCACCGCCGCCCGCACCGCTTTCCGTCATGGTGAGGCGCCCTGCGCAGCAGGGCCTCGAACCACGCACACCCCCGACACCGCCCGCGAGGACGAAGCCTGGCTCGCCGCGAAGCTGCGCGACACCGCACTGTTCGAGACTCCGTGGGAGGGCGACGCCCAGCTCATTCCCATCCGCACCACACGCAGCCTCAGGGACGCCAGCGCCGTCTTCGCCAACCGTATGTGGGACCGGCTCGACTGGTTCCTCGACGGGCAGGAGGCCTGCTTCATGTGGAAAGGGCCCGAGAAGGCCGCCGTCACGCTGCGCACCGACCCGATGTTCGGCTGGACCCTGCGCGAAATCACGGGCCAGGGCGGCCAGCCGGTCAGCGCCGTGACCGAGAGCGAAATCGTCGCCCGCTTCGCCGCCATGGGCTTTCGTTGCCGCGCCGCCTTCGCCGCCTGAATCCTTGCCCGAAGGCCTTCCTCTCGTCGTCATGGTGAGACGCATCGCACGGCGATGCCTCGAACCACGCACCAAGCCTGAAGCGCGCTCCCGCGCTTCCGATGAACAAGCGCCGGCGTCCTGAGCAACCGCCGCAGCGCCCCACCCGGCCAGCCGACGCGCCAGCGTCCGGCTGGCCGGTGTGTTTCGGCGACCCCGCTCGTTCATGCCGCGCCCCCAATTGTCATCCCGGCCTTGAGCCGGGATCCAGCACCACAAGCGCCCCGGCCGGCAGCAGGAACACAGGCGCGGTATCTTGACAATATTCCTATCGTCGCACATCGTCGCACTGCGGGGAAAAGGAACCGCGCGCCGATGCCACCTGACGAAAGCGACATCCGGCAACGCGCCGCGCGCCTTCTCGGCGCGAACCTCGCGCTTCTTCAGCGTCTTTCGGCGGTCCTCGGCCGCGCCCTGCTCGCGCCCGACATTCCCTTCGCCGTCGTCCACCGGCCTGTAGCGCGTCTCGCCCGCACCCTGCGCCGTGTCGCCGCCGAACTCGCGCCCCTGCGCGCCGCCGCGACGCTTGCAGGAAACGACGTTCAATTCGCCCCGCCCCCGCAAGGCGCAGCCCCCCTCCCCAAAAAAGACGTTCAATTCGCGCAAGCCCGCCGCCGGGGCGCGCCCAGGGGCAACGCCAATCGCCGCACCCATGGCCTGCGCACGGCGGCGTGCAAGGCCGCGAGGGCCGAAATCCGGGCGCTGGTGGCCGAGGCCGAGGCGCATATCGCCGCCGCGCGGGCGCACGTCGCCTTACGGCAGGCCCGGCCAGTCGCTGCGCCGGTGATCCGCCACCAGAGCCCTCAGCTCGGCCGGCTTCAGCACCTCCACCGTGTCGCCCCACATATAGAGATGCCAGGCCATCTCCAGCCATCCGGCCGCCTCGAAGCTGACGGTCACCGATCCGTCCGGCTCGTCGCGCACGCGCTGCGAGGGGTGAAAGACGAAATCCCGGGCGGCATCGGCCGCCTTGGGCGAAAAGCGCCAGACGACCTCGCCATACTCGCCCGGGCTCTGGAACACCCCGAACGAGCGCCGCGCATAGGCGTCCAGATCGAAGGTCTCGTCGCGGGCGAAGCTGTCCTCGGTCATCCGCGCCGCGCCGATCAGGTCCATCCGCCGCAGCCCCATCTCGCCGTCCGGACGGCTCGCCGCCCGCACCACCAGATAGCGCCGCATCCCCGCCAGCAGGCCATAGGGATGCACCTTCGAGGTCTTGCCGCGATAGTCGATCTCGACCACCCGGCACGCCTTGATCGCCTCGGCCAGCGTATCGGCCACCGCCGCATCGCCGCGCGGGCGCGGGCCGGGCCGGGCGACGAAGCCCTGCGCCTCCAGCAGCGCGTCATGGTCGGTCTCCAGCCGCGCCGCCCGGTCGCGGGGCACCAGCGCCAGCAGCTTCTCCTTCAGCCGCTCCAGATGCCCCGCATTGCCGCCATCGCCTTCGCGCGCCAGCGCCGCGCGCGCATGGTCCAGCGCCGCCAGCTCGTCGGGGGTCAGGGTCAGCAGGTCTTTCAGCCCCGCGCCCGGCCGCGACCAGCGTTTGCGCCCGGCCTCGTCGATATGGACCCGCGTGTCGTTGAACTGCAGCTCCAGCGTGTGAAGCATGCGCTGGGCGGTCCGCTTCACGCAGCCGAACCGCTCGATGACGTCGTCCAGCGTGATGCCGCCGCGCCGCGACGCGCACAGCGTCGCCAGCTCCAGCATCTGGTCGGCCTTGGCGAAAGACATGGCCCATGTTGCCGGGGGCGACGGCATTGTGCAATTTGGCCCCGATGCTGAGAACGACGATCATCCCGGCCCTGATGACCGGCGCGGCCCTCGCCGCCGCGACAGGCGGCCGCTGGCGCGTCGAATCCTCCCTCGAAGGGCTCGACCACAAGATTCAGCGCAACGCCGCCGGCGAAGACACGCTCGCAGGCTGGCGCATCGACGGCGGCACCTCGCCCGGCGACGACCTCCACGCCATCACCATCATCTCGAACCCGGAACGGCTGGGTTTCACCGTCGATGCCCTGGGTGCCCGCGACGGCGATGGACGCCCGTCTGCGACCATCGTCAAGGCCGCCAGCTTCCCGGCCGACCGCGAACATACCTCCATCGAGTTCGGGTGCGGTCCCGGCTTCGGCTTCGAAGCCGACTTCACCCGGGCCGAATTCATCGCGGCGATCCTGCCCTATGACGCGCCGACCGCCGGCCCCAGGAACGACTATTACGGCGGCGTCATCGCGGCAGCGCGGATCGACCTGAAAGCCGGCACGATCGAGTTCATCGATCCCTCCGACATCCATTGCTACATAGGCATGCCTTGACCCTTCTTCGCCCTCTCGCGCTCAGCCTTGCGCTCGCGCTCGCCGCCTGCGCCACGCCGTCTCACATCGAAGAGGCGATGCTGAAACATGACAACAACCCGACCGTCCGCTTCACCTACTGCAAGGCGTTCGGTTGCCGCGAAATCTTCGGCATGACCTTCACCCAGGCGGAATGGGACGAGATCGGCGCCTATTTCGTCGGAACGCGCGACGCCGCCGACGAACGCGACCGCATCGCGCTGGCGATGAGCCGTTTCGAGCAGATCGCGGGTCCGAAGGCGGGCACCGATGTCGATGTCGGCGGCACCGGCCTGTTCGATCCCGGCGGCGGCCAGCTCGACTGCTACGCCGAGGCCTCGAACACCTCGGTCGCTCTGCAGATGATGCAGAAATCGGGCTTCCTGAAATATCACGTGCTCGATCGCGTCACGATGCGCGGCGTGCCGTTCGGCACGCTGGGCCTCGTCCACGCCACCGCGACGATCAAGGAAATCTCCAACGGCCGGCTCTGGGCCGTCGATACCTGGTTCTTCGACAATGGCGGCCCCAGCTTCGTCGTCGACCGCGACGGGCGCGGGGCCGCTGACCTCTGGCTAGATGCCGGCCCCGCCTTCGGGGT
>CAZBPO010000261.1:0-496 GCA_964493795.1 uncultured Flavobacteriaceae bacterium
CGCCGGTTCAAGCCGCCCAAATCGCCCAAGTCGCCCAAGCCGCCCAAGCCGAACCGGTTGAAATCACCGCGTCGATCCCGCTGCCGCAGGCCCGTCCCCACACACCGGCCGCCGTTCCGGTCGCCGCCATTCCCGTGGTTCTGGCCGCCGCCACCCCGTTGCCACGGCCGGCGCCGGTGCGTCTGGCGAAACTGTCGCCGCGCGACGGACCGGGCGCCGCAAGCGGCGACGGCTCCGTCAGCGATGTGATCGCGCAACGCGGCTACTGGGCGCCGGCGGTCGATGCGCCACCCGGCATCCGGCTGCCGCACCGCGCCGCCGCCTATCAGACCGCCTCCGCCGATCCCGCCGTAACCGCCGGCATCGCCGCAACTCCTCAGGTTCTGGCCTATGCGGCGACCGAGCCGGCCGCGCCCGAGAATCTGCGCGCCGCGCCAATGGGCGACGCGATGGCGCGCCTGCCCGCGCCGGACTGGACCAGTCCGGGCGCGGGCAG
>CAZBPO010000261.1:506-2272 GCA_964493795.1 uncultured Flavobacteriaceae bacterium
TATGCGGCAACCGGACCGGCCGCGCCCGAAAATCGGGGCGTGCCAATGGGCGACGCGATGGCGCGCCTGCCCGCGCCCGGACTGGTCCAGTCCGGCGCATCGACGACGATCGTTCGCGGCAAGACCGGGACACATGCGGGAATCGCGGCGCAGCGATTCCACGAACCATGGCTGCGCGCGGTCATGCTCGCGCCGAGCGTTTCAGGTTCGCTCACCGCGGCGGCGACGGGACCGTTCGATCCCCGCCATCTGCGAACGGCGATGCGCAAGCCGTCGTCGGCCGTGATGATGACGTTCGCCGCCGATCCGAACGACGGCATGGTGACGCACAGCTTCACCGGCAGCGCGGTGGTCTTCCTCGCGACCGCGACGTTCGGCAACCGCACGGCGATGCTCGTCGCGCGCTGACGTCGTATCCCCGGCTGTCGATATGCCTGCCGGGACCGGCAGGCCGCGGACGCGCGCTACGCGACCATCCCAAGCGCATGCAGGTAGGTGTCGAGAATCGCCTGCTCTTCCTCGCGCTCGTTGGCGTCCTGCTTGCGCAGCGACACGACCTTGCGCAGCGCCTTGACGTCGTAGCCGTTGCCCTTGGCTTCGGCGTAGACGTCCTTGATGTCGTCCTGCGTCGCCTTCTTCTCTTCTTCCAGGCGCTCGATCCGCTCGACGAAGGCCTTGAGCTGGTCCTTGGCGAAACGGGTGTGGGCGTGTTCCACGCCGCCGTCTTCTTCTTTCTTTGCCGCTGCGCTGGAAGACATCTCAAACTCTCCTCGACCTGCCGGGCGGATACCCGCCCCTTCCGGACAGAGAGGTTTCTAAGACGGCGCCATCCCGGTCAAGGAAACGGTCCCGGAACTGCGGGGTCATCCACGCTGTTCACACGGTCGCGACGGCGGGGGACGGCTAGTGTTTCGGGCTTGCCTTTTCAAAGGCCGCCTGCTGCTCGGGCGAGGCCGGTTTCTGGTGTTTCTTTTTCCAGTCGGCGAACGGCTCGCCGTAGACGATCTCGCGGCTTTCGTCCTGGGTCATCGCGATGCCCTTGGCCTCGGCGGCGTCCTTCATCCAGTTCGACAGGCAGTTGCGGCAGAAGCCGGCGAGATTCATCAGGTCGATATTCTGCACGTCGGTGCGCTGCTGAAGGTGCGCGACGAGGCGGCGGAAAGCGGCGGCCTCGGCCTGGGTACGGGTGGCGTCGTCCATAATCGTGTCTCCTCAATCCATCAGGTGAGCGTCGCGAGCGCGGCGCGCAAGGCCGTAGCGACGACAGGGGTCATTTTCGCGACGCTGGCGTCGTCGGCGATCAGGTCCTGCCGGACCTCGATGAGGACATTGGGCAGGCCGCGGCTGGTGGCATGGGTCCACAGCGTGTCGCCTTCCAGCGCGCCGTCATAGGGCTGGTTGTCGCCGGTGACGAGGCCGGCCGCCTCGAAGGCGGCGATCAGCGGACGGGACAGGCGGTCGTCGCGATCCCACAATATGCCGACCTGCCAGGGCCGGGGCGTATCGCGCCAGACCGGCGTGAAGGAATGCATGGAGATGAGCGCCGGCGCGAACCCGAACGCCGAGGCGGCGCCGATCTCGTCTTCGATGGCGGCGTGATAGGGCGCGTGGAAGGCGGCGATGCGATGGGCGATTTCGTCCGCGCCGGCGCGGGCGTTGCCGGGCACGAGCGCACCGTCGGAGATCTTCATCACCAGCGTGGGATCATCAGGCCCGCGATTGAGGTCGATCAGCAGGCGCGACCACACGCCCAGCAGGGCCGGCGC
>CAZBPO010000261.1:2282-4658 GCA_964493795.1 uncultured Flavobacteriaceae bacterium
CGACGAATTCCGCCGCCAGCGCCCGCGTCAGCGCCGCCACGCCGATATCGAGCGCGATATGACGCTTGAACTCGGCCTCAGGCAGCCCCAGCGTGCCATATTCCGGCGGCAGCGCATTCGAGGCATGGTCGCACAGGAAGACGAGCGGCCCCGGACGCGATGCGGGAAGACGCTCGAAGGCGGGGAGAGCGGAAACGGACATGGGCCGTGTTTAGGCGATCGGCGCGGTCGGCGCATCAGCGGCGTGAAGCATGAGCGCCCAGACGGCGCTGCGCGGGGTGATGGACGCGGCGCTGGCGGCGTCGGACGCCGGCGCGGCGACGAGGCCACATCTGCCCGCACGGCCCGATGGGCACGTGCTGGTCGTCGGCGCGGGCAAGGCGAGCGCCGCAATGGCGGCGGCGGTGGAGGCCGCGTGGGACGGGCCGCTGGAGGGCCTGGTCGTTGCGCCGCACGGCTATGGCCGCACACTGGAGCGGCTGCGGCTGGTGGAGGCCTCGCATCCTCTGCCGGGGCTGGAGGCGCAGGCGGCGGCTGCCGAGACGCTGGTGCGGGCCTCGATGCTGGGGCCGGACGATCTGCTGCTGGTGCTGTTGTCGGGCGGGGGATCGGCGCTGTGGCCCGCCCCGCGCCGGCCGCTGGACATCGAGGCCAAGCGCGCGCTGACCCGGGCGCTGCTGCGATCGGGCGCGCCCATCGGCGAGATCAACGCCATCCGCAAGCATCTGTCGCGTATCAAAGGCGGTCGGCTGGCTCGGGCCGCAGGCCCCTGCCCCATCGTGGCGCTGGCGGTCAGCGACGTGCCGGGCGACGATCCCGGGCTGATCGCCTCTGGCCCCGTCTCGCCCGATCCGGTGACAACCGATGCGGTGCGCAAAATGCTGGCGCGGCGGGGCATCGCGGTCGACGGAGCGCTCGCCGCCGTGCTGGACGATGCGGCCAGCGAAACGCCCAAGCCGGGCGATCCCTGCTTCGACCGGGTGGATTTCCGCATCGTGCTGAAGCCGGCCGACATGCTGGCCGCGGCGGCGAAGGCGGCGAACGGGGCCGGCTATCGCCCGTTCAACCTGGGCGGCGACGTCGAGGGCGAGGCCCGTCACATGGCGCGCACCCATGCCGCGCTGGTGCGCGAGATGCGGGCGCGCGGCAAGAAGGTGGCGATCCTGTCGGGGGGCGAGCTGACCGTCACCATGTCGGGCGACGGGCGCGGCGGACCGAACAGGGAGTATCTGATGGCGCTGGCGCTGGAGCTGGACGGCATGGCGGGCGTCTCGGCCCTGGCCATCGACACGGACGGGGTGGATGGAACGCCGGACGGCGCTGGCGCGATGATCGACCCAACGACCCTTGAGCGCGCCCGCACTCTGGGCCTCGACCCCGCCGCCCTGTTGTCCGCCAATGACAGCGGCGGCTTTTTCGGCGCGCTGCGCGACACGATCGTCACTGGACCCACGGGCACGAATGTGAACGATCTGCGTGTCATCCTGATCGAATAAGCTTTTCGTCATGCGACGCAACCGGAACACCAAGATTCTGGCCACGCTGGGCCCCGCCAGCGGCACGCGCGAGCGTATCGAGGCGCTGTTCCGCGCCGGCGCAGACGTATTCCGCATCAATATGAGCCACACCCGCCACGACATGCTGCGTGAACTGGTGGGAATCGTGCGCGAGGTGGAGGCCGAGACGGGCCGCCCGATCGGCATTCTGGCCGACCTGCAGGGGCCGAAACTGCGCATCGGGGCCTTCGCCGACGGGCCGGTGATGCTGGAGACCGGCCAGACCTTTACGCTGCACCTGGATACGGTGGCGGGCGACGCGACGCAGGTGCAGCTGCCGCACAAGGAAATCCTGTCGGCGCTGGAGCCGGGCGCGCGGCTGTTGCTGGATGACGGGCGCGTCAGCCTGATCGTGACCGAGGCCGCGCCCGACCGCGCGGTCACCGAAGTCGAGATCGGCGGCAAGCTGTCGGACCGCAAGGGCGTCAACGTGCCCGACACGCAGCTGCCCATTCCGGCGATGACCGAAAAGGACCGCGCCGATCTGTCCGCCGCGGTCGAGGCCGGGGTCGACTGGATCGCGCTGTCCTTCGTGCAGACGGCGGCCGACGTCGCCGAAGCCAAGAAGATGGTGATGGGCCGCGCCGGGGTGATGGCCAAGATCGAGAAACCGCAGGCGGTGGCGCGGCTGAACGACATTCTGGACGTGGCGGACGGCATCATGATCGCGCGCGGCGATCTGGGCGTGGAGCTGCCGCTGGAGTTCGTGCCCGGCCGCCAGAAGGAGATCAACCGCGCCGCCCGCCGCGCCGGAAAGCCGGTGGTGGTGGCCACCCAGATGCTGGAATCGATGATCGACAAGCCCGCCCCCACCCGCGCC
>CAZBPO010000262.1:0-1287 GCA_964493795.1 uncultured Flavobacteriaceae bacterium
GCGGCGCGAAGAGCGGACGACCGAGGGCGGCCTCGACGCGGCCGGGCAGCACAATCATCTCGCCCCGATTGCGCGCCGGCTGGCCGATGCGCGCATCCGCGTTTCGCTGTTCATCGAGCCCGACCCGGTTCAGCTGCGCGCCGCCGTCAACCTTGGCGCGCCGGTGGTCGAACTGCATACGGGGGCCTACGCCCACGCCGTGATCGACGGCGATCGCGACCGCACCGAGCGCCTGCTGGATCGCCTGCGCGAAGCGGCGTCGGCGGGGCGCGCGATGGGGCTGGAAGTTCATGCCGGGCACGGTCTCACTTTCGACAACGTCAAACCTGTCGCCGCCATCCCCGAGATCGCCGAGCTGAATATCGGGCACTTCCTGATCGGCGAGGCGATCTTCACGGGTCTGGACGCGTCGATCCGGCGTATGCAGGCCCTGATGGACGAGGCGCGTGTATGATCCTGGGGATCGGGAACGACCTGTGCGACATCCGGCGGATCGAGAAGACGCTGGAACGGTTCGGCGCGCGCTTCATCGAGCGGACCTTCACCGAGATCGAGCAACGGCGCTCGGAACGGCGCGCGCAGCGGGCGGGCAGCTACGCCAAGCGTTTCGCCGCCAAGGAAGCGGCGTCGAAGGCGCTGGGGACGGGGTTTCGGCGCGGGGTCTATGCCAAGGATATCGGCGTGGTGAACGCGCCGTCAGGCCGGCCGACGCTGGCGCTGACAAATGGCGCCGCCCTGCGCCTGGCCGAAATGACGCCGCCCGGCATGCGGGCCGAGATTCACCTGACGCTGACCGATGAATATCCGCTGGCGCAAGCCTTCGTGATGATCGTCGCCGTCCCGCAGTCTTCCCCTTGACCCGACGCCGCTGGCGGGGCTTTTGCTTGCCCTGCCCAAGCAGAGCGCCGCGAACCAGGATTCCATGAGCTTGAACGACGCCGTCCCGAGCAAGAAGCGCCGCAAGAAGCGGGGCTGGTTCCACGAGATCATCTCGACCTTCGTTTACCCGTTGTTGCTGGTGCTGGGGGTCTATTCCTTCCTGTTCCAGCCCTATCGGATTCCCTCGTCCTCGATGGTCGATACGCTGCTGGTGGGCGATTTCGTGTGGGTCACGAAATTCTCTTACGGCTATTCCAAGCACTCGATCCCGTTCAGCCCGAACCTGTTCGAGGGCCGCATCTGGGGCGCGGAACCGACCCGCGGCGACGTGATCGTCTTCAAGCTGCCGCGCGACAATTCCACTGACTACATCAAGCGCCTGATCGGCCTGCCGGGCGACCGCGTGCA
>CAZBPO010000262.1:1297-2090 GCA_964493795.1 uncultured Flavobacteriaceae bacterium
ATAGAGGGCCGGCTCTACATCAACGGCGAAGCGGTCAAGACCGAGCTGCAGGGCGAGATCGAGGTGCCATCCGAAACCGGGCGCAGCAGCGAGCGGGTCGTCAAGTACCGCGAGACCCTGCCGAACGGCGTCTCCTACGACATCCTGCGCGTGGCGGGCGGCAAGTCGCAGCTGGGGCTCGATCCGAACAATACGGACGAATACGTCGTGCCCGAGGGCCACTATTTCTTCATGGGCGACAATCGCGACAACTCGGTCGACAGCCGCTGGCCGCTCTCGAACGGGGTTGGGTATGTGCCCTATGAAAACCTGGTGGGGCGCGCCGACCGTGTCTTCCCGTCTTGGGATTCCTCGCAGGCTGACTGGTACGAAGTCTGGAAGTGGCCGCTCGCGATCCGCTGGGATCGCCTGTTTCAGGCCATTGACTAGCCGAAACCTGCTATGGTGGCGGAACGGGCCTGTCACGCCCGCTGAAGGGTCATGACCGTCGATAGTCCCGTCACACTGCCGCGCCCGCCACGCATCCTGGCGGAAGTGGCCAGGACGCTGATCTACGCGCTGCTCATCGTGATCGGCGTGCGGACCTTTCTGTGGCAGCCGTTCAATATTCCGACCGGCTCGATGGTGGATACGCTGCTGATCGGCGACTATGTCTGGGTCAACAAATACGCCTATGGCTACAGCCGCTATTCCCTGCCGTTCGGGCTGCCGCTGATACCGGGGCGGATTTTCGGGGCCGAGCCCGAACGCGGCGACATCGTCGTCTTCAAGCTGCCGCGCGACGGCCACACCG
>CAZBPO010000262.1:2100-3253 GCA_964493795.1 uncultured Flavobacteriaceae bacterium
GTCGACGGGCCGTGCGGCGCGAAGACCGACGCCAAGCGCTTCCGCGAAACGCTGCCCGGCGGGCGATCCTACGAGATCATCGACATGTACGAGGCGAGCGCCGGCGACAACACCGGCGAATTCGTGGTGCCTGAAGGCTATTACTTCATGATGGGCGACAACCGCGACAACTCCACCGACAGCCGCTCCGACGAGGTCGGCATGATTCCCTATGTGAATCTGGTCGGACGGGCCGAGGGTATATTCTTTTCCGCCGATGGCTCGGCCGGGTTCTTCGAGGTCTGGAAATGGCCGTCGGCGGTGCGATGGGAGCGGATATTCCGTAGCGTCGAATGAGCCGCGATCTCGCCGCCCGGCTGGGTCATACGTTCAGCGATCCCGCTCTGCTCAAACAGGCCCTGACGCATGCCAGCGCCGCCGGGGCGCGGTCGAACGAACGGCTGGAGTTCCTGGGCGACCGTGTGCTCGGCCTGATCGTCGCAGATGAACTCATCTCGCGTTTCCCCGACGCGCCGGAAGGCGAACTCGCGATCCGCCTGAACGCGCTGGTCCGCAAGGAGACCTGCGCGAAGATCGGCGAGGCGGTGGGGCTGATCCCCCATCTTGTGCTGGCGCCGGGCGAGCGCATGCGCAGCGGGCAGGCGCGGATCAGCCTGCTGGGCAATGCCTGCGAAGCGGTGATCGGCGCGCTCTATCTCGACGGCGGGTTGGAGGCGGCGTCGCGCTTCATCCTGCGCGAATGGGCCGCCGACTTCGCCGCCAGCGTCACGGTTGGTGCCGACACCAAGTCCGAGCTTCAGCACTGGGCGCAGGCGCGCGAGGATCTGGGCAGGGCGCTGCCGGTCTATACCGTCATAGACAGTTCGGGGCCTGCCCACGCGCCGCGCTTCGTCGTCGAGGCGTCCGTCGAAGGGGCCGGCGCGGCGCAGGGCGAAGGCGCATCCAAGCGCGAAGCCGAGCGCAACGCCGCCGCCGCGCTGCTAGCCAAACTGAAGGCTCATAAATGACCGAGACACAGAAACGCTCCGCCATCGTGGCCGTCATCGGCGCGCCCAATGCGGGCAAATCGACGCTGGTGAACCGGCTTGTCGGGGCCAAGGTCACCATCGTCACCCACAAGGTCCAGACCACGCGTATGCGCGTGCGCGGCGTG
>CAZBPO010000262.1:3263-4644 GCA_964493795.1 uncultured Flavobacteriaceae bacterium
GAGTGAAGAAACGCGCGCGGGCTTCGTTGCGCTGATCGGCGCACCCAATTCCGGGAAATCGACGCTGCTCAATGCGCTGGTCGGTGCGAAGATTTCGATCGTCACGCACAAGGTGCAGACCACGCGCGTACCGGTTCGCGGGATCGCGATGGCGGGGAAAGCGCAGATCATTTTCGTCGATACGCCCGGCATCTTCGCGCCCAAGCGCCGGCTCGACCGCGCCATGGTCGGGGCGGCGTGGGCCGGGGCGGAAGACGCCGACGCGGTGCTGGTGGTGGTCGATGCGGCCGATCTCGACGCCAAGCCGACCGGGCTGGGCGCGCAGGATACCGACCGCATCATCGCGGGGCTGAAGCGTCAGGACCGCAAGGCCAGTCTGGTCCTAAACAAGGTGGATTCGTTGAAGCGAGAGCGACTGCTGGAGCTCGCCGAGCGGCTGAACGGGGCGTTTGCGTTTGATGACACCTTCATGGTCTCCGCCACCAAGGGCAGCGGCATAGACCGGCTCAGGGCCTGGCTCGCGGCGAAGGCCGCGCCCGGCCCCTGGTTCTTCCCCGAGGATCAGACCGCCGACATCACCGGACGGATGCTGGCCGCCGAAGTGACCCGGGAACAGATTTACCTGCGCCTGCACGACGAGCTGCCCTATGCGATCCACGTCACCACCGAGCGGTGGGAGGACCGCAAGGATGGCTCGGTCAAGATCGACCAGATCGTTATGGTGGACCGGGACGGGCAGAAGCCGATCGTCATCGGCAAGAACGGCGCGACCCTGAAGGCCATCGGCGCGGCTGCGCGCAAAGAGATCGGGGCGGTGCTCGACCGCAAGGTGCATCTCTTCCTCACCGTGAAGGTGAAGTCGGGATGGGCCGACGAGCGCGGCGTCTACGACGAAATCGGAATCGACTATAAGGACTAAAGATCAGCGAGTTATGCAGCGAAGCTGATCTCGCGCGAGAGCATTCATGGATTGGCGGGATCAAGGCTTCATCCTGTCCGCTGCACGCTTCGGCGAGGCGGATGCGATCCTTGATGTCCTGACGCGCGAACACGGGCGGCATCTTGGTCTGGTGAAGGGCGGCGGCGGGCGCGCGCGCCGGGCCGACATCCAGACCGGCAATCTGGTGGCCGTCGAATGGCGCGCCCGGCTCTCAGAGCAGCTGGGCAATTTCACGATCGAGGTTCAACGCCCCCACGCGGCGCTGGCTTTGGACAGTCCGGCGGCGCTCGCCGGCCTGTCCGCTGCGGCCGCCGTCGCCGCCGCCTGCCTGCCCGAGCGCGAGCCCCATCCGAACGTGTTCGATGCGTTCGAGGTGCTGGTCGAGGCGCTGACCGATGGCGATGTCGGTTTCGGCGCGGCGGTCTATCTGAAGTGGGAGGC
>CAZBPO010000263.1:0-4639 GCA_964493795.1 uncultured Flavobacteriaceae bacterium
TATCGGCACGAAGTCTCCCTCGCCGAGGCGGCCGCCGATCGGCCTGCCGGCGCCGACGGTGGGGTGAAGACGTTCGACTTCATTCCGGCCCCGGTCGTGGCGCGTCAGGATGTGCCGCGCAGCTATGGCGACGGCTGCCACCAGACCATCTGGGACCCGAAGCTGATCGAGTGCAGCTATGGCGTGGCCGGCGGCGTCAGAACCATCGTTCTGGCGGGCGGGTCGCACTCGCTTCAGTGGTTGCCGGCGCTTGAGAAGATCGCGGCGGACCGGGGCTATGCGATCGTCAACATGACGAAGTCTGCCTGCCTTCTCAGCCTCGACGACATGTCGATCTCGCTGGTGGACCAGGCCTCATGCCTGGCCTGGGCGCGCGCCGCGGTCGCGCGGATCGGCGAGATGTCGCCCGATCTGATCCTGACCATCGGCACGCGCGGGCGCGGCGTCGAGGAGCATGTGCCACAGGGCTATATCGACGCCTGGAAGGCGCTGGACCTCAAGGGCGTTCCTGTCCTCGCCCTGCGCGACAATCCCTGGTTCAACTTCGATGTCATCGGCTGTCTGGAAGCCGAGGGCGCCGTTCCGCAGGATTGCGACGTCGCCCGGGCCGATGTTCTGGGCGACGTGGAGGCGGCGGTGCGGAACCTGCCGGGTAACGTGCTGTTTGTGGACTTCAGCGACCTGTTCTGCGACGCCCAGACCTGCTGGGCGGTGCGCGACGGCATCCTGGTCTATCGCGACGAGCACCACATCACGGGCACTTTTGCGGCCGTCCACAGCGACCGGCTGGCGGCGGCGATCGACGCGCTGCTTGAGAGAGATGGCGGGCAGGTGGGGCAGAAAACCCAATGAATCCGGCCGGGTGACGGCGGTGAAATAAATCGTGGATTGCCCGCTTCCGCCCCCATCAGCGATTCCCCGCGCATGAAAACCGGTTATGTTCCGCGCACGATGACTCGTGTCGCCAATTCTTCCGCGCCGCTGCGCGCCGCCGTCATCGGGGCGGGCGTTTTCGGGCGCTTCCATGCCGCCAAGTACAAGGCGCTGGATGGCGTCGAGCTGGTCGGCATCGTCGATCGTTCCTCTGACGCCGCCAAGGCAGCGGCGAACGATCTGGGCTGCGAGCCCTTCGTCGATATCTACGGCCTGCTCGGCCAGGTCGACCTCGTCACGGTCGCCACGCCGGCTGTAGGCCATGCCGCAGCCGTCGTGAAGCTGCTTGAAGACGGTGTGGACGCCTATGTCGAAAAGCCCATCGCCGCGACGCTGGACGAGGCCGATCGCATCATCGCCGCGGCCCGGTGCCACGAGCGTGTCCTCCAGATCGGCCATCAGGAGCGTTTCGTCTTCGCCCATATGGGCCTGATCGGCCGCAGGACGCCGCCGCTCCGCATCGAATGCCACCGCGCCGGCCCGTGGAGCGGACGGGGCACCGACGTGAACGTCGCGCTGGACCTCATGGTTCACGACATCGACCTGGTGCACCAGATCGCGCCGGGCGAGGGCGTCGTCGTCTCCGCCACCACGCGCGCGCGGCCCGACTCCTATGGCGATGAGGTGGCGGCCGAGCTCGCCATGGCCAATGGCTGCCGGGTGCATCTCTTCGCCAGCCGCATCGCCGAGGCGCGCAAACGCTTCATGCGCGTCGTCTATCCCGACGGCGAGATATTCATCGACTTCATCGCCCGCACCATCGAGAACTCGACGCCCGAGGCGCTGACCTCGATCTTCGCGGCCGATGGCGGCGTCGCCTCCGACCCGCTGGGCTATGCGGTGGGCGATTTCGTGCGCTGCGTGCGCGAGCGCGCCACGCCGCTGATCACTGGCGAAGACGGCCGCCGGGCGCTGGCCACCACCCTCAACATCCTTCACGCGGCCGGCAGCCCGGCCACGCGCGACGAGGTGCTCGCGGCATGAGCGATCCCATCCTCTTCTTCGATCTGAAATCCCCCGCCCGCCGGCTGCGCGCCGATATCGAAAAGCGCCTGCACGCCATTCTGGATCACGGCCAGTATATCGGCGGCCCGGAAGTCACCGGGATGGAGGCTGAACTCGCCGCCTTCACCGGCGCGAAGCACGCGCTGGCCGTCGCCAGCGGCACCGACGCGCTGGTGATCGCGCTGATGGGCGAAGAGGTCGGGCCGGGCGACGCGGTGTTCCTGCCGGCCTTCACCTACAACGCGACCGCCAACGCCGTTCTGATGACCGGCGCGACGCCGGTCTTCGTCGATGTCGATCGCGCCACCTGCAATATCGACCCGGCCCAGCTGGAACTCGCAATCGAGCGCGTCGTCGCCGAAGGGCGCCTGACGCCGAAAATGGTGATCGCCGTCGATCTCTACGGCCTTCCCGCCGACTATCCGACCATCATTCCCATCGCGAAGACGCATGGCATGACGGTCCTGTCGGACGCCGCCCAGGCGCTCGGCGGCGGGCAGGGCAACAAGCGCATCGGCGCGCTCTGTGAGATGACCGCGACCAGCTTCTACCCGTCCAAGACGCTCGGCGCCTATGGCGATGGCGGCGCGATGTTCACCGACGATGCTGCGCGCTTTGAACGCTGGTCCTCGATCCGCTGGCACGGCACCGATGCGGCGAAGAAGGAATCCATCCGCGTCGGCCTCAACGGCCGCCTCGATTCCATGCAGTGCGCGGTGATCCTCTCCAAGCTCACCATCTTCGAGGAAGAGCTCGCCTCCCGCGCCGCGCATGCGGCACGCTATCTGAAGAACCTGGGCGGCAAGATCGCGGTGCAGACCGGCGGACCAGATGACCGCCACGCTTGGGGCCTCTTCACTGTGATGGTCGAGAGCCGCGACGCCGTGATGGCGAAGCTGAAAGATCAGGGCATTCCCAGCGCGGTTTATTATTCGCTGCCGCTGCACAAGCATAAGGCCTTCGCGCCCTATGCGCCGGCCGAGCCGCTGGCGAATTGTGAGTGGCTGGCCGATCACGCGCTCAGCCTGCCGTTCCACCCCTATCTCACGGACGACCAGATCGACCGCGTGTCGGCGGCGCTCCTCGCCGCACTATGACACGCGTCCGCTTCGCGCCGTCGCCGACAGGGCGTCTCCATGTCGGCAATGCGCGCGCGGCGGTCCTTAACTGGCTGTTCGCCCGCCAGAGCGGCGGCGTATTCCTGCTGCGCCTCGACGACACCGATCGCGCCCGCTCGACGGAAGAATTCGCGAAAGGCATCGAAGCCGATCTCGCCTGGCTCGGCCTCACGCACGACGCCTTCGCACGCCAGTCGGACCGTTTCGCGCTCTATGCCGATGCGGCGGAGCGGCTGAAAGCGTCCGGCCGGCTCTACCCGGCCTACGAGACCCCGGAAGAACTCGACCGCCGCCGCGCCCGTCAGCGCGCCCGCGGCCTGCCACCGGTCTATGACCGTGCGGCTTTGAACCTGTCGGCGGAAGACCGCGCCAAACTCGAAGCCGAAGGCCGCAAGCCGCATTGGCGCTTCCGTCTCAACCGGCAGGCCGTCGGCTGGACCGATCTCATTCGCGGCCCTGTCGAAATCGACACCGCCACGGTGTCCGACCCCGTCCTCATCCGCGCGGACGGACAGTTCCTCTACACTCTGCCCAGCGTCGTGGACGACGCCGACCTCGCCATCACCCATGTCATTCGCGGCGAAGACCATGTGGTCAACACCGCCGCGCAGATCGAAATCTTTGAGTCGCTGGGCGCGACGGTCCCCGCCTTCGCGCACTATCCGATGATCCTCGACGCGGATGGCGGCCCGCTCTCCAAGCGCCTCGGCTCGCTCGGGCTCGGCGATCTGCGCGATCAGGGCCTCGACCCGATGGCGGTCAATTCGCTGCTCGCCAAGATCGGCACTTCCGACCCCGTCGAGGCCCGCCGCACGCTCGATGAACTTGCCGCCGAGTTCGCTTTCGACAAAATCAGCCCGTCGCCGGCCCGCCTCGACCCGGAAGACCTGAAGCGGCTGACGGTCAAACTGCTCCACCTCAAGCCCTATGCCGAGGTGGCCGATCATGCCCCCGGCGGCGAGGCGTTCTGGCTGGCCGTGCGCGACAATCTGGAAAGTCTGGATGACGCCGCCGGCTGGTGGCGCACGGTGTCCGAACCGCTCGAACCCGTTTCCGCCGATCCCGTCATTCTCGCCGCCGCAGCCGATCTCCTGCCGCCCGGCGAGCCGGACGAAACGACCTGGCAGCCCTGGACCAAGGCGGTTTCCGCCGCGACAGGCAAAAAGGGCCGCGATCTCTTCCTGCCGCTCCGTCTCGCCCTGACCGGGCGCGACCACGGCCCGGAAATGAAGAAACTGCTGCCGTTCATCGGCCGCGAACGCGCTCTTGCGCGGCTGCGGGGCGAAAGGGCATAGTAAGCGCATGTTTACGCGCCTCGCCCAGTGTCAGATTTGGCGAATTTGCTGCTGAGTCCCAGCGGCCGCGCGATAAACTTGCCTGAACACATCTGACGTTCGGACGGATTTCGCGGGGCCGCGCTGCGCCCCTCTTATCCGTTAGCGAAACCAGATGACCGTCACGCTCTACAACACCGCCACTCGCGCCAAGCAGGCTCTCGCGCCGATAGATCCGGCCAATGTGCGCATGTATGTCTGCGGCCCCACGGTTTACGACTTCGCCCATATCGGCAATGCGCGGCCGGT
>CAZBPO010000264.1:0-2036 GCA_964493795.1 uncultured Flavobacteriaceae bacterium
CGATATCGCTGTCGCGGCGCAGCAGGTCGGCCGACTTGCTCGACAGCGACAGCGATATCGCCGTGCGCATGACGACGCCGGTGCAGGGGGCGCTGGTCGCGGCGAAGGCCGGCGCAGTGAAGCTGGGGCTCTACGCGCATCGAAGCTATGCCGAGCGCCGCGCCCCGCCGCAGAGCCTCGAGACGCTATGGGATCACCCGGTGATCGGCTTTGACCGCGCCGATTCCTTCAACGCCCGCACGGCCGCGACGATGAAGCTCGACCGCAGGATGTTCGCGCTGCGCGTCGACAACGATCTCGCCGCGCTGGCCGCGCTGAGAGCGGGATTCGGGTTGGGCGTCTGCCAGCATCCCATCGCCGCGCGCGACCCCGATCTGACGCCCGTGCTGGCGCGCGAGATTTCGTTCCGCCTCGATATCTGGATCGTCATGCACGAGACGCTGAAACGCGAACGGCGCATGGCCGTCGTGTTCGAGCATCTGGTCAGGGGCATGCGCGCCTATGCGCGCGGTCACTCGCGCGAACGCGCCTGACGTTCGCCTTTGCCGAAGCTCTCTTCGAACATGCGGTCGAAGGCCGCGGCGTCGGCTTCGGAGATGTCCATCGGCGCGCCGTCGACCGGCACGACGCCGCTGGAATCGGGCGGGATCACCGCATAGCCGCCGGATTCGGCCTCGTCCTCGACCGCGCCGCGCGGCGCGTTGGCGTCCTCGTACCAGCCGACGCCGGCGGCGACGTCCATCGACGGGTTGCCTTCCAGCGCGATCAGCGGGCCGGGCTCGTGCTGGTCCTTCACGGCGTTCATGAAGGCGGCCCAGATGTCGGCCGGTATGCTGCCGCCCGTCACGTCCTTCATCGACGTGTTGTCGTCATTGCCGACCCACACGCCGGCCACCAGGTCGCGCGTGAAGCCGATGAACCAGGCGTCGCGGAAGGCCTGGCCGGTGCCCGTCTTGCCGGCGGCGTCGCGGTCTTTCAGCTGCGCGCGCCTGGCGGTGCCCATGCGGACGGTCTCGCGCATCATATAGGTCATCTCGGCGGCGAAGACCGGCGCGACCGCGTCGAACGGCCCCGAACCCTGACGCTCATACAGCGTGCGTCCGCTACGCATCCGGATCTTCAGGATGCCGTGCGGCATGGCGCTGGCCCCGCCATTGGCGAAGGGCGCGTAGGCCCCGGTCAGCTCCAGCAGGTTCACCTCAGACGTGCCCAGCGCCAGCGAGGGCTGGGCGTTGAGGCGCGACAGGATGCCCAGCCGCTTGGCCACCGAAGCCACCGCCTTCGGGCCGACATCGACAATAAGCCGCACGGCGGCGGAGTTCAACGAGCGCGCCAGCGCCTCGGTCAGCGAGACCTCGCCGAGATATTTGTGTTTGTAGTTGCCGGGGTTCCAGCCTTTCAGCTTGATCGGCGCGTCGAGCACCTGGCTCTTGGGCGTGTAGCCGGCCTCAAGCGCGGCCAGGAAGACGAAGGGCTTGAAGGCCGAGCCGGGCGGCCGGCGCGCCTGCACGGCGCGGTTGAACTGGCTTTCGGAATAGGACCGCCCGCCGACCATCGCCTTCACCGCGCCGTCGGTCGAAAGCACCACCAGCGCGCCCTGTCCGATGCGCATCTTCTCGCCGTGCTTCTCGAGCGCCGTCAGCACGGCGGTTTCGGCCGCGCGCTGCATCGAGAGGTCCAGCGTCGTCTCGATGACGATATCGCCCTCGGCCGGCCCGCCGATGAACGAGGGCGCCTGCTCCAGCACCCAGTCGGCGAAATAGTCGGCGCCGGGCGAGGAACGCGTGACCGCGATCTTGGTGCGCCGCGTCTCGGCGTCGGCGTGTTCGGCCGTGGTGATGTAGCCGGCCGCGACCATGGCGTTCAGCACCAGCTTGGCGCGCTCCTCGGCCGCCTCTGCGTTTTCGGTGGGGGCGAGGCGCGAGGGGGCCTTCAAAAGGCCGGCGAGGATCGCGGCCTCCTTCAGCGTCACGTCGCGCGCGCCCTTGTTGAAATAGCGCCGGGCCGGCACCTATGGCGTCGAGGCGGCGGCCCGG
>CAZBPO010000264.1:2046-4638 GCA_964493795.1 uncultured Flavobacteriaceae bacterium
TGGAGAGGTTCCATTCCAGCCAGAGCGCCAGATAGGCTTCCTTGATCTTGCGCTCCATCGAGCGCTCGTTGGTCAGGAACAGGTTCTTGGCGAGCTGCTGGGTGATGGTCGAGCCGCCCTGCACGACGCGCCCTGCCTCCATATTGGCGAACAGCGCGCGGGCCAGGCCCATGGGGTCGACGCCGAAATGGTCGTAGAAGCGGCGGTCCTCGATCGCCATCACGGCCTGAGGCAGATAGGGCGGCATCTCGGCGACCGGCACGATCTCGCCGACGCCCGCACCGCGCGTGGCGATCACCCGGCCGCCGACATCCAGCACCGTGACCGAGGGCGTGCCCTGAACGCCGAACAGCTTGTCGGTCGGGGGCAGGCCCGACGCGTAATAGGCGACCAGCATGGCCAGCGCGAACGCGCCCAGCACCGCGCTGACCAGCACGAACTTGAAAAGGCCAAAGAGCCCGCTTTTGCGGCGGCGCTTGCGCACCGGCGCGGGCTTTCTCGTCCGCCCGCGCGTCCCGCGTTGGGACGATCTCATGTGCCGGTCCGCATCTTTAAGCTTTCAGTCACTCTGTTTGGTAGCAGCGGGACGCTTAATGGGGACTGAACGCTGCAGAAATCCGCGGATTTCCGGGCTCTGACCGGCTGGCATGTTGCTTGAACTCTATGGCGGCAAGAGGGCGCGGACGTGTTCCGGCGTCCGCTCACAAAGGAATGGTCCGATGAAGACGATGCTCGCCGCCGCCGCTTTCGCCCTCACCTTCGCCAGCGCCGCCACGGCCGCCGACGCGAAGGGCAACTACACGGTGATCGGCCTCGGCGCCAACACCTGCGGCGAATACATGAGCGCCCCGGCGGAAGTCGCCGCCATCGTCGGCGTCTGGGTCCAGGGCTACATGACCGCGCTGAACCAGGCGGTTCCCGACGTCGTCGACGTTTCGGGCGGCCGCACCGACACCCAGCTCACCGATGGCCTCTATCAGGTCTGCACCGGCAAGCCGGGCATGCTGCTGGCCGACGCCACGCGCGAACTGTCGCTGCAGATGATCGGCCGCGTCGACGGCAAGAAGGCCGCGAAAAAGGCTGAAGCCCCGGCCGAGGCCGCCCCGGCGCTGCGCCGCTGAACGAATTCAGACGAGTACCCTTCGAGCGTTGAACACCACCACAGTGACGACTTCAGGCGTCCGGCCTTGCCGCCGGACGCCTTTTTCTTTCGCCGTCAGCTATGGCGCGATGCCGAGCGCCTGAAGCGCGGCGCGGTGATGACGTGCGCCGTCTTCGGAAAAACAGCACAGCGTGACGCGCTCGACAGAGCCCGCATCCTCAAACCCCGCCACCGCCGCCACCGCGATCCGCGCCGCCGCCGCGGCCGGGTAGCCGAAGACGCCGGTGGAGATGGACGGAAAGGCGATGGACGAAAGGCCGGCATCCCGCGCCACGCGCAGCGACGTGCCGTAGCACGACTCCAGCAGCTCGGCCTCGCCGTGCTGCCCGCCCTGCCAGTAGGGCCCGACGGTGTGGATCACATGCTTCGCCGGCAGGAGATAACCCCCGGTGATCTTCGCATCGCCCACCGCGCAGCCATGCAGCGTGCGGCATTCCGCCAGCAAGTCCGGACCGGCGGCGCGATGGATCGCGCCATCGACGCCGCCGCCGCCCAGCAGGGATGTGTTGGCGGCGTTGACGATGGCGTCGACCGCCAGCGTGGTGATGTCCGCGACGACGATGTCGATCGCGGGCGCGCTCACGCGTCGACTTCGGCCGACAGCGCGTTGTCCTGGATGAAGATGCGGCGCGGCTCGACCACGTCGCCCATCAGTTTCACGAACAGGTCGTCGGCCGTGTCGGCGTGGCTGACCTTCACCTGCAGCAGCGAGCGGGCATTGGCGTCGAGCGTGGTCTCCCACAGCTGCTCGGCGTTCATCTCGCCGAGGCCCTTGTAGCGGAAGACCTGCACGCCCTTTTCGCCCCAGGCGATAATGGTCTCCAGCAGCGACAGCGGCCCCAGCACGCTGCGGCTGTCGGTCCCGCGTTTCAGGTCGCCGCCCGTGCCATAGGCATGCTGCAGATCGGGCGTCAGGCGATCCAGCTTGCGCGCCTCGGCGCTGGCGATCAGCGCGCCGTCGATGGCGACGGCTTCGGTCACGCCGCGCAGTTCGCGCGTGAAGGTCAGGCCGCCATCGTCGGTGGCCGCGCCCTGCCAGCCCTTCTCGTACTCGTCGGCCAACGCGTCGAGCCGGCGCGCGATATAGGCGGCGACGCCGGGAGCCTTGTCGGGATCGCGCAGCAGCTCGGCGTTCAGCGCGCCGCCGATCGCCGCCTGCTCCAGCACGAAGGCCGGATAGCGATGGGCCAGCGTGTCGATGGCCGACTTGGCGTCGCGCGCCCGGGCGATCAGATCGTCAAGCTCCTCGCCGGCGATCTGCTCGCCGTTCTTCAGCGTCAGCACCGCGCCTTTCGCGCCTTCCTCGAGGATATAGGCGTCGTATTCGCGCTGGTCCTTCAGGTATCGGAACGACTTGCCGCGCTCGACTTTGTAGAGCGGCGGCTGCGCGATGTAGATGTGCCCGCGCTCGATCAGCTCGGGCATCTGGC
>CAZBPO010000265.1:0-4613 GCA_964493795.1 uncultured Flavobacteriaceae bacterium
CGCGCCGCCCACGCCGTGGGCCTGGGCATCGCCGGCGAGGACCTGCTTCGCACCAAAGCCGGACCGCTGTTACTGGAAGTGAACGCTTCACCGGGCCTGGAAGGCATCGAGAACAAGATCAATCCGGGCGGTCCGGCCGACAAGGACCTCTACGATCTGCCGGCCGAGGAAGCCAAGAACTTCCCGCAGGTCTGCGGATCGCTGCGCGAGGCGCTGGAGGAGCTCGACAAGAACCGCGCCTTCCTGAAGAAGGGCGGCGTGTTCACCGACGACTTCATCGACTCGTGGATCGAGCTGAAGATGCAGGAAGTGTACGCCTTCGAGCACACCCCGCATCCGATCGAGTTCCAGATGTACTATTCGGTCTGACCCCCTTTAAAGGGTCGGATGAGCGGAAGGCCGGGCAGTGATGCCCGGCCTTTTCGTTTCGGTGGCTCGGAAAGGCGAAAGGGCCTCTCCGGGGAGGAGAGGCCCTTTCTTGGGGCTTTCGCGTTGCGGGGGATGTTCGGGCCCCAAGCCGTCATTGCGTCCGGCACGACTGAACATCGCGCCGATCCAGATGAATTTCCAAACAAGCCACCGCGACCCGAAGCTGAACGGATAGACAGCTTTCCGGCCCGTCAACTGGACAAGGCGGACCGGCCGCGCCAAACCCTTGGGCGACCAATATCCCGAGGCAGGCGACGCCCATGAGCGACGAACACGACTACGTAGAAATCGAGATCGACCCGCGCACGCCGGTGCTGGTGGGCGGCGGGCACTTCACCCAGCGCACCGCCCAGCAGGGCCGCTTCGCCGACGGGCTGAAGCCGCTGGAGATGCTGGCCAAGGCGGCGCGGATGGCGGCCGAGGACAGCGGCGCGGGCGAGGCGGCGCTGAAGGCGGCCGATACCGTGGCCGTGGTGCGCTTCACTGTGGACAGCGCCGAGGCGGGCCGTCTGCCGGTCGGGCAGATGCCGAACCCGCCGCGCTCGCTGGCCCGGGCGCTGGGCGCCGCGCCGAAGCGCGAAATCTACACCGCCGCCGGGGGCAATACCCCGCAGGCGCTGGTCAACGCCTCGGCCGAGGCCATCGCCAATGGCGAGGCCGAGGTGGTGCTGCTGGCCGGGTGCGAGTATCTGGCGACGCTGCTGGGCGCGCTGAAGTCGGGCGTGAAGCTGGAGGCCTGGGGCGACGATGCGGACGGCGAGCCGGAGAAATTCGGCGACTACGCGAATGGCGTGAACGCCTATGAGCACGCGCACGGCCTGCGCTTTCCGGTGAACACTTATCCGTTGTTCGAGAACGCCATCCGCGGCGCGAAGGGACGGCAGGTGCCTTTCCACCAGAAAAAGATGGGCAAGCTGTTCCAGCGCTTCAACGCGGTCGCGGCGGCCAATCCCGAGAGCTGGTTTCCGACCGCCCGCAGCGCCGAGGAGATCGCCACGCCTGGCGAGAAGAACCGCTATGTCGGCTTCCCCTACACCAAATATCTGAACTCGGTGATCGAGGTGGATCAGGCCGCCGCCGTGCTGATGATGTCGGTGGAGAAGGCGCGCGAGCTGGGCGTGCCGGAAGACCGCTGGGTGTTCCTGCATGGCTGCGCCGATGTGAAGGAAATCTGGAACGTCTCGGAGCGTCCCGATCTTTCGGTGTCGCCGGCGATCAGGCTGATGGCGCGCGAGGTGTTCGCGATGTCGGGCCTTTCCATCGGCGATATCGACCACATGGATCTCTATTCGTGCTTCCCCAGCGCGGTGGAATACGCGCTGGATGCGTTCGGCATTCCGGCCGACGACGAACGCGGGCTGACGGTGACCGGCGGGCTGCCCTATTTCGGCGGGGCGGGGAACAACTACGTCATGCATTCGATCGTGATGATGCTGCACAAGGTGCGCGAGGACGCCGGTTCGTTCGGGCTGGTGACGGGCAATGGCTGGTTCGCGACCAAGCATGCGGCGGGCATCTATTCGACCGAGCCGACGGAAGGGCCGTGGAAGCGGCGCGACCCGAAGACCTATCAGAGCGAGATCGACGCCATCGAACGCCCGAAGGTGACGGTGGAGGCGAACGGCACGGGGACCATCGAGACCTATACCGTCGTGCATGACCGCAACGGGCCGATGCTGGGGATCGTGATCGGGCGGCTGGAGGACGGCAGCCGGTTCGTCGCCAATACGCCGGCCGACAAGGCGGTGATGGAGAACCTGATGGCATCGGAAGGGCTGGGCCGCACGGGGACCGTGCGCCACGAAGCGGGGAAGAATATCTTCACGCCGGGCTGACGGGAGGAGCATGGTCATGGGACGGGTGCTGGCTGCGATGGCGTTCGCCGTCGCGATGGTCGTCGCGGCCGGGGCGCAGACGGTGATCGTGGAGTTTCGGCCGGCGGCCGATGCGCCGCGCGAGGGCCTGGTGGAGATGACGTCGGCAGACGGTATGGTCGTGCATGTCGCAGCGGAGCCGATCCTGACCAATGCGGACATCGCTGAGGCTCGTGCGGATGTCGATCCTTACGCCGGGCTGCCGGTCATCAATCTGTCCTTCACGGAAGAAGGCGGGGCGAAGTTCGCGGATTGCACGCGCGACAACGTGCTTGGCCTGATCGCGATCGTGATCGACGGGGTCGTGGTTTCGGCCCCGCGGATCAATGAGCCGATCCTTGGCGGGCGCGCGACGATCAGCGGGAATTTCACGGTGGAGGAGGCCGAGCGCATCGCGCACGGCATCGTGCCGCCGACAGCGGAGTAGGCGGATGGCGCGGATTTATATGGTGCGGCACGGCAAGGCCTCGGCGAGCTGGGCCGATGCGGCCGATCCGGGGCTGGACGATACGGGGCGCACGGAGGCGACGGCAGCGGCGGACGTGCTGTCGAAGCTGAGCCCGATGGCGATCCTGTCGAGCCCGCTGGCGCGGGCGCGCCAGACGGCTGAGCCGCTGGAGCTGGCATGGTCGAACCATGCGCGGATCGAGCCGGGGGTGGCCGAGGTGCCCTCGCCCGACATTCCGCTTGAAGGGCGGGGAGACTGGCTGCGCGGGGTGATGAGCGGCACCTGGAGCGAGGCCGACGCGCTGCGCCGAGCGTGGCGGGACGGGGTGGTCGCGACGCTGCTGCGCCAGCCCAAGGACTGCGCGATCTTCAGTCATTTCGTCGCGATCAACGTGGCCGTGGGCGCGGCGACGGGCGATGACCGCGCGACGTTGTTCTCGCCGGCCAACGGCTCGATCACGATTTTCGAGACGGACGGCGCGCGCCTGACCCTGATCGAAATGGGGCGTGAGGCGGAGACGGCGGTGCGCTAGGCTCGTCCGCCATGGACGAGACAGACGATCCCCAATGGATGAGCGCGGCCGAATTGTCGGCCGCTTATGACAGCGGCGAGCTGTCGCCCGTGGAGGTGGCCGAGGGGCTGCTGGCGCGGATCGATGCGCTGGACGCGAAGGTGAACGCGTTCTGCCTGATCGACGCCGGCGTGACGATGGCGGCGGCCGAGGCGAGCCAGGATCGCTGGATGTCGGGCGCGCCGCTGTCGCCGCTGGACGGCGTGCCGGTGGCGATCAAGGACCTGCTGGTCACGAAAGGCTGGCCGACGCTGCGCGGCTCGCGCACCGTCGATCCGAACCAGGCGTGGAACGACGATGCGCCTTCGGTGGCGCGTCTAAGGGAAGCCGGCGCCGTGCCGCTGGGCAAGACCACGACGCCGGAGTTCGGCTTCAAGGGCAGCAATGACAGCCCGCTGACCGGCGTGACGCGCAATCCGTGGGATCTGTCGAAGACGCCGGGCGGATCGAGCGGCGGATCGTCGGCGGCGCTGGCGGCCGGGTTCGCCCCGCTGGCGCTGGGCACGGATGGCGGCGGCTCGGTGCGCATCCCGGCGAGCTTCACCGGCACGTTCGCGCTGAAGCCGAGCTTCGGACGTGTGGCGGCCTGGCCGCTGTCGCCGTTCGGCACGCTGGCGCATGTGGGGCCGATGACGCGCACGGTGACCGACGCGGCGCTGATGCTGAACGAGATGGCCAAGGCCGACGCGCGCGACTGGCATCAGGTGCCGAACGGCGTGGCGGATTATACGGCCGGGCTGGAAGACGGCGTGAAGGGCGCGCGCATCGCCTATTGCCCGACGCTGGGCTTCGCCGAAGGCGTCGATCCGGATGTGGCCGAGGCGGTGAAGCACGCGGCGCTGGCGTTCCAGGCGATGGGCGCGCAGGTGGACGAGCTGGACCCGCCGACCGGCGATCCGGCCGACATATTCCGGGCGCTTTGGTGGGGCGCGGCGGGGCAGTTCGTGGGCGCTCTGCCCGAGGACAAGCAGGCGCTGCTGGACCCCGGCCTGCGGATGATGGTGGAGGGCGGGCTGAAATATTCGCTGGCCGAATATTTCGAGGCCAATCTGGCGCGTGGGCGCTATGGCGCGGCGATGCGGCAGTGGATGGAGAATTTCGACTTCATCCTGACGCCTGCAACGGCGGTGCCGGCGTTCGACGTGGACCGGATCGCGCCGGGCGAGCTGGACCCCTACTGGCTGTGGATGAAGTGGACGCCCTTCACCTGGCCGTTCAACCTGACGCAGCAACCGGCTGCCTCGATCAATTGCGGTTTTACGCAAGCAGGGCTGCCCATCGGCCTGCAGAT
>CAZBPO010000266.1:0-855 GCA_964493795.1 uncultured Flavobacteriaceae bacterium
CCGAGGATGGCGGGCTTGAGATGCCGCCATCCTCGGCGCCATCATGGAGCATTTCCAGATGGAGCGGCCGCTGATCAGCGATACGGCCGCCGTCGCGGCCGCGCCGGAAGCCGCCGCCGCGCTGTCTGAGGAAGACGAGGACATTGTCGAGCAGATCATCGAACTTCTGGAGACCCGCGTGCGGCCGGCCGTCGCCCAGGACGGCGGCGACATCGCCTTCCGCAGCTTCGACAGCCAGACCGGCACGGTCTATCTGAACATGCGCGGCGCGTGTTCGGGCTGCCCGTCCTCGACCGCGACGCTCAAAGGCGGCATCGAGAAGATGCTGATGCACTATATTCCCGAAGTGACCGCCGTTCAGGCGATCTGACATCAAGGCCCCGATGACCCACCAGCCGCTGCCCGACGCTTCGCTCGACCAGGTCTTCCGCAACGCGCGTTCGCAGAACGGCTGGAAAGAGACGCCCGTCTCCGAAACGCTGCTGCGTGCGGTTTACGATCTCGCCCGTCTGGGGCCGACCAGCGCCAATTGCAGCCCCGCGCGTTTCGTCTTCTGCGCCACCGACGACGCCAAAAGCAAGCTGGCGGCCCTGTCGTCGTCGGGCAACGCGCCCAAGATCCTGGCCGCGCCGGTCACCGTCATCATCGGGCACGACCTGAAATTCTACGAGAAAATCCCCGAGCTGTTCCCGCACAATCCCGGCGCGAGAGACTGGTTCACCTCCAGCGAGAAGCTGGCCGAGACCACCGCCTTCCGGAACGGCACGCTGCAAGGGGCCTATCTGATGCTCGCGGCGCGCGCGCTCGGCCTTGATTGCGGACCGATGAGCGGCTTCGACATGGACGGCATCAACC
>CAZBPO010000266.1:865-4599 GCA_964493795.1 uncultured Flavobacteriaceae bacterium
TTTGGCGGCGCGCGCGCTGGGGCTCGATGCCGGGCCGATGTCGGGCTTCGACAACGCCAAGGTCGATGAAGCCTTCTTCGCCGGCACGTCGGTGAAGTCGAATTTCATCTGCTCGTTCGGCGAGGGCGACCCGTCCAAGGTATTCGACCGGTCGCCGCGCCTGTCCTTCGAGGACGCCTGCCGGATCGCCTGATGCTGTGCCTGGGGCTCGATACCGCGCTCGGCGCCTGTTCGGCGGCGCTCGCGGGCGCGGACGGGCCTGTCGCAAGGCGGCTTCACGAGATGTCCACCGGCCACGCCGAGGCGCTGGCCCCTATGGTGGAAGGACTGATGCGCGAGGCGGGCGTCGCCTTCGCCGCGCTCGGCCGCATCGCCGTCACAACCGGTCCCGGCACGTTCACAGGCCAGCGCATCGGCCTTGCCTTCGCGCGGGGGCTGGCGCTGGCGCTCAAGATCCCCTGCATCGGCGTGACGACGCTTGAAACGATGGCCGCCGCCGCGCTGGCCGAGCGGCCGGGTCACGACGTTCTGGTCGCCACCGATGCGCGGCGCGGCGAGGTCTATGCCCAGACCTTCGCGGCCGACGGCGCGGGACGCGGCGCGCCCACCCTGCTGACCGTCGATGCCGCCGCCGCACAAGTCGCGCCCGGCATCACGCTGGCCGGCTCGGCGGCTGCGATGCTGGCGCCTCATGGCGGCACGGTCTCCGCCGTCCGCCAGCCCGACGCCGCCTTCGTCGCGGCGCTGGGCCTGACGCGTCCTGACGCGGGCCTGCCGCAGCCGCTTTATCTGCGCGCGCCCGACGCCAAACCGCCGGGTCCGCTGAAAGGCGGACCGGGCCCCGCCCGCGCGCGATGACCCTCGCCATCCGCCGCGCCGGCGTCGAATCCGCCGAGGCCATCGCCGGACTGCACAAGCTGTCGTTCGAAGACGCCTGGAGCGCGCCGTCCATCGCCCGCCTGATCGGCGGTCCGGGCGGCTTCGCGCTGATCGCGGCGCTGGACGGGCGCGACGCCGGTTTCGCGCTGCTGCAATGCGTGCCGCCGGAGGCCGAACTTTTATCGGTCGGCGTCGATCCGGCCTCGCGGCGCGGCGGCGTCGCGCGGGCGCTTCTCATTCGCGCCGCGCGTGAGTTGACGCAAGGCGGCGGCGGAACGATGTTCCTCGATGTCGCCGCAGACAACGACGCGGCGCTTGCGCTTTATCGCGCGCTCGGGTTTCAAGACATGTCCCGTCGCGTGCGCTATTATGGCGGGAAGACCGACGCGATCGTGATGCAGGCGCCCCTCGCCCGCATCGCGGGTGAGACCTGAAGGAGAATTCATGCCGCACCGGATCGAAAAACTCTGCGTCGAGAAAGGCCTTCGGATGACCGAGCAGCGGCGCGTCATCGCCCGCGTTCTGTCGGACTCGCAGGACCATCCCGACGCCGAGGAGCTGCACCGCCGGGCCTCCGCCATCGACAACCGCATCTCGATCGCCACGGTCTATCGCACCGTGCGCCTGTTCGAAGAAGCCGGCATTCTGGAGCGTCACGATTTCCGCGACGGCCGCTCGCGCTACGAGGAAGTGCCCGAGGAACACCACGACCATCTGATCGACCTTTCGACCGGCAAGGTGGTGGAATTCCACGACGAAGAGATCGAGCGGCTGCAGAAGCTGGTGGCCGAGCGTCTCGGCTATCGCCTGGTCGACCACCGGCTCGAGCTTTACGGCCGGCCGATCGACGCGAAGAAGGCATGAGCCAGGCGGCGCTGACCGCCCCGGCGCTCGCCGATACGCCCGCCCCGGCCGAGGCGACGGGCCGCCGCCCCCACGCCGACGCCGGCCGCCCGCTGCCGCAGCTGAACGAAATGACGCGCATGCAGACGGCGCGCGGCGTCGTGCGGCTGGCGATGTTCGTTCTGGTGGTGCTGCTGATCCTGCCCTTCCAGTGGGCGCTGATGAGGCTGAATTTCGGCGCGAAGGTGCTGCCGTTCCGCATCCATCGCCTGTTCTGCCGCATCTTCGGCATCAAGGTGCATGTGAAGGGCGCGATCGCGCCGGGCGGCGGCGTGCTGATCGCCGCCAATCACTCCTCGTGGATCGACATTCTGACCATTTCCTCGGTCGGTCCTCTAAGCTTCATCGCCAAATCGGAAGTGAACACCTGGCCGGGCTTCGGCCTGCTCGCCCGGCTGCAGCAGACCATCTATGTCGCCCGAGACCGCCGCACGAAGACCGCCGAGCAGCGCGACGAAATCAAGGAGCGGCTGGGCAAGGGCGACACCATCGTCCTGTTCCCCGAAGGCACCTCCAGCGACGGCAACCGCGTGCTGACCTTCAAAAGCGCGCTGATGAGCGCGGCGGAAGGCGTGATCCCTGACGGAAAAGGCGGGGAAAAGGCGATCCGGGTTCAGCCTATGAGCATCGCCTATACCAAGCTCTACGGCCTGCCGATGAACCGCGCCTACCGGCCCTTCTATGCCTGGTATGGCGACATGGACCTGGTGCCGCATCTCTGGGACATGGCCCGCCTCGGCCCGTTCGAGTGCGAGATCACCATCCACGATCCCATCACCGTAGCCGAGATCGGCTCGCGCAAGGCGCTGGCCGCCAAATGCGAGGCGCTGGTCTCGGAGTCGCTCGCGAGGTCGCTGGCGGGGCGGGGATGACCTCCGCCACCCTCATCCGTCGCGCTGCGCGCGCCACCTTCTCCCGCAAGCGGGAGAAGAGCCGGCAGCGGCAACCAGCTCATCATAAGGATCGGCTACCTCATCCGATTCAACAGCCAACCCTTCTCCCCTCCGGGGAGAAGTCCCTCGCCATCGGCGAGGGGATGAGGGGTTGGTAGCCGCTTGCCCCCATTTGCGCCCCGGCCCCGGTTTGCGGCATAAACCCCGCCCTTAACGCGCAGGACGACCGCCCGTGACCCGCAAGGTCCATATCAAGACCTATGGCTGCCAGATGAACGTGTACGACAGCCAGCGCATGGCCGACGTGCTCCTCCCCCTGGGCTATGCCGTGTCGGACGCGGCCGAGGGGTCGGATCTCGTCATCCTCAACACCTGCCATATCCGCGAGAAGGCGGCCGAAAAGGTCTATTCCGAGCTGGGCCGCCTGAAGAAGATGAAGGCGGAAAAAGACGGCATGATGATCGCCGTCGCCGGCTGCGTGGCGCAGGCCGAGGGGGCCGAAATCACCCGCCGCGCGCCCGAGGTCGATATCGTCGTCGGCCCGCAGGCCTATCACCGCCTGCCGCAGATGATCGCCGAGATCCATCGCGGCGCGGGCAAGGCGCTCGACACCGAGTTCCCGGTCGAGGACAAGTTCGACAAGCTGCCGGCAGCCAGCGGCCAGCAGGGTCCGGCGCGCTTCCTGACCGTGCAGGAAGGCTGCGACAAGTTCTGCACGTTCTGCGTGGTGCCCTATACGCGCGGCGCGGAATATTCGCGCAAACCCGAAGCGATCCTCGCCGAAGCGCGGCGCATGGTTTCGGAAGGCGCGCGCGAGAGCACGCTGCTGGGCCAGAACGTCAACGCCTATCACGGCGAACACGGCAACGGACATGACTGGACGCTGGGCCGGCTGATCCGCGCGCTGGCGGAAATCGACGGCCTCGCCCGCATTCGCTACACCACCAGCCATCCGCGCGACATGGATGACGACCTGATCGCCGCGCATGGCGAGGTGCCCCAGCTGATGCCGTTCCTGCATCTGCCGGTGCAGTCGGGCTCGAACCGCATCCTCGATGC
>CAZBPO010000267.1:0-4596 GCA_964493795.1 uncultured Flavobacteriaceae bacterium
CGCGGTGACCGAACTTTGGGGCGACAGCGATTTCGTCGCCGCGCCGCGCCTTTCGCCCGACGGTTCGCGTCTGGCGTGGATCGCCTGGGATCATCCCAACATGCCGTGGGACGCGACGACCCTGCATGTCGCGGTGCTGGACGGGGCCGGCGCGATCGCGCGCAGCTATGACATATGCCCGGCCTCGGAAGGCTTTTCGGTGATCCAGCCGGTCTGGGCCGACGACGGCGCGCTCTATTATCTCAGCGACGAGCCCGGCGACTGGAGCCTTTATCGCTGGCGCGCCGGGACGCGCGAACTGGTCGCCCATCTCGATGGCGAGATCGGCAGCCCGCAATGGAATTTCCGCACGCGGTCGTATGACATCGCGGGCAAGCGTGCGGTCGCCATTCTCACCCGGGCCAGCATCGACAGCCTCGTGACGATCGACCTCGCCACCGGCACGGCGCGTCCGATCGCCACGCCGTTCAGCGCCATCGCATCGCGCCTGCTGGCGGACGGGCGCAGCGCCATCGTGCTGGGCGCATCGGGCGATCAGGGCTTCGCGCTATGGCGCTGCCCGCTCGATGGCGGCCAGCCGCAGCTCGTCTATCGGTCGGCGGGGCCTTCGTTGCCTGCGGGCGTCGCGGCGCGGCCGCATACGCTGTCGTTCCCGACCAGCGACGGCGACACTGCGCACGCCTTCTACTATCCGCCGCTCAACCCTCTCTTCGCCGCGCCAGACGGTGAAAAGCCGCCGCTGATCGTGACGGCGCATGGCGGCCCCACATCCGGGGCCAAGCCGATGCTGACGGCCTGGCGCGCCTATTGGACCTCGCGCGGCTTCGCCATTCTCGACGTGAACTATCGCGGCTCGACCGGCTTCGGCCGCGCCTATCGCAAGGCGCTGGACCTGCGCTGGGGCGATGCGGATATCGAAGACGTGGTGGCCGGCGCGCGCTATTGCGCCGCGAACGGCCTCGCCGACGGCGAGCGCATGGCGGTCTATGGCGGCAGCGCGGGCGGTTATGTCGTGCTGGCGGCGCTGGCCTTCCATCCCGACGTGTTCAAGGCGGGCGTCAATCTCTATGGCATCTCGGATCTGGAGGCGCTGGCCCACGACACCCACAAGTTCGAGGCCCATTACACCGATACGCTGATCGGCAAGCTGCCCGAGGCGAAAGACGTCTATCGCGCCCGTTCGCCCCTCTACGCCGCCGACCGTATCCGCGCGCCGCTGCTCACCTTTCAGGGTCTCGACGACAAGGCGGTGCCGCCCTCGCAGAGTGAGGCGATCTATGAGGCGGTGAAGGCCAAGGGCGTCGCCACGGCCTATATCGCCTTCGAGGGCGAGGGCCACGGTTTCCGCAAGGCCGCGAACCAGCTTCGCACGCTGACCGCGACGCACTACTTCCTGTCGCGCGTGTTCGGCTTCGAGGCGCCCGAGGCGCTGGAGCCCATCGCGATCGACAATCTGGACTAGACGCGGGTCACGGACAGCCTGCGCCGGGCGCATCGACCCGCATCGTCTGGATGCGGGCCGTCCGCCCGGCCTTGCAAGCCGCCGGATCGGTGCTTTCGGCGGTCAGGACGTAGAGCGTCCGCCGATCCGCGCCACCCAGCATGCAGGCGATGGCCAGCTGTTCGGTGGGCACGCGGGCCAGCACCTCGCCGCCTTCGCGCACGCGGATGACCTCTGAGGTGGAGGGCGAGGCGACCCAGATCGCGCCCTCGGCGTCCAGGCAGATGCCGTCGGGCAGCGCCTTGCCGGGCAGCGCCGCCCAGACGCGGCGATTGGTCAGCGCGCCGTCGCGGCCATGATCGAAAGCGGTCAGCACGCGCGAGAAGCTTTCCCCGACGATCAGCGCCGATCCGTCCGGCGTGATGACCATGCCGTTGGGAAACATCAGGTTCTCGGCCGCGATGCTGGTCTTGCCGTCGGGCGCGATGCGGGCGAGGCGGGCGGGCCGGGGTTCTTCCGGCGGATGCAGCGAAAAGCCGAAATTGCCGACGAAGGCGTTGCCGTGCGAATCCACCACCATGTCGTTGGCGAGGCCGGTGGCGATCCCGGACAGGTCGCCATGCAGCACGAAACGGCCATCGGCCTGCTGGCGCAGTACGCGCCTGTCTGCCATCGACACCACCAGCATGTGCCCGGCCGGCAGCCAGCCGAGGCCCGAGACGGGGCCGTCGAACGACGCGGCGGTCTGGCGCTGGCCGTCGGGCATCAGGCGGACGACCTCGTGCGCGTGCATGTCCGAGAACCAAAGCGCGCCGTCGCGCCAGCGCGGGCCTTCCGGGAAGGCGAGGTCGCCCAGAATCGTGGTCAGCGTCATGCGGCCTCCAGGTTCAGCTCGACGCGCACAACGGTGGCGTCGCCGCGTTCCGACCGCGCGCTGAAGCCGAGCGCCCGCGACAGTTTCAACATGCCCTGGTTCTCGTGCAGGACGATGCCGAAAATCGACTTCAGGTTCTGCCCGCGGCCATAGGCGATGATGCGCTCCATCATCAGACGGCCAAAGCCGCGTCCCTGCATGTCGCTGCGGACGGTGACGGCGAACTCGGCGCTGTCGCCGCGCATCTCGCGATGCAGCCGCACCACGGCCAGGATGCCGCCGCCGTCGGGCTCCTCAAGCACGAAGGCCATCTCGCGATCGTAGTCGATCTGGGTCAGGCGGGCGGCCATTTCGTGGCTGAGCTGGCGCATCGGCTGGAAGAAGCGCAGGCGCAGATCTTCGGGCGACATGCGTGCGCCCATGCGCCCGATGCCCGGCTCGTCCTCGGCCCGGATCGGACGCAGGCGATAGGTCTGGCCGTCCCTGGCGACGACTTTCTCCACCAGACGCGCCGGATAGGGGCGGATGGCGAAACGCGAATCGGGATCGTCCGTCGCCGGGGCGATGGTTCCAGATACGGCTTCCGGCGGCGCGACGGGGCGGCCGTCGATGGCCGAAATATGGTCCAGCGTCAGCGTCCGCATCTGCGGCACGGTGGCGATAAGGTCGCTCATCCGCACCAGCAGGGCGGCCAGGGCATAGGCGGCCCCGTCGTCGAAGCCGCCGGCCGCGCGCGCCGCGTCGGCATAGCGCGAGGCCGCGATCAGCTCCTGCGCCGTGGCGGCGTTCAGCGGGGGCAGGGCGGCGGCGCGGTGCAGCGCGATGTCGGCGAACGCGCCGCCGGGGCCGAAAAAGATGCCGAGCCCGAAATCGGGATCGTCCTTCACCGCGATGCGCCAGGTGAGCTGCGGCGCGGCGTCGGTCTTGCCCAGCCACAGCGCGCGGCGGATGGACGAGGCGATCTGCCCGTCGATCTGGGATTGCCCCCGCGCCAGCGCCGCTGCCGCTTTTTCCGAAACCTCGGCGGCGTGACCGGCTTCGATGCTGGCGACGAACTCCGGCGTGGCGCTCACCCGCTCGGCCGCGCGGCGCAGCGCCACGAGGGCCGAATAGGCGCGCACCGCGCTGGCCGGCGTCTCGAACGCGGGAATGTGCTGACGGCCCAGCGCGTCGCGGGCCGCCAGCTCCTGCTGGCCGCCGGCGAAGGCGGTCATGACGAACGGACGGCGGCGGCCGGCGTGAATACGCACGTCCTCCACGACGCCGGCGATCGCCTGCGCCACCGCGTCGGCCGTGGCGACGCCTGACGGGCCGAACACGGTCAGCACGGCGTCGACCTCGCGATCCTCCATCAGCGCTTTCAGTGCATTGGCGTAGCGCTCGGCCCCGGCGTCGGGAAGGATATCGACCGGATTGATGCGCGGCCGGCCGGGCGGCATCACCGCGGTGATGCCGCCCGGCCGGCCGCGCATCAATCCGGTCAGGCGTTCGACGGTCGCCGGCGACAGCTTAGCGGGCTCGGCTTCGCTGTCCTCCATCGCCATCCGCGCCAGCGCGCCCAGGCTCTCGCCGTTGGCGAGCACGGCCAGACGGCGTCCCAGCGTCGGCGGCGCGTCCGAGGGCAGGCGCACCGCGACGGCTTCCATCGCTGCGAACAGGTCTTCAAGATTGGCGGCGCGCAGCGCCCCGGCCCGGCGCAGCGCCGCGCCGAAAACCACGTCGGCGTCCGCGTCGAGCCGTTCGGCCGGCGCACGCAGCACCAGCACCGGCTTCACGCGGGCGGCGGTGCGGATGGCCGAGATCAGTTTGCGCGGGTCGCGGATGCGTTCCAGAAAGACCACGATCTGGCGGGTGCGCGCGTCGGCGGCGAACCAGTCGATCAGGTCGCCGAAATCGACGTCGCACATATCGCCGGCGGCGGCGAGGTTGGAGAAGCCGAGATGCTGGTGCGCGGCCCAGACGGCCACCACGCCGGCCGCCATGGTGGCCTGTCCGACGAAGGCGATGGAGCCCTCGGGTGCGACCAGAGACGACATGGTGGCCCGCAGCGCGCGCGAGGCGACGCCCAGCGCGTTCGGTCCCACGACCCGCATCCCGGTCGTCTCGGACAGATCCAGCAGTTTGCTGCGCAGGACGCGGGCGCGTTCCGCGCCGCGCTTCACGTCGGTGATCACGATGGCGGCGCGTGCGCCCTTCGCGGCGAAGGCCTCGGCGGTCGCGATCACGGCTTCGGGCGGGGTTACGATCACCGCCAGATCGGGGGCTTCGGGCAGGTTGGCGA
>CAZBPO010000268.1:0-4592 GCA_964493795.1 uncultured Flavobacteriaceae bacterium
GTTCGGCAACGGCATGTTGCTGTCGCCCGTCATCCGTCTCGTCGCGGCGTTCGACCATCGCGACATCTTCATCGACCCCGATCCCGATCCGCAAACCAGCTTCGCCGAACGCCAGCGCCTGTTCGATCTGCCGCGCTCAAGCTGGGCCGATTATGACAAGGCGCTGATCTCAAAGGGCGGCGGCGTGTTCTCGCGTTCGCTGAAATCGGTGCCGCTGACGCCCGAGATCAAGGCGTTGCTGGGGCTTTCCGCCGATGCGCTGACGCCGTTCGAGCTGATGAACGCGATCCTGAAGGCCGAGGTCGATCTTTTGTGGTTCGGCGGCATCGGCACCTACATCAAGGCGTCGAGCCAGACCCACGCCCAGGCCGGCGACCGGGCCAACGATACGATCCGCATCGACGGCCGCGACGTGCGCGCCAAAGTGGTCGGCGAAGGCGCCAATCTGGGCGTCACCCAGCTCGGCCGCATCGAGGCGGCGCGGACGGGCGTGCGGATCAACACCGACGCCATCGACAACTCCGCCGGCGTCGACACCTCCGACCACGAGGTGAACCTGAAGATCCTGTTCGCCGCCGCTGCGGGGCAGGGCGCGATCACGCGCGAGGCGCGCGACGCGTTGTTGGTCGAGATGACCGACGACGTCGCCGCGCATGTGCTTCAGGACAATTACCGCCAGACCCTCGCGCTCTCGATCGCCGAAAGCGACGCGGCGGCGGATATCGACGCGCATCAGCGTCTGGTCCGCGCGCTCGAGGCCAAGGGCAAGCTGGACCGCGCGGTGGAATATCTGCCCGACGATGCGGCGTTCCAGGCGCTCAAGGGGGCGGGCCTCGGCCTTACAAGGCCCGAGCTCGCCGTCTTGCTGGCCTACGCCAAGATCGACCTCAACGAGGCGCTGCTCGACAGCGCCGTGCCCGAAGACCCGGCCTTCGTCGACGATCTGCAGGGCTATTTCCCGCCGCAGGTGCGCGCCCGTTTCCCGGACGATATCGCCGGCCATCGCCTGCGCCGCGAACTGGTCGCGACGCTGCTCTGCAACGACATCGTCAACCGCGCCGGCCCCGATTTCGCCCAGGGCGTCGCCGAGGCGTCGGGCGCGGGCATGTCGGCGGTGGCGCGCGCTGCGGCCATCGCCAGCGGCGCGTTCCGGCTGGCCGATCTCTACGACCGCATCAACGCGCTCGACGGCAAGGTTCCGGCCGCCGTGCAGACCGGCATTCATCGCGACACGATCGCCCTGCTGCGCCGGCAGACGCTGTGGATGCTGCGGAACGTCTCGCCCGACGCGCCGATCGACCAGACCATCGGTCGTTTCCGCGCCGGCATCGACGCCTTGAAGGGCACGTTCTCGGGCCTCGTCTCGCCGCTTGAACGCGAAGCCGTGATGACCCGCATCGCGGCGCTTCAGCAGGCCGGCGTGCCCGACGATCTGGCCGACGAGGCGGGGGCGCTGCCGCTCTTCGCCACGGTCGCCGACATGGTCAGCCTGGCGGGCGAAACCGGCATTCCGCTCGACGCGGTGGCCGGGGCCTATTTCGCCGCCGGCGCGACGCTGGGCATCGACCGGCTGCGTCAGCAGGCGGCGCGCATCACGCCGTCGGGCCACTGGGACGGTCTGTCGCTCACCCGCATCGAAGACGACCTTTTCGCCGTCCAGCGGCTTGTCGCCGCCAAGGCGCTGAAAGCCGTCGATGCCGAAGGCGCGCGGCGCGAACAGGGCGCGGCGGCGGTGGCGGCATGGGCCGAGGCCTCGCGGGCGGGCATCGCCCGCGCCCAGGCGCTGATCGCCGAGCTTGAGCGTGACGGGCCGTTCACGCCGGCCAAGCTGGCCCTCGGCGCGGCGCAGCTGAGGGATCTGGCTATGTGAGCTTCAGCGCCGCAGCGCCGACGAGCACCAGAATGGCTCCGGCGATGCGGCGTTTGCTCATCGGGTCGCCCATGAACCACCAGCCGATGAAGACGGCGATGGCGACGCTGGTTTCACGCAGGGCGCTGACCCCGGCGACCGGGGCGATGGTCATCGCCCACAGCACCAGGCCATAGCCGAGCGCCCCGGCAGGCCCGCCGATCGCCGCACGCCGCCAGTTGGCGCGGGCATAAAGGGCGAACGGCCTCGGCCCCCGCCAGGCGGCGACCAGCGCCGCGAACGCCGCGCCCATCAGGACGAAGAACCAGATCGCATAGCTGATCGGCTCGCCGCTGGCCCGCGCGCCCAGCCCGTCGAGGATCGAATAGGCGGCGATGGTGACCGCCACGCACAGCGCCAGCAGCGTCGCCTTGCGCGGCGCATGCGGCGCGACGCCGGTGATCAGGATGCCAAGGCTGATGATCGCGATGCCCAGATACTGGCCCGGCGTCAGCGTCTCGACATACAGCGCCGTGGCGATGGCGATCAGCATCGGCGGCGTGCCGCGCGCCACCGTATAGACGTGGCTCAGGCTGCCGGCGCGATAGGCCGCCGCCAGCAGCAGGCCATAGGGCAGGTGGATCAGCAGCGTCGCCAGAAGATAGGGCCAGGCCTCAGCCACCGGCACCGCGACGAAGGGCAGGCAGACCAGCGCCAGCACCGCCGATCCGCCCCAGACCAGCGCAAGATCCAGCAGCGGATCGCCGCCGCCTTTGACGAGGGCGTTCCACACCGCGTGCAGGAACGCGGCGGCCAGGGCGGCGAGGGCGGCTTCGATGGGCAAAGGCGGGGATCCGGCGTGAATATTCGCCGTCGCATGCCGCGCGCAGGGCCGTCAACGGCGCTTGCGCGCCGCCGTTTCGGGGTAGAGGCTCGCGCAAAAGCAATGAGGGGAAACGCCGATGTCTCAGGGTGTCGCGGCCGCGCCGGCCGGTGACGATCCGCGTCTGTCCGCGTCGGGCGGCGTCCCTGCCTCGCTGCTTGGCCAGCGCAGCTGGGCGCTCTTCGAATGGGCGCGCAACCCCTATGTCCTGCTCATCACCATCTATGTCTTCGCGCCCTATTTTTCGGGCCATCTGGTGGGCGATCCCGTCGCGGGGCAGGCGCTGTGGGGCGATCTGTCGGGCCTGGGCGGCTTCATCATCGCCATTCTCGCGCCGTTTCTCGGCGCGATCGCCGATCTGGGCGGCCGGCGCAAGCCATGGATCGCCGGCTTCGCCTTCCTCCTCGCGCTCTTCACGTTTTCGCTCTGGTTCGCGGTTCCCGGCGAGGCGATGCTGCCGCTCTGGACGGTCGGCGCGATCATCGTCGTCAACAACGTGCTGTTCGAATTCACCGCCGTTTTCCACAACGCGATGCTTCCGGAAATCTGCAGCCACCGACGCGTCGGCGCGCTTTCCGGGCTGGGGCTGGCGCTGGGCAATCTGGCCGGGCTGCTGATGCTGCTCTTCATGCTGTGGGGGTTCGCGCTGCCCGGCCTGGTCGACTGGGGCTTCGTGCCCTCCGCGCCCCTGTTCGGGCTGGACCGCGAGGCCTTCCAGACCGAGCGGATCGCCGGACCGATCACTGCCATATGGCTGCTCGTCTTCACATTACCGCTCCTCCTCTTCACGCCTGACCGCGCCGCTTCCGGCCTGCCGCTCGGCAGGGCCGTGTCGCAGGGCGTGGCGCGCGTGGTGAGAACGCTGCGCGACGCGATGCATTACCGCAATGTCGCGACCTATCTGCTGGCGCGCATGTTCTACAATGATGGCAAGACCGCGATCCTCACCTTCGGCGGCATCTATGCCGCCGGCACGTTCGCGTGGGGGCCGCTGGAGATGCTGGCCTATGGCGTGACGCTGTCGGTCTTCGCGGTGGTGGGCGGCATTCTCGGCGGCTGGCTCGACGACAATCTCGGCTCGCAGAAAGCGATCCTCGTCTCCATCGGCGGCACGTCGGTGGGGCTGGTCCTGTCGTTGCTGATGGGGCCGACGACGGTTCTGGGCATCTGGTCATGGACGCCCGAGACCGTGCCCGTCCTCTATGACGGGCCCTTCTTCAACACTGTGCCCGAAGCCATCTATGTCGGCATCGTCATTCTGATCGCGATTTTCATCACCGCCGCCTACGCCAACAGCCGCACCATGCTGGCGCGCATCGCGCCGCCCGAAAAGATGGCTGAGTTCTTCGGGCTCTACGCGCTGTCGGGCACGGCGACGGCGTTCATGGCGCCGATCGTGGTGGGGATGTTCACGCGCTGGTTCGAAAGCCAGGCCGCAGGCCTGGCCTCGATCCTCATCTTCCTGTTGATCGGCCTGATATTGATGCTGTTCGTCAGGAACGAGCGCGCCGTCGCGAAGGATTAGTCGAACGTCACCGCAGTGCCGGTGGCCGAGACCATCAGCATGCCGGCGCCGATCTGCTCGTAGTCCAGGTCGACGCCGATCACGGCCGTAGCGCCCAGCGCGCTGGCCGCCTGGCACATTTCGTCGATGGCCGACTGCCGGGCGTCGCGCAGGACGTTCTCGTAGGCTTTCGACCGGCCGCCGACGATGTCGCGGATGCCGGCCATGATATCGCGGAAGATGTTCGCGCCCAGTATGGTCTCGCCGCTGACGACGCCGTGATAGGTGCGTACGCGCTTGCCGTCGACGCTGGCGGTGGTGGTGACGATCATAGTTGCCCTCCCTTTCAGGCGGGC
>CAZBPO010000269.1:0-4557 GCA_964493795.1 uncultured Flavobacteriaceae bacterium
CATCAAGCCCGACATGGCGAAATATGTTGGCGTCAGCCGCGAGGTCATGCGGATGATGGAGGAAACGACGCCGGCCGTGCAGGCGCTGTCGCTGGACGAGGCGTTTCTTGACCTGACCGGCACCGAGCGCCTGCATCGCCGGCCGCCCGCCGTTACGCTGGCGGGGCTGGCGCAGCGGATCGAGCGCGAGCTGGGGATCACGGTTTCGGTGGGGCTCAGCTACAACAAGTTCCTGGCCAAGTTCTCGTCCGAGTTCGACAAGCCGCGCGGCTTCGCCATCCTGGGCCATGCCGACGCCCGCAGCGTACTGGCGGAACGCCCGCCCACCGTCATCTACGGCGTCGGCAAGACCTTCGCAGCCAGACTTGAAGCCGACGGCATCGTGCGGTTGGGGCAGATCCAACAGATGGAGGAAACCGACCTGCTCAAACGCTATGGCGTAATGGGCGGGCATATCTGGCGCTTGGCGCGGGGTGAGGATTCGCGCCGGGTCGACCCCGACAGCGAGCATGTCGGCATGTCGGCCGAGACGACTTTCGAGAACGACATCGCCGATGTGGGCGCGCTGGACCGCATTCTGTGGCCGCTCTGCGAGAAGGTCTCGGGGCGGGCCAAGAAGGCCGGCATGGGCGGCGCGACCATCCAGCTCAAGCTGCGCGCCGCCGACTTGCAAATCCTCACGCGGCGGACGACGCTGCGCGGGCCGACGCAGCTGGCCGAGACGATCTATCAGGCGGCGCACAAACTGCTGACCGCGACGGCGGACGGCAAGACGAAGTACCGCCTGATCGGCGTCGGCATCTCGAACCTCACCCCCGCCGAAATCTGCGACCAGTTCGACCTGTTCGAGGCCGAGGAGCGCAAGGTCATCGCCACGGAGCGGGCCATCGACAAGGTCCGCGAGAAATTCGGCACGGACGCCATCGTCAAAGGGCGCGCGCTTTAGGCGGGTTGCTGCTGCGTGATGCAGTGGATGCCGCCGCCGCCTTCCACGATCGGCAGGGCGTCGAGCTGGACGATCTCGCGATCGGGATAGACGTCGGCGAGGATGGCGCGCGCTTCTTCGTCCGCCTTGTCGCCGAAGGCCGGCACGATGATGGCCCCATTGCAGGCGTAGAAATTGACGTAGCTCATTTCCAGCCGCGTGCCGTCATGGCGACTGCGCGGGGCATAGGGCAGCGGCAGCTCGACGACCTCGATCTTCCCACCTGCCGCGGTACGCGCTTCGTGCAGGCGCACCAGATTGTCTGCCATGGCAGGATAGTTGGGATCGGACTTGTCGCGCGGCATGGCCAGCAGAACCCGCCCGCCCGGCGCGAAGCAGGCGATATTGTCGATATGGCCATCAGTCTCGTCGTCCTTGAGGCCATCGCCCAGCCAGACGATTTTCAGCGCACCGAGATAGAGCGCCAGCCGGGCCTCGATCTGCTGGCGAGTGAGTTCCGGGTTGCGGTTCTCGTTGAGGAGGCATTGTTCGGTGACCAGCAGCGTGCCGGCGCCGTCGACATGCAGCGCCCCGCCTTCGACCGTCAGCGGGCCTTCATAGACCTTGAGGTCGAGCGATTTGAGAATACGCGTCGCGATGGCCGCGTCGTTGTCGAAGGGCGTGTATTTCGTGCCCCAGGCGTTGAAGCGCCACTGGATCCCGGCATGCCCGCCCTCGCCGTCGATCAGGAAAGTGGGGCCGCTGTCGCGCGCCCAGGAATCGTCGATGGGCGCTTCGAAAATTCCGATGTCTTTGCCGAGCGCCAGCTGGGCCTCGGCGCGATCCTGTGGGCGCACGACCATGGTCACCGGCTCGAAGCGCGAGATGGCGCGGGCGACCTCGCGATAGGCGAGACGCGCCGCGGTCATTGCAGCGGGGTTTCCCCACGGGCCGACGCGGCAGGGCCATTGCATCCATGTGCGGGCATGGGGCGACCATTCCGCCGGCATGAAGAACTTGTCGCGGACCGGGCATTCTTCGTCGGCGTCGAGGGCGTGCATTCTTTGGCTTCTTCCAAGCTCTGCTGCGGTCGCCTAGATTTACGGTCGAACGCCAGCAACGGCAAACAAGGGACACGAAAATGGCCGGACGGATCGACGCAAAACTGAAGGAACTGGGGATCGAGCTGCCCTCGCCCCCTGCCCCGGTCGCCGCCTATGTGCCCTATGTCCGCACTGGCAATCTGGTCTTTATCTCCGGGCAGGTGACGCTGGGCCCCAAGGGGCTGGAGTATGTCGGCATCGTGGGCAAGGACTTCACGACCGCAGAAGGCGCGGCCGCCGCGCGGCTGTGCGCCGTCAACCTGATCGCCCAGCTGAAGGCCGCCGTCGAGGGCGACCTGGACCGGGTGAAGCGGGTCGTGAAGTTGACCGGGTTCGTCAACGCCGTGCCGGGATATGGCGAGCATCCCGAAGTCATCAACGGCGCGTCGAACCTGTTCGTCGAGGTGTTCGGCGAGGCCGGCCGGCACGCTCGCGCGGCGGTGGGCGCAGGATCGCTGCCCCGGAACGTGGCCGTGGAAGTCGAAGCGATCTTCGAAGTCGAGTGACGGCCGAGCTGAAGGTCCTGAGGTCGATCGGCGAGGTTGCGGCATCCGACTGGGACGCCCTGGCCAACCCGCCCGACCGGCCGTTCAACCCGTTCGTTGCACATGCCTTCCTGAAGGCGTTGGAAGAATCGGGCTCGGCCACGCCGCGCACCGGATGGCAGGGCGTGCATCTGGCGCTGCATGAGGGTGATGCGCTTATCGGCGCGGCCCCGGCCTATGCCAAGACGCACAGCCAGGGCGAATATGTGTTCGACTATGGCTGGGCCGACGCGTTCGAACGAGCCGGCGGGCACTACTATCCCAAGCTGCAGATCAGCGCGCCGTTCACACCGGCCACCGGCCCGCGCCTGCTGGCGCAGAGCGGCGAGACGCGGCGCGGGCTGCTGGCGGCGGCGGCGGCGCTGGCGCGGTCCAACCAGTTGTCGTCCGTCCACATCACGTTCCAGACCGAGGACGAATGGCGGCTGTGCGCCGAAGAGGGCTGGCTGTCGCGGATGGACCGCCAGTTCCATTGGACTGACAGGGGCTATGGCGACTTCGCCGGGTTCCTGGCCAGCCTGTCGTCGGACAAGCGCAAGAACTTGCGGAAAGAACGGCTGCGCGCGCTGGAGAATGGCATCGAGATCGAATGGGTCACGGGCCGCGACCTGACCGAGGCGCACTGGGACGCCTTCTTCGCGTTCTATACCGATACCGGCAGCCGGAAATGGGGGTCGCCCTATCTGACCCGGCGGTTTTTCTCGCTGGTTTCGGCAGGCATGGCCGAGCGCATCCTGCTGGTGATGGCCAAGCGCGAGGGGCGCTATATCGCCGGGGCGCTGAACTTCATCGGCGGCGACACGCTGTATGGCCGCAACTGGGGGGCGATTGAGCACCACCCCTTCCTGCATTTCGAGTGCTGCTATTATCAGGCCATCGACTTCGCATTGGCCCGGGGGCTGAAGCGCGTGGAGGCCGGGGCGCAGGGCGAGCACAAGCTGCTACGCGGATACGAGCCCGTCGCGACCTATTCCTCGCACTACATCACCCATCCCGGCCTGCGGCAGGCGGTGGGCAACTATCTGACGCGCGAGCGCCAGGCGATCGAGGCCGATATCGAAGCGCTGGCCGAACACGGGCCCTACCGGAAGGGGTGATCCCGCCCGGTGGGGAGGGGTTGTTTCGGGAATTTTCCGCCCCCCTCCTCCTCCCCGAATTGAACGTCGATTTTTGAGGGGTGGCCGGCGCAGCGGTGGCGCGTTGGTTGGTCGGCGCCGGCCATTCGTTTGACGGTTTTGCGCGCGTTTTCGAATTGAACGTCGATTTTCGACAGGGGCGCGCCGGGTATTCGTTTGTCGCTTTCGGGCGACGCGCGGGAATTGAACGTCGATTTCCGAGGGGGGCATGGGATGGGCCGAGGTGCCGCCGCGTGCCCCGCTGGATCCCGGCTCAAGGCCGGGATGACAGGTGGTGGGTGTGGGAAACGGCACGGTGCTCTCCCCTTCGGCGCGCACACCAAATAAGGAATATTATCCTTCTTGCGCGAGTTTCAAGGGGTGCGGCATTTAATCCTGAGCGGCGATGCCCGGCTTTCGATGGATCGCCGGAATGAATCCGGCGATGACAGTTGGGGGTAGACTTAACAAGGCGCGCCGCTCCCCGTTTTCCACGGAGGATCAGGTCACCTCGTGCAGCCAGACATAGCGTTGGCCGTCGCCAGGGCGGCCTTCGTAGATGTCGCGGAGGATCTGGGCGCTGTCGGCCAGGCGCGGCCCCGGGCGGTTGAAATAGGCGTTGCCGTCAGCGATGGCGACGCGGCCCGCCCGGACCGCCGGGATGTCGGCCCAGCCGGGCAGCGCCTGAAGCAGATGCCGTTCGTTCAGGCTGGTCGCGATGTCGTAGCCGCAGGGGGCGACGACGAGAATGTCAGGCGCGGCCTCAGCCAGCGCTTCGGGCGGACGTTTCACCGTGTGGCGGCCGGCCTCGCCCAGCACCGACTCGCCGCCGGTGACTTCGATCAGCTCTGGCGTCCACAGGCCAGGCC
>CAZBPO010000270.1:0-4516 GCA_964493795.1 uncultured Flavobacteriaceae bacterium
CACCGAACAGGTCCGCGCCGCCGCCCCCGGCCTGAAACTCGCCGCGGAATAGGCACTCTCCTTTCCTCCCCCGTCATTCACGGGGGAGGTGGCCCGAAGGGACGGAGGGGGCAACGGCTCGCCCCATTCTGGAAAGACGGGACGCGTAAGCGTCCCGTTCTGCATTTGAAATGACCGTATCTCAGCCCAGCTGGCGCCCTATGACCCGCGCCGACCTGCCCGCCGTCGCGCACATCGCCGCGATCGTCCATCCCGCCTATCCCGAAGATCCCGCCATCGCCGCCGAGCGTCTGGCGCTGGAGCCCACAGGCAGTTTCGTCTTCGACGGCGCGTCAGGCCCGGCCGCCTATCTTATCAGCCATCGCTGGATAGACGGCGCGCCGCCCGCGCTCGACACGCATCTGCGCGCGCTCCCGCCGCATCCCGCGCTCTGGTACATCCACGACATCGCGCTGATGCCCGAAACGCGCGGGCAGGGCGCGGCCCGCGCCATTCTCGCCGAACTTGAAGCGCTGGCCCGCAGCCACGGCCTCCACCGCCTCGCCCTCGTCGCGGTGAACGACTCCGTGCCCTTCTGGACCCGCCACGGCTTCGCCGGCGCCACCAACCCGGCGCTGGCCGAAAAGCTCGCCAGTTATGGCCCAGACGCCCGCTATATGGTGCGCGACCTCGCCTGAATGCCCGGTCAAGCAGGTGTCTTGAATATAGTCCTATAAGAGGCTAGATCAGAATTCGGGTAAGAGCGCCGTGCGCGAGGGCCGACAAACCGATGCAGGTGAAGGCGACGATCAGGGGTATTTCGTTTCGTGCCGGCGCAATATCGTTTCGGGCGGTCACCCGGCTAACAGGGGCCTCCCCAAAAAGCGACAAACGAATACGCCGCAAGGTAATGAATTGAGCCTCACCCCCGCCCTCATCGCCCGCTTCGTCGCCTTGGTCCCGCCGGGACAGGCGTTGGCGGAGCCCGCCGATCAAGCGCCCTTTCTCACCGAATGGCGCGACCGATGGACGGGCAGGGCGGCGCTGGTGCTGCGGCCCGGCAGCACGGATGAAGTCGCCGCCATTGTGCGGCTCGCCGCCGAAACGCGCGTGGGCTTGGTGCCCCAGGGCGGCAATACCGGGCTCGTCGGCGGCCAGATTCCCGACGCCAGCGGCGACCAGATCGTCGTCTCGCTCACCCGGCTGAACAAGGTTCGCGCCGTCGATCCTGCTGGTCAGACCCTCACCGCCGAAGCCGGCGTCACGTTGAAGGCGGTTCAGGACGCCGCTGATGAAGCCGGCCTGCTGTTCCCGCTCAGCCTCGCGGCGGAAGGCAGCGCCACCATCGGCGGCAATCTCTCCACCAATGCCGGCGGCACGGCGGTGCTGGCCTATGGCAATGCCCGCGATCTCGCGCTGGGGCTCGAGGTGGTGCTGCCGTCCGGCGAGGTCTGGAACGGCCTGCGTACCCTGCGCAAGGACAACACCGGCTACGATCTGAAGAACCTCTTTATCGGCGCGGAGGGTACGCTCGGCCTCATCACCGCCGCGTCGCTGAAACTGTTTCCACGGCCGGCCGCCCGGACGACCATCTTCGCGGCCACCAAGTCGCCCCTCCACGCTCTGCAGGCGCTCGGCGTTCTACGCAACGCCGCCCCCGGATTGGTGACGGCGTTCGAGCTGATACCCGCGACGGGCCTCGACATGGTGCTGCGCCACGTCCCCGGCACGCGCCTGCCGCTCGATCCCCACGGCTGCGACTGGTTTCTTCTGATCGAACTCTCCGCCCAGTCGGCCCTGCACTTCCGCGAAGGCGCCGAGGCCGCTTTGGTGCGCATGATATCGGCCGGCCGGCTTTCCAATGCCGCCATCGCCCAGAACGACCGGCAGGCCGCCGAGTTCTGGAAACTGCGCGAGGCGATGTCCGAGGCCCAGAAATTCGAAGGCGGTTCTATCAAGCACGACATCGCCTTGCCGGTCGCTGCCGTGCCGACATTCCTACACGATGCGCTACCGCTGGTGCGCCGCCTCGTGCCCGGTTGTCGACCCGTGCCGTTCGGCCATCTGGGCGACGGCAATCTCCACTTCAACGTCTCTCAGCCGGAAGGCATGGACACCGCAGGTTTCCTTGCCTGCCGCGCCGACATGAACACCGCTGTCTTCGACCTCGTCGCGAAATTCGGCGGCTCGATCTCGGCCGAACACGGCATCGGCATCGACAAGCGCGCGATCCTGCCGTCCGTGAAATCCGGCGTGGAGATCGGATTGATGCGCCAGATCAAGGCGATGCTCGACCCGCTCGGCATCATGAACCCCGGAAAGCTGCTTTAGCGCGCCGCAACCCGCGGTTAACCCCGCTCGGCCATGCTCCCGGCGATGCCCAGCCAGGTCCACTACGAGCTCTTCGTCCGCCGCGGCGCCTCGCCGGGCTGGTCGCTGCTGGAAGCCAGCGAAAACCGCGCCGAGATCATGAGCGCTGCCGAGGCGGCGCTCGCCTCGGCCAGCGTCACCGGCGCCAAGGTCGTCAAGGAAACCTACGACGAGGCCACCGGCGACTTCATGTCGGTGCGCATCTTCGAAGAGGGCAAACGCAAGTTCAGGATCGCCAAGGCGGCCGAGAACGTCCCCCCGGCCCTGCCATGCATGACGCCCGATGACCTTTATGGCCTGCACGCGCGTCACACGCTCGGCCGCCTCTTCGCCGACATCCTGTCGCGCTGGAAGTTGACGGTGACCGAGCTCATCCACCGCGCCGACATGCTGGAAAAACTGGAAGCGACCGGCACGCTCTTTCAGCACGCGGTGCAAAAGGTCGCCATCGCCCAGTCGAACGGCGGCGAGCAGCCGCTGCCCCAGACCATCCGCGCGCTCACCGATCTCGCCGATCGCGCCATCAAGCGGGTCTATCGGGAAGAGCGTTCAGGCCGCGTCGTCGCGCCCAAGACCGTCGACGAGCTCAACGCTTATGCCGAGGCCAAGGTGGGCCGCGAGGACGCAGAATTCCTCATCGGTCTCGCCCTCGCGCAATTCCTCAAGCCCGCCGCCAATTGGGCCGACAAGCTCGATCGCGTGCTCGCCATCATCGCCCGCCCGTCCGCCGACGAGGTCGCCGCGCGCATGCTCACCGCCTTCGCCGACGCGCTGGTCGGCGAGATTCTCGGCGGCTCGGCGGCGCTGCAGGAGCTGCTCGGCCCTGTCGAGGACCTCGGCGGCGCGCTCGTCGCGATGAGCGATCTCTATCTCGGCCGCGTGCCGCCCTCCGCGCCGGACCTGGCGCTGGGGCGTCTCGCGGGCTTCTTCGCCGCCGACCGCCTGCTCGACGCCCGCACGGCGCTGGCGCGGCGCGTTCTCTCCGAGCTCAAGACGCACAAGCGCCTCGCCAGGACCGTGGCGGGCGAGCTGGCGCATCTGCGCGCCGTCACCTCGCGTCTCGTGCTCGGGCCGACGCGGCTGGTGCCGCATGAAGACATCGTCGCGGCGGTGACGCTGCGCTCGCGCCATCTCGTCCAGTCCGGGCCGATCGGCGACTATCTGGAAGGCGCCGATGCGGCCCAGCGCGTCGAACGGCTCGTCCAGTTCGAGATCAATATCGTCGGCGGCGACAACAAGCGGCGCATCTGGGACCATCTCAAGCCTGTTCTCGCCTCGGCGGCGTTCGACGCGGCGCTGACGCAGGAGGGCGGGCCTGTCGCCCGGCTCGTGCGCGCCGCCGCGCTTCAGGCCCTGCTCGCGCGCTCAAGCCTGCCTGAAGCGGCGCGTGACGAGGGCGCGGCGCTGATCGACGCGGCCGCTCACCGCGTCGCCGACTGGCCGCGCCTGCACAAGCAGCTCGTCGATCCTGAGCGTGGGGCAGCCTTGCGCGCCCATCTTTCGCTCGCCCTCGCCTCTGGCGGCGTTCCGGCCGGAACCTGTCAGGCCGAGATCGCCGGCCTCATCCGCAAGACGTCGCGCGCCGCCTGACGGCTCCGGCCTGCTTCAATGGGCCTCGTCCCAGTTCTTTCCCGCCTTCGCCTCGACGGTCAGTGGCACCGACATGGCGACGGCGGGCTCCGGCGCGTTTTCCATCACCTCTTTCGCCAGCGCGGCGGTCGCCTCCGCCTCGGCCTCAGGCGCTTCGAACACCAGCTCGTCGTGCACCTGCAGCAGCATCCGCGCCTTCAGTCCGGCGGCCTCAAGCCTCGCCGGCAGGCGGATCATCGCCCGGCGGATGATGTCGGCCGCCGCGCCCTGAAGCGGCGCATTGATGGCGGCGCGCTCCATGAATGCCCGATGCGCCGGCCCGGCGGTCTTCAGGTCGGGGAAATGCAGCCGCCGCCCGAAGATCGTCTCGACATAACCCTGTTCGCGCGCCTGCGCCTTGGTGCGGTCCATATAGTCCCGGATGCCGGGGAAACGCTGGAAGTAGGTCTTGATATAGGCGTCCGCCTCGGCCCGCTCGATGCCCAGCTGGTTTGAGAGGCCGAACGCCGAAATGCCGTAGATGATGCCGAAATTGATCGCCTTGGCATGCCGGCCGAAACCCGGCGGCGCGCCAAGG
>CAZBPO010000271.1:0-4480 GCA_964493795.1 uncultured Flavobacteriaceae bacterium
GCCGCACAATGTTTACCTGTGCCGGCAAACACTCGACATCATGATCGCGCTCAAGACCTGCGCCGGTAATTCCCGATATCTGCTGCCGTCCCGCTACGATGCGGACGCGCCGATGTCGCGGGCGACCTTTAACCGGGTCACCTACGCGGTCGTCGAACAGGCCAAGAAGGAGGGGCTGCCGCTGGAGCCGTTCACTGTCCATGATCTGCGCCGCACGGGCTCGACGCTGCTCAATGAGCTGGGCTTCAACCGCGACTGGATCGAAAAGTGCCTGGCGCATGAGGACGGACGCTCATCGCGCGGCGTCTACAACAAGGCCGAATACGAGGTTCAGCGCCGCCACATGATGCAGGAATGGGCCGACACCGTTGATGCCTGGGTCGAGGGCCGCAAGTATGTTCCGACGCTGCTGCCTACAGTCATGCCGTCTATCGCGCTCGATCCTGCCCTTTGACTGGGCGGGACTTGCGCTTGGTGACGTCGGGATGCTGTGCGCGATGGATCGGCTTCACGCGTCGCGCCAGCAACCAGGCCTGGACCTCGGCGAGATCCCAGACGATGCAGCGCGGCGACAGCGCGAAGCGGCGTGGGAATTCGCCGCGCCGCTCCATCTCGTAGATCGTGCTATCGGCAAGGGGCACCATCTCGCGCAACTGGTGCCGCCTGATGGTCTTCCGGACTTCCAAAGGCTCACTCTGACCCATGCCCAATCTCCTTTGCGGCTGTCGCTGGGGATTGAGAACGATAGGTGCCGATGCTGGAAGTCCCTTCCGTGTGGCGGGCGGCAATTTCGGGCTCTGGCGTAGAAATCGGCGGGTCGAGAACAGCTGCTTGTACGCGGAGGTTTGCAGAGGTCCTTATTCTGATGGTCAGTAGCCTTGAGATCTGCGATTCATCGTTCAATAAAATGCCTTCCTTCTGCAGACAGCGGTAAGGACGGTCTGAGACGACAAGGGAGATAGTGTTGCCCCGACCTAAGACCATTTCGGATGAAGATGTACTCGCGGCAGCGCTAGAGGTGCTGGCGGAGAAGGGGTCGGACTTCACGCTGAGTGATCTTGCCAGCCGGATCGGTTTGGCACGTGCAACGCTAATCCAGAGGTTTGGAGATCGGGACGCGATAATCTTGCGGATCGCGACCTACGAGGTAGCGGTCACTCGCCGGTGGTTGGCTGGCATCCCTGTCGACGTGAGCTGGGACGGTGTTTGGCGGTTTCTAGAGACCATTGTCGGTAGCATGGGCGAAGGTGAAGGTTTTTCAGCCCGCGTAACGTTAGCGGCTCTTGAGGCACGTAATGTGAATTTGAGGGAGCTTGCGCACCAGCGATACTCGCTCGTGCAAGATGCCATTGCTGCTAGACTGCCCGATGTTCCCGAAAGAGCCAGGATCGCCCAACATCTCCATTCAGTAATTGCTGGCGCCTCGATGCACTGGATCGTGACGGATGGATCTATCGGTCTGTCCGACTTCGTCTTGGAGCGCCTGCGCTTCACCCTCGAGCATATCCGGCGCGGTTGACGCGATACGATACCTCATATATAACCTACGAGAAGGTTATATATGAGGTATCGATGATTGATCGTCGAAGCATTCTTGTATCTGGCGCATCTTGCGCATGTCTCCCTGCAGTTGCCAGAGGCGGGCTAGCAGGTGACGGCGAGATTCGTCAAGTAAAAACATCAAGTGTTAAAATAAACACCCAGAGTTTTGGTTCGCGGGGAAATCCTGCGCTGGTACTCATCATGGGCGCAACGGCGTCTATGCTTGGTTGGCCTGAAACACTCTGTGCCGCCTTGGTCGATCAAGGCTTTTATGTCGTGCGGTTCGACCATCGCGATACGGGGCAATCGAGCACGCGGCCACCCGGTGAAATGACGTACTCTGTTGAGGATATGGCGGATGATGTCCTCGCCATCATGGACGCTTACGGCTTCCAAAATGCCACAATCATGGGCATGTCTTTGGGTGGATATATCGCCCAGATGATTGCGCTCGATCATCCGCAACGGGTGAACGCGTTGGTCCTTGTCAGCTCTGAGCCGCTTGGGTGGGACGGCCCGGTATTGCCGCATATCTCTCAGCGCATGCTCGATCATTTTGGCGCGCTGTCGTCGCTTGACTGGTCTGATCGCACGGCCGTTCGGGATTTCCTGCTCGAAACGGATCGCCTCAGCGCTGGCACCCGCAAGACCTTCGACGAATATGCAGCAAAAGCGAGGATCGAGGAGGTTCTGGATCGCACCGATAGCCCAGCCAGTATGTTCAACCATACTATGGTCTCGACGCGAAATGATTGGACCGGTCGCTTTCACAACATCTCCTGCAAAGTGCTGGTCGTTCACGGAGCCGAAGATCCCGTTCTTCCAATCGAGAATGGGCGAGCGCTTTCAAAGGGGATTATTGGGGCGCAACTCATGGTCTTGGATGGCGTAGGCCACGAGATACCTGACGGTCTCGCACCACAGATTGCTCAACGCGTTGCGGAATTCGTCAATGAGACGACTGAGGACCTTCGCTAGCGCAGCCCGCTGTCCGGAACTGACAAGCCTTATCCTCGCAGGCTTCTCATAGCAGAAATAGGATGTCGCGATCACGGATTGAGCTAAATCACGTGCGCTATATTTCTGCTGCAGCAGAACGTGGCAGCTTTAGACGCGCGGCATCCGTTCTGGGCGTTGAGCAATCGGTCGTGAGCCGCCGAATTCGTGACGTCGAGGACGAGATCGGCGCACCACTATTCAATCGTCATCCCGCAGGTGTTGTCTTGACGGAAGTCGGAAGGGTTTTCCTTGATCGAGCAGGCGTGGGTGTAAGGCAGATCAATGATGCGCTTGAGATTGCGAAGTCGCTCTCGACGACCGCACAATCCTTGAGAATCGGCGTCTTCGGGCCACTGACCATGGGGTTTCTGGCCGAACTCTTCGCCGCCTTTCGGCGAGACAGACCGGGCACCCGGCTGCGATTCAGTGAAGGAAGTACGCCCGAACTTATCGCGGCTGTGCGGCGCGGGCAGTTGGATGTCAGTATTGTCGCCGAGGCTCCGCCCGGGCGGGGCTATGCCATAACCCATCTGTGGGACGAACCCGTTTACCTGGCCATGCCGGAGGGCGACCCGCTCGCCGATCGGAAGGCAGTTCGATGGTGCGATCTGCGCGATCGGCATTTCGTGGTGACTGACCTACCCACGGGCGATTTCGCGAAAGCTTATTTGGAGCGGCAACTCCGGGCTCCACGCAATGCACTGCGCGTCGAGCAGTTGTCTGTGACGCGGGAGTCGTTAATGCAGATCGTCGCCTACGGCGGCGGCGTCACCATCGCCGGCAGCGCCCATGTCCGTTTCGGCCTTTCTGGCATTACCTTCCACCGGATCGAGGACGCCATGCTTCGCTATGGCGCTATCCACTCGAGCGGATCCCTGCACAGGGATCTCGATCATCTGCTGACGTTGGCAAAGTCTCTGTCAGACAGAGACCCGGCATGGTTCGCCCGGCAGCGCCTTATCCGCCCTGAGCATCGGCGCATTCCGCACATTGACTGCCATCGCGGCGCGCGCGGGCGAAACCCCGATCGGTTGCAATGAAGCGCTCGAGCATGGGCGCGATCAGCTTCGTCGGGTCGCCGATAGTCTGGCCTTGTTCGCGGCCGAGTGCTGCGGCGTAGGCGACGAGGTCTCGATGCAGCGGTGCAGGGAGTTCAATCGTCACCTTCACCGGCTTGTCGTCGATGATCGGGCCGAGCTTCAGCTTGGTCATCACAACCCTCCATAAGGTTCGAGCACGAGGTCGCGGGTGACGATGACACGCACGGGGAAGCCCGGCCGGATCGTCAGGGTCGGCGCGACATTGAGTTGCCGACGGATGATCTGCTGGCCTGCGTCGTTGATGGTGTCCTGCCCGCCGTTGCGGATCGCGCGGAGCAGCCGATCCTGATCGTCAACGGCGAGTTCGGCGCCGACCGACAGCAGTGTCGACAGGCCGGCAGCCTTGGCGAGATCCCACCAGTGATAGTCGACGCCATCTTGAAGACCCGCATAGCCTTGCGCGTCGGCTCCGGGTTGGCGTTCCAAGACGATCGAACGGCCATTCGGGAGGATAAGCCGCTTCCAGACGAGCAGCACCCGGCGCTGACCGAAGCCGACATCGTTGCTGTACTCGCCGATCAGTCGCGTGCCCTGCGGGACGAGCAGGATGCGCCCGGTCGGGCTGTCGTAAACATGCTCCGTGACCTGCGCGGTGATCTGGCCCGGCAGGTCGGATCGGATGCCGGTGATGAGGGCCGCGGCGATGACGGCCCCGGTATGAAGCACATAGGGCGATGCCGGACCCATCACGCGATCTGGCGAGACCGTGCGGCGGTCCACGCCCGCATTCAGGAACGCGAGCTGGCGGAGCCGATCAGCCAGGGTGTTCCAGGAAAACTCCAGCACCGAGAAGACCTGCGGGTCGGGCTTGAAGTTGACCGTGGTGCCGGTACCGGCGG
>CAZBPO010000272.1:0-2887 GCA_964493795.1 uncultured Flavobacteriaceae bacterium
TCAAGGCGAACACCAACTTCCTCGAGCTGCAGCGCGAGCTGTCGAACGTGGAAGAACAGATCAATCTCGCCCGCCGCTACTACAACGGCGCGGTCCGCAACTATAACACCGCCATCCAGACCGTTCCGTCAAACATCATCGCCGGCATCACCGGCTTCGTGAACGCCGAGTATTTCGAGATCGAGGACCCGGCCGACCGCGTCGCCCCGAAAGTCTCGTTCAGCTAGACGACGGGGGGCCGGCAACCGATGCGGATCGTCGCGTTCTTCGCGTTCCTTTGTGCGCTGGCGTTCGCGCCGGCGCACGCCAAGGAGCTGATCACCTCCTATGTCAGCGACATTACCATCAACAAGGACACGAGCGTCTCCATCAAGGAGACGATCGCGATCAATGTCGAAGGACGCGACATCCGCCGCGGCATCATCCGCACCTATCCCACGCGCTACAAAACCGAAGGCGGCGACACCGTCACCGTCGGTCTGACCGTCGAGTCCATCTCCCGCGACGGCAGGAACGAGCCCTATTGGGTCTCCGATTTCGAGAACGGTATAGAGATCCACATCGGCGACGAAGACGTGCTGCTGCCGCACGGCGTGCGGACTTATGTCATCAGCTACCGCGCGACGTTCCTCCTTGGCCATTTCGAGGAAACGGACGAATTCTATTACAACGTTCTGGGGCTGGATTCGCCTTACGAAACGCTCGACGCCACCGCGATCATCCGGCTCCCGCCGGGCGCGCGCCCCGGCCAGATGGCCGTGTGGACCGGCGCGGGCGGCATGAAGCTCCAGAACGCGACCATCGCCGAAACCGAGCCGGGCGTCATTACGGTCCGCTCGACCCAGCCTCTGGCGGAGTATGAAGGCATCACCGTCGCCGTCGAATGGCCGATCGGCTTCGTCGACCGGCCCGGCGCGGCCGATTACTTCTTTCGCTGGCTCACGGCCAACGCCCCCGCCTGGCTCGGTCTCGGCGGCCTCCTCGCCATGCTGGGCGTTCTCTATTCGTCGTGGCGGCGCTGGGGCAAAGACCCCGAACGCGGCGTCATCATCCCGCTGTTCGAGCCGCCCGAAGGCATCGAACCGGCCGAAGCCCGCTTCGTCACCTCGATGGGCTACGACAACAAGATTTTCGCCGCCGCCATCGTCAACATGGGCGTCAAGGGCGCGATCCGGATCGAGGAAGACTCCAGCTGGTTCAACAAGACCATCACCCTTCACCGGACCGGCGAAGGCGCTGAAAAGCTCACCGCCACCGAACGGCTCGCCTATGACCGCCTCTTTTCGCGCGGCGACGCGATCGAGATGAAACAGGACAACTGGCAGGTCATCAAATCCGCCAACGACTCGCTGAAGACCAAGCTCGAGATCGCCCATCAGGGCACCACGTTCCATACCAATCAGGGCGCGGTCGGCGCGGCGATCCTCGTGCCCATCGTGGCCGGGCTGGGCATCTGGGCGACGGGCGGCGAGAACACCGCCACCTTCGTCGGGGTGGGCGTTCTGGTCGTCGGGGCGCTCGGGCTGCTCATCCTGTTCTCCAACCTGATGAAGGCCCCGACCGTGCCGGGACAGGCGCTGCGCGACCGCATCGACGGCTTCCGCATGTTCCTCGACACCGCCGAGAAGGAACGCTGGGAGGTCCTCAACCCGCCCAAGATGACGCCGCAGCTCTTCGAGAAGTACCTGCCCTATGCGCTGGCGCTCGGCGTCGATCACACCTGGAGCCAGACCTTCGAGCGCGAAATGCGCATTCAGCAGCCGGGCGAAAACTACAACTACCGGCCGCGCTGGTATTCGGGCCGGAATTTCTCCGGCGTCGGCGCCGGCGCGCTCAGCCACTCCATCTCCAACGCCATGACCAGCGCGATCTCGTCTTCGTCCTCGCCGCCGGGCAAAAGCTCGGGGTTCCGTGGCGGCGGCGGCTTCTCGGGCGGCGGCGGCGGCGGCGGCGGCGTCAGGGGCTGGTAGAGATCAACCTGTCGGCTTGCGGGAGCTCGACATACCCGCGCTGCCGCCGTCGAAAATCGCGGCGGCACGCTCGCGCGCAAAAGACTGGAAGCGCGTCGGTCCCTGAGCCTCAGCCCGCGTTGCGGGTCCGGGCGAAGCGCTGCAGGCTGCGCTCGTCGGCGGCGTTGCGTTCGGTCTGCGCGACGTGGTCGTTCTCGCGCTTCACCCGCGCCTCTTCCACCAACTCGAACTTCTTGAGGTCCTGATAGGCCTCCTGCACCTCGATGCGCGCTTCGGCGATCGAGCGTTCGATTTCGGCGATCGAGGCGGCCAGCTTCTCCTTGCGCTCGCGGATCGAGCGGGCGAACGAAGGATAGGCGAAGCGGCCGATATCGTTTTCGGTCGCGCGACGTCCCTCTTCGCTGAGATGGCTGTCCAGCTCGGCGATCTTGCGTCCCATATCGGCGCGGATGGCTTCCAGACCGGCCAGCTTGGTCTTCGCCTCATCCGCGCGGAAACGGTGCAGTTTGATCAGCGTCCCTCGCGATTTCATCGACGCTGCCCCTCACGTTGACCCGAATTGAGAACTACCCCCAATTCAGCAAACGACGTGCCAAGATCGGTGTCTTCGGTCCGCCCCTGGGCCAGGAACGCCTCCAGCGCCGGCTGAAGCTCGATGGCCCGGTCCAGCGCCGCGTCGTTGCCGGCCTTGTATGCGCCCAGCCGGATCAATTCTTCCATATCGTCGTAAAGCGACAGCGACCGCCGCGCCTCCGCGATCAGCGCCTGTTGCTCGGGCGGATTGCAGCCCGGCATGGTGCGCGAGACCGAGCGCAGCACGTTCACCGCAGGAAAGCGGCCGCGCTCGGCGATCCGCCGGTCCAGCACGATATGGCCGTCCAGAATGCCGCGTACAGCGTCTGCCACCGGCTCGTTGT
>CAZBPO010000272.1:2897-4468 GCA_964493795.1 uncultured Flavobacteriaceae bacterium
GCTCGTTGTGGTCGTCGCCATCCACCAGCACGGTGAACAGGCCGGTGATCGTGCCGCTGCCCGCCTCGCCCGGTCCGGCGCGCTCCAGCAGACGCGGCAGTTCCGAGAACACGGTCGGCGTATAGCCCTTCGAGGCTGGCGGCTCGCCGGATGACAGGCCGATCTCGCGCTGCGCCATGGCGAAACGCGTCACCGAATCCATCAGGCACAACACGTTCAAACCCAGATCGCGGAAATACTCCGCTGCGGTCAGCGTCATATAGGCCGCCTGACGGCGCATCAGCGCGCTCTCGTCCGACGTGGCTACCACCACCACGCTGCGCTTCAGCCCCTCCGGCCCCAGATCTTCCTCAAGGAACTCCTTCACCTCACGGCCGCGCTCGCCGATCAGCCCGATCACGATCACATCGGCGTTCGTGTAGCGCGCCATCATCGACAGCAGCACCGACTTGCCGACCCCCGAACCGGCGAAGATGCCCATGCGCTGCCCGACGCAGCACGTCGCAAAGGTATTGAGGGCGCGCACGCCCAGATCCAGCCGTTCGCCCACGCGGGCCCGCGTATGGGCCGGCGGCGGCGCGGCCCGCACCGGCCGGGCCTCCTGCCCTTGCGGCAGATGCCCTGCGCCGTCCAGCGGCCGCCCGAAACCGTCGATCACCCGTCCCAGCCATCCCTCGCAGGGGAAAGCATAAGGACCGTCGGGCTCCATCGTCACGCGACAGCCCATCCGAACCCCGTCCAGCGTACCGAACGGCAGGCACAGCGCCTTGCCGGCGCGAAAGCCGACCACTTCGCCGGCCACCCGCTCTCCGGCCATGCCCTCGATCAGGATGCGCGAGCCGACGGCCAGCACCTGCAAGCCGAACGTCACCTCGATCAGCAGGCCCTGAATGCCTGTGACACGGCCGAAAACGTCCAGTTGCGGCACACGGGCGATCGTTTCGCGCAGAGCGGACAAGATGGTGATCCCTGCGGGCGAAGCGCGCGGCCGGCCCAATGACATTGACGCATGCACTGTCGTGCGCGCCGCGTTAAAGGCCCGTTAAGCATACGGCCAAGCCCGGGTTTCTGCCCCTTTTTGGCCCGTTTCCTTAAGATTACCCCGAAACCCCAGCTTAAGACTGTCTTAAGGATAAGCCCATAACCCTTTGACTCGGCTTGCGAAGTTTATCGCTTGCGGGCAGCTTAGTTTTTGTTAACCCTTTGCCCGTAGCGTCAAACTGAGCCGTTAACCACTGCACGTGGCCGGGCGCTGGAGCGCTTGCCGGGGGGCACCGAATACGATGCGAGTTCTACTGATCGAAGACGATAGCGCGATGGCCCAGAGCATCGACCTGATGCTCAAGTCGGAAGGCTTTAACGTCTACACCACGGATCTGGGCGAAGAGGGCATCGACCTCGGAAAGCTCTACGATTACGACATCATCCTTCTCGACCTGAATCTGCCGGATATGAGCGGTTTTGAGGTCCTGAAGCACCTCCGGGTCGCCAAAGTGCAGACCCCGATCCTGATCCTCTCAGGCACCTCGACCATCGAGAACAAGGTGAAGGGCCTCGGCGTCGGCGCCGAC
>CAZBPO010000273.1:0-4083 GCA_964493795.1 uncultured Flavobacteriaceae bacterium
TTACGTATCGCCGCGGGGCGCGTCAATGCCGCAAAATCGTTCCCGTAAAAAAGAGCGGGCCGCGTAGAACGCGGCCCGTGAAAGGTAAACTCGAATGGTGGGGTGTCTTCAAGGGAAGACACTGAAAGAGATACTTCAGAGGGGTTAATCGCAGGTTAATGATGAACGCCCGCGAAGGGAATTCGTTCAGACCCATGAAGATTCCGGCAGGAATGGCAGGTGCGATGGTGGAGGCCACGCCCGGAATCGAACCGGGATACAAGGATTTGCAGTCCTCTGCGTAACCACTCCGCCACGTGGCCTCATACGCAAATCAGTCTTCCGGCGGATCGGAGCGGGGCTCTTAGCAGAGTGGCTTGCGCGTCACAACGCGAAGGCTCGTCTTTTTCAAGGAAATCGGCCGCTTCGTCCGACGGTTGGATTGCGAGCCGGGGCCCCGATGTTATAAGCGCGCGACTCCGCTGGGGATAACGCGAGACGCCATGACCAGCCTTGACGCCAGTGCCGCCCGCAACGCCATGGTCGACAGCCAGGTCCGGACGGACGACGTGACCGATCCGCTGCTGACCGGCGCGCTGCGCGCCATAGCCCGCGAACGCTTCGTGCCGCCGTCGCTGGCCAGCGTCGCCTATATGGGCGAGGCGGTCGAGGTGGGGGCAGGGCGCTTCCTGCTGGACCCGCGCTCGTTCGCCAAGCTGACCCAGCTTGCCGGCATCAAGCCGGGAGACTCGGTTCTGGATGTCGGGACGGCGACCGGTTATTCGGCGGCCGTTTTCGCGGCTCTGGGCGCGGACGTGACCGCGCTGGAGAGCGATGCCGGGCTGGCCGAAGCCGCAAAGGCCAATCTGGGCGCGGAAGCTTCGGTGGTGACCGGGCCGCTGGCCGCCGGCTGGGCCAAAGGCGCGCCGTATGACGTGATTTTCCTGAACGGGGCGGTTCCATCCCGGCCCGACGGGTTGCTGGAACAACTGAAGACGGGCGGCAGACTTGTCGGAATCGTCACAGACAGGGGCGTCGGAAAGGCTCACATCTTCCTGAAGTCTGCCGGGGGCCATTCCAGCCGAGTCGCGTTTGACGCTACCGTCGCGCCCTTGCCTGGGTTCGAGCTGGCCCCCAGCTTTGTATTTTAGCCATCTGTCCGGACACATCATCCCATGACGTTCATTCCGCGCCGCCTCCGCCCGCTGATCCTGTCGGCGGCGTCGGCCGTGGCCCTTCTGGGGGCGCTTCCGGCTTCGGCGGAGACCCTCACCGAGGCCCTGGCCGAAGCCTATAGCACCAACCCGTCGCTGCTGGCGGAACGCGCGCGGCTGCGGGCGACCGACGAGCAGCTGTCGCAGGCCAATGCCGGCTGGCGTCCGACCATCACGATCAACGGCGATGTGAGCGCCTCGCGCGATTTCCGCAATGACATCAACAGCGACGGCTGGGGCGCCGACATCTCGGCCAGCCAGCCGATCTTCGAGGGCGGGGCCGTGGGCGCCCGCCGCGACATCGCCAAGGCGCAGATCCGCGCCGGCCGGGCCTCGCTGCGCGGCGTCGAGGGCGTCGTGCTGCTGTCGGCGGTGACGGCCTATATGGACGTCGTGCGCGATCTTTCGACCGTGGAGCTGTCGAAGCGCCAGGTTCAGGTGCTGGAGCGCGAGCGCCAGGCCTCGCAGGACCGCTTTGACGTGGGCGAGATCACCCGGACCGACGTGGCCCAGGCCGAAGCCCGCCTGTCGGGCGCGCGCACCGGCCTGATCGCGGCGGAAGCCCAGCTGGAAGCGAGCCGCGCCGCCTATATCCGCGTGGTCGGCCGCGCGCCGCAGAACCTTCAGTCGGCGCCGGCCCTGCCGCAGCTGCCCCGGACGTTGCAGGACGCCATCAACGAGGCCCTGGCGCTGAACCCGTCGCTGGTCGCGGCGCGTGAGCAGCAGCTGGCCTCGGAAGCGGGCATCGACCTGGCGGTCAGCGGATTGCTGCCGACGGTCAGCCTGACCGGGCGCTATTCGGTGGGCGAAACCAATTCGGACGCGATCCTGTCGACCAACCGCCGCACCGAAAGCGGGTCGGTCGGGCTGGGCGCGCGCATCCCCCTGTATCAGGGCGGCGCGGAGTATTCGTCGATCCGCGAAGCCAAGCACACCAACAACCGGAACCGCCTGAGCGCCGCGCAGACCGAGCGCGAGGCGATCGAGGACGTGACCAACGCCTGGGAAGGCCTTGCGGCCGCCCGTTCGTCGATCAAGGCGGCGGAAGCCCAGGTGCGGGCCTCGGAGATCGCCTATGAAGGCGTGCGTCAGGAAGCCGAAGTCGGCGCGCGGACCACGCTGGACGTGCTGAACGCCGAGCAGGAACTGCTGAATGCGCGGGTCACGCTGGTGACGAATCAGCGCAATCAGTATGTCGCCGCCTATGCGCTGCTGGCCGCGATGGGCCGCCTGACGGCCGGCGATCTGGGCCTGCCGGTCGACGTCTATGATCCGGTGCCGCATTCCGACTCGGTCGCCGGTCAGCTGATCGGGGTTGGCGTAGAGTGACGTTGCGTCCATGATCGGCTTGGAGCGCCGACTCGGATAGAGAGTCGGGTAAAGGCTCCTGAGGATCAGGCGATGTCGAATGCGGCCCCACAGCCAGCCGGCGAACCGACGATGGAGGAGATTCTCGCCTCCATCCGCCGCATCATTTCGGAAGACGAGATGGACCCTGCGCTGAAGCAGGACGACGCGGACCCGGCCGGGCCCGTGGCCGAGGACGCCGACGAGAGCGACGTGTTCGAGTTGACGGACGTGGTGGAGCCCGAGGCCCCGCCGCCGCCGAGGCCGCGCCCGTCTCTGGTCGAGGCGGCGGACGACGTGGCTTTCCTGGCCGAGCCGGAAGCCGAGCCTGAGCCGGAGGTCGCGCAAGGCGAAGACGAAGAGGGGCTGGTCGCCGCTGCGGTGGTCGACCGGGCCGCGACGGCCTTCGCGGCGCTGCACCGGAATGTCGGGATTTCGGAAACGCCCGCCGGCAACACGCTGGAAGGCATGGTGCGCGAGATGATGAAGCCCATGCTGAAGCAGTGGCTGGACGACCACCTGCCGTCGCTGGTGGAGAATGTCGTACGGGAAGAAGTCGAACGGGTCGCGAACCGCCGCCGCTAGGTTCGCCCTTAAGGACATCCCCTGAAGCGGCCGGCCCTGACCGGCCGTTTTGCTTTTCCGCCCCTGAAATGCCATTTCGCGCACCGCGCACACAAAGACGAAGACCATGCTGGACAAGACGTTCGACCCCGCCGCCATCGAGGAAAGCCTTTACGCCGAGTGGGAAGGCTCTGGCGCGTTCAAGGGCGGCACGCGGCCCGACGCCGAGCCGTTCTCGATCGTCATCCCGCCGCCGAACGTGACGGGCTCGCTGCATATCGGCCATGCGCTGAACTCGACGCTGCAGGACATCCTCAGCCGGTTTGAGCGCATGCGCGGCAAGGACGTGCTGTGGCTGCCCGGCACTGACCATGCCGGCATCGCGACGCAGATGATCGTGGAGCGCCAGCTGCGCGAGCAGCAGACCAGCCGGCGCGAGCTGGGGCGCGAGGAATTTCTGAACCGGGTGTGGGCGTGGAAGGCCGAGAGCGGCGGCACGATCACGCGGCAGCTGCGCCGGCTGGGCGCGTCGTGCGACTGGAGCCGCGAGCGCTTCACGATGGACGAGGGCCTGAGCCGCGCGGTCATCAAGGTGTTCGTCGCCCTGCACAAGCAGGGGCTGATCTATAAGGACAACCGGCTGGTGAACTGGGACCCGGCGCTGCAGACGGCGGTGTCGGACCTGGAGGTGGAATCGATCGAGGTGAAGGGTCACCTCTGGCACCTGAAATATCCGCTGGCCGAGGACCCCACGCGCTTCATCACCGTGGCGACGACGCGGCCCGAGACGATGCTGGGCGATACCGGCGTCGCGGTGCATCCCGACGACGAGCGCTACAAGGACATCGTGGGGAAGATGGTGCGGTTGCCGATCGCCGACCGGCTGATCCCCATCGTGACCGACACGCATGCCGACCCGGAAAAGGGCTCGGGCGCGGTGAAGATCACCCCGGCGCACGACTTCAACGATTTCGAGGTC
>CAZBPO010000273.1:4093-4438 GCA_964493795.1 uncultured Flavobacteriaceae bacterium
GCCGGCGATCAACATCCTGAACAAGGACGGCACGCTGAACGAGAGCGTGCCGGAGGATTATCGCGGGCTGACCGCCGCCGCCGCGCGCAAGAAGATCGTCGCGGCGTTCGAGGAGATGGGCCTGCTGGAGACCATCGAGGACATCGTCCATGCGGTGCCGCATGACGAGAAGACCAAGACGGTGGTGATCGAGCCGCTGCTGACCGAGCAGTGGTATCTGAACGTGCAGCCGCTGGCCGAGACGGCGATGGCGGCGGTGCGTTCGGGCGAGACGGCGTTCGTGCCCGAACACTGGTCGAAGACCTATTTCCAGTGGATGGAGAACATCCAGCCCTGGTGCGTGTC
>CAZBPO010000274.1:0-4411 GCA_964493795.1 uncultured Flavobacteriaceae bacterium
TACATGTGCCAGCGCCAGTCGTCCTCGCCCATATTGCCGAGGCTGGCCGAGATGCCGCCCTGGGCCGCGACGGTGTGCGAGCGGGTGGGGAAGACCTTGGTGACGCAGGCGGTCTTCAGCCCCGCCTGGGCCGCGCCCAGCGTGGCGCGCAGGCCCGCGCCGCCAGCGCCGACGACGACGACGTCATAGGTGTGGTCGATGATCTTGTATGCGGACATTTAGAGAGCCAGTTTCAGAATGGCGAAAGTCGAGGCGGCGATCAGCGCGATCGCGAAGAAGGTATTGGCGAGCAGCGCCGCCGTCTTCAGGCCGTCATGCGTGACGTAGTCGAGGATGACCTCCTCGAGCCCCAGGCGGAAATGCCAGATCGCCGCGAGGACGAAGAGCAGCATCAGCAGGGCGTTCAAGGGGTGGGCGAAAAAGGCGGCCACTTCGGCATAGGGCGCGCCGGCATGGGCGATCACCGCCCACAGGAACCAGAGGCCCAGCGGCACCAGCGCGATCGCCAGCGTGCGCAGCTTGATGAAATGGCCCGTGCCGGTTTTCGCCGCGCCCAGGCCGCGGACGCGGGCGAGCGGCGTGCGGAGGCTTTCTTTCGGCGCGCTCATCACAGGCCTCCCATCGCGGCATAGGCGGCGACCCACACAGCCACGGTCAGCACGCCGGTCAGGATCACCACCAGCCAGCCCGTCAGGCGCGCGGTGGCGATCTCGAAGCCCTTGCCGGCGTCCCAGAACAGGTGACGCACGCCGTTCAGCATGTGGAAGATGAAGGCGACGGTGAAACCGAGCAGGACGAGCCGGCCGAACCAGTGCCCCGCCACCGCCGCGAAATCGGCATAGGCGGCCGGCCCCATGGGGCCGGCGGTCAGCCACCACACGACGACCAGCAGACCGGCGCCCAGTGCGATGCCGGTCAGGCGGTGGAAGATCGAGGAGAACATCGTCACCGACCAGCGATAGATCTGGAGGTGGGGCGAAAGAGGCCGCTCGGGGCGGCGCGGGGACGCGGTGGCGTCGGCCATGAATCAGGGCTTCCCGGAAGAGGGTTTTGAATGCGGCCGGAGTATAGGAACCCATCCCCTCAAAGCAACGCGCCTGCGGCCACTTTCGTGACCGCAGGCGTTGAGAAACGATCGCAAGTAGAGCGGGTTAGCGCAGGCCGAGCTGCCGCAACGTGCCGGGGTCGAAACGCTTTTCGTCGATCCGCACATTCACCTGGATCGGCCGCGTCTCGTTGATGAGCGCATCGACGTAATAGGCGCGGTCGACTAGGGTGTAGGCCATCGTGCCGGCCTCGAAGCAGGCGGGGATGGAATAGTAGTTTATGAGGTGGGATTCCTGCACCCGGTAGAGCTCGCCGCGCGCGTCATAGAGTTCTGACGCGACGATCTGCCAGCTGTCCTCGTCCTGGTAGAAAACGCGGCGGTGATAGATGTGCCTTGTATCGGGCTTCAGCTTGCCTTCGGTGATCCAGACGCGGTGAAGCTCGTAGCGCAGGACGTCCTGGTTGAAGTGCAGCGGCGTCGCGAGCTGGGCGATCTTGAGCGGCGAGGCGGCCAGTTTGTAGGCGTTGTAGGCGACGTAGTTCTCTTTTTTGCCCTTTGATTCCCAGGTGTAGCGATCGGGCGCGCCGTTGAAGACGGAGTAGGAATCCGAGGTCGTCAGCCCGTCTGAGCCGGTGCCGGGATTGTCATACTGGATGTCGGGGGCGCGGCGGACGCGGCGCTGGCCGGGGTTATAGGTCCATACCTGGCGCGGCTGCTTGGCCTGATCGAGCGACTCGTGGATCAGCAGGATGGTGCCGGCCATGCGCGTCGGCTCGGCCACCTGCTGAAGGAAATAGATCGAGATGTTGTTCAGCGCCTCGATGCTGGCGATGTCCGGATTGGAGTAGCGGAAAAGGCCCTCATCCTGGATGCGGATGGCCGTCACCTGGCCGCTGGGATAGACTTGCGCGCCTTTGAACTCGCGGATGAAGGACGTGCCGCGATAGCGCATGATGTGGTTCCACAGCTGCTCCAGCCCGTTCGCCGGCACCGGGAAGGGCGTGGAGATCAGCGCGCCGGCGATGCCGTTGCCGTCGGAGATCAGCTCGGCGGAGGCGGCGTTCTTCTTGTTCCATTCCTGGGCGACGCCGGGCAGCGCGCAGGACCGGCGGGTCGGATAGACGTTGAGCTTGTAGGTCGGGTACTGGCCCAGCATCGCCTTCTGGCCATCGGTCAGCTTGTCGCCGTACTGGGCCATGTTTTCGCCGGTGATGGTGAAGAGCACGGCGTCGTCGGCATAAGGGTCGACGAACGGCTGGCCGGGGCTCCAGCCTGCGGGCGGGTCTGTGAGGCCGCCGTCGAAGGCGGGGATCGAGCCGTCGGCGTTTCCGGCGGCCTCGGCGCCGTTATAGGTCAGATCGGCCCCCAGGCGGGCGGCGTCGGCCGGATCGGCGGCCGCGGGGAAGGCGAACAGGGATGTGGCGGCGAGGGTGACGGCGACGTTCAGGCGCATGTGGCTCCTCCCTTGACCGGCTCTGCGGTCGGGCCTGCCGTGACGGCAGTCTGCGGGCGAGCATAGGCCGGGCAGGCACAACCACAAGCATATACCGAGGTATGGCGCGCTCGGCCGGAGGGCCGAAAAGAAGACGCCCGCGGCCCCCTCGAAATGGGGCCGCGGGCGCGCAGATGGTCAGGCCGTCAGCGAACGCCGAGCTGGCGCAGATTGTTCGGGTTGAAGCGATCTTCGCTGAGCTGGATGTCCGAACGGTTGGTGCGCGTCTCGTTGCTGAGCGCGCCCACATAGTAGCCGCGGCTCTGCAGGTCGTAGGCGGCGGTGCCCACTTCGGCGCAGACGTTCTGATCGTAGTAGTTGATCGTGTGCGCCTCCTGGACGCGCCACAACTCGCCGCGCCCGTCATAGAGCTCGGCCGAAACGATCATCCAGCTGTCTTCGTCGATGTGGAAATTGCGGCGCGAATAGACGTGGCGGGTATCGGGCTTCAGCTTGCCTTCCACGTTCCAGACGCGATGCAGCTCGTAACGCAGCAGTTCCGGATTGAGCGTGTAGGGGGTCGCCAGCGCTGCGATCTTCACCGACGGCGCGGCGAGACGGTAGGCGTTGTAGGGCACGTAGGTTTCGCTCTTGCCCTTCAGCTCCCACTGATAGCGGTCAGGGGCGCCATTATAGACCGACAGCATGTCCGACGTCGTCAGGCCGTCCGAGCCCGTGCCGGGATTGTCGTACTGCACGTCGGGCGCGCGGCGCACCCGGCGCTGGCCGGGGTTATAGGTCCACACCTGGCGCGGCATCGCCACCTGGTTGATCGTCTCGTGCACCAGCAGCGCGGTGCCGGCGAGACGGGCGGGCTCGACGATCTGCTGCAGGAAGTAGATCGACTTGTTGTCGAGCTGCGAGATGTCGTTGCGCTGCGGGTCCGACCAGCGGAAGACCATGTCTTCCTGGATGCGGATGCGCGCCGGGGCGCGGTCGGGATAGACGACGGCCCCGTGATAGTCGCGCACGACGTTATAGCCGCGATAGCGCAGCAGGTGGTTCCAGAGCACCTCGAGCCCGTTCTCCGGCACCGGGAACGGCGTCGCATAGAACGCGCCCTCCACGCCGTTGCCGTCGGCGGTCAGCTTGCCGGTGACGGCGTTTTTCTTGTTCCACTCGGCCGCCGCGGCTGGCAGGCCGCACGAGCGCCGCGTCGGATAGACGTTCATCCGGTACGAAGGATAGGCCTTGAGCAGCGCCTGGTGGCCTTCGGTCAGGCGGGCGGCATGCTGGCCCATGTTCGAGGCGTCGATCGTGAAGAGCGGCGCGTCGCCGGCATACGGGTCGGTGTAGGGGCCGCCCGGCTTGCGGTCGCCAGGATCCTTCAGCCCGCCATCGAAGGCCGGAATCGTGCCGTCGGCGTTGCCGGCGGCTTCCGCGCCGTTGGGGGTGAGATCAGCTCCGAGGCGCGCTGCGTCGGCCTCGGATGCGTAAGCAAGACCGCCGACGAGGGCCGCGAAGGCGACGGTCAGCGTGAACTGGGTAGAGCGTTTCGACAAATGTAACTCCCGGGTTTGCAGTTGCCGGGAGTTAGCCCGGCTCGGCGCGGAATGGGAAGGATGAATCGTGGACTCAACGTTCACGTGGCGTCAATTTACCGCGAGCAGGCGTCAACTTGTGCAACTGCGAAGATATCGGCCGCGACGGCTTTGAATCTTGAACGGCGGGCGCTCAGCGGCGAAGGTCCGATCATTCAGCGAGGGGCGAGCATGAGCGATCATCCGGGGATCTTCATCGGCAAGGGCGAGGAGGCGGTGCTGCTGAATCCGGCGCTGGCCAACCGGCACGGACTGATCGCGGGGGCGACCGGCACCGGCAAGACGGTGACCTTGCAGATCCTGGCCGAAGGCTTTTCGGCGATCGGCGTG
>CAZBPO010000275.1:0-1003 GCA_964493795.1 uncultured Flavobacteriaceae bacterium
GGCTCGGGAGCCGGTGCGGTTCGGGTCTTTGGCTTCTGGGCCGAAGCAGGCTTGGCCGCAGGCTTTTTCGGAGCCGCCGGCGGCGCCTTCTTGCTCGCCGGAGCCGCCTTCGCCGCTGGTTTCTTCGCTTTGGCCTTGTTGGTCGCCATCAATCTCTATCGCCTATACCTGTTCGCATCTGCGAGGATGCGGATGCCGTCAGAGTTCGGTGTCATTCTCACCGGACAAGGCCTTAAGACCGCTTGAAAAAGCCGCCTCAGCCTCATCCAGCGAACGTCTGGCATGGTCGCTTTGATCCCGCGCCCATTCGACCCGCGCCCGCCGAACCGCCGGCCCCAACGCCACGAGGGTCCTGTGCGCCGTCGCGGCTTCCCGCCAGCGCCTCAGAACCTCTTCCGGCGAAATCTCGACCGTCGGTTCATCGTCTAGCGCAAAAGATGCCTGTTTTTCCAGTCCGGAAAGGGCTTCGCCCAAGCCCTGAGCCACCAAATGGTCTCTCAGGTCCGATTCATCAAGCAGCTCGCGCTCGACCGCGAAATGCAGGACCTCCAGCCGAAGCGCCTCAAGCGGCCGGGTTTCGAAGGTCAAAAGCTCGACCGCCTCGTAATCCTGCAGCAAAAGCCCCGGAAAACGGCACAAAAGCCACGCGAGTTCCGCCTCGCGGCGGCGGACCTGCCCGCCCGCCTCGCCCCTGGCCGCCGCGCTGTTCCGCAGCGAGGGCGGGTTCTGGCCGTAAACCGGCATTGGCTGCGCGAAACGCGACCGGGGCGGCGGCGGGCGGCGGAGCGAGGGCTTCGCCGGCTGCCCGCCAAGTTGCCGCAACGGCACATACTGCGCGCCGGGGCGCACCGGGCGGGCGGGCCGCAGCAGACCCCACAGCCTGTCCTTCAGTTCCCGCCTGTAGTGCTCGCGCACGATGGGGTCTTCGATCGAGCCGGAAAGGTCCCCGATTCGGCGCTCCAGAGCGGCGCGGCGCTCCGGCGTCGACAGATCGGCCGCGTCG
>CAZBPO010000275.1:1013-2756 GCA_964493795.1 uncultured Flavobacteriaceae bacterium
TCCAGGGCTGCGAGGCGCGCTCTTTCCGCCTGGGCCGCGTCGCGCTCGCGTTCCCAGAATACCTCGATCATCGGGCGCGCGCCCGCCACAACCTTGTTCATCGCCGCCGCGCCATCGCGCCGGACCAGATCGTCGGGGTCCATGCCTTCGGGCAGGAAGGCGAAACGCAGCGAGTGGCCGGGCTTCAGCATCGGCAACGCCCGGTCGAGCGCGCGATAGGCGGCGCGTTTGCCTGCGCCGTCGCCGTCGAAGCACAGCACCGGCTCCGGCACGATTTTCCACAGCAGCGCGATCTGGTCTTCGGTCAACGCCGTGCCCAGCGGCGCGACGGCGTTCTCGATGCCAGCGCGCGCCAGCGCGATCACGTCGAGATATCCCTCGGCGACCACGATCGACTGGGCGTCGAAGGCCGGCTTACGCGCCCTGTCCAGATTGTAGAGCGTGCGCCCTTTGTGGAAGAGCGGGGTCTCGCCGGTATTGATGTATTTCGGCTTGCCGTCGGGCAGCAGAGTCCGTGCGCCGAAGGCGATGGTCCGGCCTCGCGCATCGCGGATCGGAATGGTGAGGCGGTTGCGGAAAAAGTCGATCGCCTCGCTGCGCCCCTCCGGCGTCACGGCCAGGCCCGCCTCGACGATCTCTGACAGCGGCACGCCCTTGGCGGTGAGGTGCTGGATCAGGGCGTTCGATCCTTCGGGCGCAAAGCCGAGGCCGAACCGCTCGATCGTACCGCCGTCGAGTTCGCGCCTGGCCAGATAGGCGCGCGCCCCGGCCCCGCCCGGACCCGCCAGGCGCTCGCGGAAGAACGCCTGCGCGGCGGCGACGACGTCGTAGAGCGTGCGGCGGCGCTCCTCGCGTTCGCGCTGCATGGGCGTATCGACCGGCACTTCCATGCCCGCTTCCGAGGCCAGCCGCTCCACCGCCTCGCGAAAGCCCAATCCCTCGGTCTCGCAGACGAACTTGATGGCGTCGCCATGCGCGCCGCAGCCGAAGCAGTGATAGAAGCCCTTCTGCTCGTTCACCGAGAAGGACGGCGACTTCTCCGAGTGGAACGGGCACAGGCCCATGAACTCGCGGCCCTTGCGCACGAGCTTGACCCGGCGGCCGACCACGTCGGCCACGCGGATGCGGGTCTTCAGTTCGTCGAGAAAGGCCTCGTTGAACGCCATCGACGCCGTCTGTCCCCCAGGCCGGCCTAGCCGGCGGTCAGCAGTTCCTTCACGACGCCGTTCGCCTTGGAGAAGTCCATGACGCCGGCATACTTGCCTTTCAGCGCGCCCATGACCTTGCCCATGTCCTTCATGCCCGCCGCGCCGGTTTCGGCGATCACGGCGGCGATGGCGGCGCGGGTCTCCTCGGGCTCCATCTGCTGCGGCAGGAAGCTTTCGATCACCGCCTTTTCCGCCGCTTCCTTGTCGACCAGATCGGTGCGGCCGGCGGCGGTGAACGCCTCGATGGAATCGGCGCGCTGCTTGGCCATCTTCTGAAGAAGCTGAAGCAGTTCGTCGTCAGTCGCGGTTTCCTTGCCGTCGCCCCGCGCCTGGATATCGCGGTCCTTGATGGCGGCGATGATGAGCCGGATGGTCGAAAGCCGCGACTTCTCGCCGGCCTTCATGGCGTCCTTCATCGCGTCGGTGAATTGCTGACGCATGGGCGCCCCTTATCGTCGGTCTCGCGGAAAGGCCTAGCCATACGCGAATCGCGCCACGGCGTCCATTTGGACCGCACCTGCGAACCCGCCAGGAA
>CAZBPO010000275.1:2766-4358 GCA_964493795.1 uncultured Flavobacteriaceae bacterium
GTTCGCTGCCTTCCTGCGGCGGCCAGACACTGCCTACCCCGCATATCCCGGCTTGACGCGCCTGCTACTGTCAGCGCTTTCATGCGCAAAAGAACACGGCGGAGGAACGTTCAGGCGGCCCGATGAAACTGAAGCTCAGGTCGTCCATGCCCGCCTCGCCAGCTCCTCTGGAACACACGTTCGCCGAGGACGCCCATGCGATCTTCATGGGTTGCCTGTTCATATTCCTCGGCATCCTGCTGTTGCAGGCGGCAGGGCTGACGACCGGAGGCGTGGCGGGGCTCGCCCTCCTCGCGCATCACCTCACGGGCGTCGCCACGCAGCTCGCCTTCTTCCTGATCAACCTGCCGTTCTACGTCTTCTCGTGGGTGACCATGGGGCGTGAGTTCACGCTGAAAAGCGTGCTGGTGAATCTTGTGCTTCTGGGTGCGGGCTATCTGGGGCCGCTGGTGTTCCACGATCTCGTGATCGACCCGGTCTTCGCCGCGGTCGGCGGAGGCACCATGCTGGGCATGGGCGTTCTCGCCCTCGCCCGGCATCAGGCCAGCGTCGGCGGCTTCACGGCCGTCTCGCTGTTCATGCAGCAGCGCTATGGCGTCTCCGCCGGCAAGGTCCAGATCGCGACGGATATCGCGATCCTCGGCGTGGCCGCCTTCGTGATGTCGACCGCGGCCTTCGGCTTGTCGGTGCTGAGCGCAGTCGCGATCAGCGCGGTCCTCTACTTCAACCACCGCCCTGGCCGCTACACAGGGTATTGAGGCTGTCCGCCGATTTTCTTGACGCCCGGTCCGGGCACGACTAGACACCCCCAAATTCCACCCGCCCCGCCCGGCGCCTGCGGTTTTCCGCAGCGACGGCACGCGGCCGGAGACCCAAGATGAGCGACACCGCCGCCAAAACGCCCGCCTCGACCGCGGGCGAGGGATTCTCACGCAAGCCGACCGGCGTTCTGGTGCTGGCGTCGGGCGAAGTCTTCTACGGCGAAGGTTTCGGCGCTGCCGGCAAGGCCGTCGCCGAGGTGTGCTTCAACACGGCGATGACAGGCTATCAGGAAATCCTGACCGACCCGTCCTATGCCGGGCAGATCGTCTGCTTCACCTTCCCCCATATCGGCAATGTCGGGGCCAATGCCGACGACATGGAAGCCAAAACCACCGCCGTGCGCGGCCTCGTGGTCAAGGCGCGGCCGACCGAGCCCTCGAACTACCGCGCCGCGACGCCCCTGCCCGACTGGCTGGCGGCGCGCGGCATCGTGGGGCTGGCCGGCGTCGACACGCGCCGGCTCGCCCGGATGATCCGCGAGAACGGCATGCCGAACGGCGTAGTCGCGCACGATCCGCAAGGGGCATTCGACATCGACGCCCTGCTGGCCGAAGCGCGCGGCTGGCCCGGCCTGGAAGGCATGGACCTCGCCAAGGAGGTCACCACGCCGCAGAGCCACGACTGGGACCAGGCGCCGTGGCAGTGGGACGGCGGCTACGTCCCCCGCGATGGAGCGGCCAGGTTCAAAGTCGTCGCGCTGGATTTCGGCATCAAGTCGAACATCCTGCGCGAACTGGTCGGGATCGGCGCCGACGTCGTTGTGGTGCCGG
>CAZBPO010000276.1:0-4321 GCA_964493795.1 uncultured Flavobacteriaceae bacterium
CGGATCTGGTGGCCCCAGCCGATATCGGTCTTGGTCGCGTTCTGGGCGTCGGCCAGCGCCTCGCGCTTCTTCAGCTCGGCCTCATACAGGCGCGCGCGCAGCATCTTCCAGGCTTCCGCCTTGTTCTTGTGCTGCGAGCGCTCGCTCTGGCACGCCACCGTGATGCCAGTGGCGAGGTGCACGATGCGCACCGCAGACTCAGTCTTGTTCACGTGCTGACCGCCTGCGCCGGATGCACGATACACGTCGATTCGCACATCCGCTTCGCTGACATCGACCTCGATCGTGTCGTCGATCACCGGATAGACCCACACGCTGGAAAAGCTGGTGTGGCGGCGGGCGTTCGAGTCGTACGGGCTGATCCGCACCAGACGATGCACGCCGCTTTCGGTCTTGGCCCAGCCATAGGCGTTCTCGCCCTTGACCAGCAGCGTGGCCGACTTGATGCCTGCGGTTTCGCCCTCGCTCTCGGCGATCAGCTCGGTCTTATAGCCGCGCCGCGCCGCCCAGCGCGTGTACATGCGCAGCAGCATTTCGGCCCAATCCTGGCTTTCGGTGCCGCCTGCGCCCGCGTTGATTTCGATATAGGTGTCGTTGGCATCGGCCTCGCCCGAGAGCAGCGAGCTCAGCTCTTCCTCACTGGCCTGATCGCGCAGCGCCTTCAGCGCGCCCTCGGCGTCGGCGACCATCGCGTCGTCGTCCTCGGCTTCCGCCATCTCCAGCAGTTCGAGCGAGTCGTTGAAGTCGCGCTCGAGTTTCTGATAGCCCGCGACCGCCGCATCCAGACGGTTGCGCTCGCGCATGGTCTTCTGGGCCGCCTGCGGATCGTTCCACAGAGACGGGTCTTCGGCCTTGGCGTTCAGTTCGTCGAGGCGGCGCTGGGCTGTATCCCAGTCAAAGAGACCTCCTCAGCAGTTCAAGCGACTTCCTGATGTCGCTCGCAACCGCCTGCATTTCGGCACGCATGGGTGTGATTCCGGTCAATCGTGGTTCGGCGCGGAGATATAGGGAGGGTGCGCCGGGCCGTAAAGCGTTCTAAAAACGCGTCATCATGGGGACAAGCCGCGCTTGAACGATCAGCCCGAGGATTTCTGGACCCAGTTCAGACGCGGCTGGCGGATGGCCCGCCGTCAGGCCGCCGCCGCCCTGCACGAGGCGGTGAACACCGAAACCATCCGCCTCGCCGTCACCGGCCTCAGCCGGGCGGGCAAGACCGTCTTCATCACCTCGGCCGTCCAGAACCTTCTGGCGATGGCCGACGGCAAGGGCGCGCTGCCGAAATTCGACGACCACGCGATCGGCGAGCGGCTGAAAAAGCTCGCCTTGCGGGCCACCACCGATGGCGCGCCGCGTTTTCCCTTCGAGACCAATTTCGCCGCCCTCGCCAGCGCCGAACCGCATTGGCCGCCGCGCACGGCCAGCCTGGCCGAGATCGCGATCCAGTTCGTCCTGCGCCGCCGCCGCTCGGCCGGGCTGGATTTCCTCAAGACCCGCGAAGCGACGCTTGAGATCATCGACTATCCCGGCGAATGGCTGCTCGACCTGCCCATGCTGGCCGAAGAGTTCGCGCCCTGGTCGGCCGAGACGTTGGCGCGCATGGATACGGGCCTGCGCGCCGAGCCGGCCAAGCCCTTCTTCGACTATCTCCGCAGCATCGACATCCACGCGCCGGCCGATCCCGACATCGCCCGGCGGCTCTATGACCTCTATCTCGCCTATCTCTTCGACGCCCGCGACAGGCTGGGGCTGCGCTATCTCCAGCCGGGCGGTTTCCTGTGCGCGCCGCCTTGGCCCAAGACCGAGGCGATGGTGTTCGCGCCCCTGCCGGTGTCGCCCGGCGCGCAGCTGAAGCCCGGCTCGCTGGCCGAGCTCTTCCGCAAACGCTACGACCTCTACCGTCAGGAAATGAACACGCATTTCTTCGACCGGCATTTCCGCCGCTTCGACCGCCAGATCGTGCTGGTCGACGTTCTGGGCGCGCTGCATGGCGGCCCGGACGTGTTCGAGGACACGCGCCTCGCCATCCAGCGCCTCGCCGACAGCTACAATTACGGAGGCCGGGGCCTGCTCAACCCCTTCGCGCGGGGCATCTCCAAGGTCATGTTCGCCGCCACCAAGGCCGACCATGTGCCGGAGCGCCAGCGCGACGCGCTGCAGATCCTGCTGGGCCGCATGGCGGGGGCCGATATCGACCAGATGCGCGACCAGCGCGCGCTGGTGAAGACCGCCGCCCTCGCCTCGGTCCGTTGCACGCTGGATGACCGGGCGCGCATCGAGGGGCGCGACGTCGCCGTCGTGCGCGGCCTGCCGATGGGGCGCGACAAGCTGGTCAAGTTCTATCCCGGCGAAGTGCCGCTGAAGCCGCCGGACCGCGATTTCTGGGCCGGGTCGTTCTTTGAACTGCCGGTCTTCCAGCCGCCCAAGCTCGACATATCCGGCACCTCGGGCGTGCCCCACATCGCCCTCGACGACGCGCTCTACTATCTGATCGGAGACCGGCTATGAGCGAAGCCCCTCGCCGCCCCCAATTGCTCGAGATCGACGCGCCGGCCGAGCGGATCGACCACGAATGGGAAACCTTCGTCCAGCGCCCCGAGGCCAACGAACCCGCTTTCGGCACCGGCATGCTGGTGGCGGCCGGCCTGTTCGTGCTGCTGATCGGCTTTTTCGTCGTGGAATCGGTCGGCTGGATCGCCACGATGGTGGAAAGCCGCCCCTGGCTCGGCTGGGCGGCGGCGGGCGTGCTGGCGCTGGGACTGCTTCTGCTGCTCTGGGCGATCTGGCGCGAATTGTCGGCGCTGTTCGCGGTCCGCCGCATCGAGGACTGGCAGGACGCCCTGGCTGACGATGCGGAAGATATCGGCAAGGCCCGCGCCGCCGCCCAAAGCTACATCGCCCTGCTGCGCGGCAATGGCGTGCCGGTCGGCGATGCGCGCGAAGCGGTGCGCGGCGCGAACTCGGTCGAGAGCGTCCGGAACGCGCTGGAAAAGACCGTGCTGCCGGTGCTCGACAAGCGCGCCGCCCAGACCGTGCGCGCCGCCGCCGCCCAGTCGTTCGGCCTTTCGGCCATGTCGCCCAGCGCCTCGATCGACGCCCTGCTCTTTTCGGTGCGCGGCGTCAGGCTGGTGCGCCAGATCGCCCGGGCCTATGGCCTGCGCCCCCACGGCCTTGCGACATGGGAGCTGCTGCGCCGCACGATGAGCAGCGCCTCGCTGGTCGCCGCCGCCGACATCGCGGGCGGCATGCTCAGCCACGCCATTCTCACCAACCCCTTCGCCGCCAAGATCGCCGGCGAGGTGGCGGGCGCAGCGGTGGCCTCGCAGCGTATGTACCGGCTCGGCAACATCGCCGCCGCCGCCTGCCGCATCTTCCCCAAGCGCAGCGGCAAGGAAGACTGAATTCCTGCCAAAATCCGCCATTGAGCATGCGGTCTCAGGCGTTATAAGGGCGCGTTCTTGCACTGCACAAAAAGAGCGGGTGACCGTCTATGACGAAGTGGGTTCTGAGCTTCGGTCCCGAGGGCGCGGAAGGCGGCGCGGAGTTGCGCAATCTTCTGGGCGGCAAGGGAGCGAACCTGGCTGAAATGTGCAATCTCGGGCTGCCCGTGCCGCCCGGCTTCACGATCACCACAGAAGTCTGCACCTACTATTACGCCAACGGAAACGCTTATCCGGGCGAGCTGAAGGCCCAGGTCGAAGCCGCCCTCGCCCAGCTCTCGCAGGGTCTCGGCAAGAAGTTCGGCGACGCCGCCGATCCGCTGCTCGTCTCGGTGCGTTCCGGCGCGCGCGCCTCGATGCCCGGCATGATGGACACCGTCCTCAATCTGGGCCTCAACGACGACACCGTTTCGGGCCTCGCCAGGCTCAGCGGCAATGACCGCTTCGCGTGGGACAGCTATCCCCGCTTCATCACCATGTATTCCGACGTGGTGCTCGAAGTCGGCCACGACCATTTCGAGGAACTGCTCGAAACCGCCAAGGAAGAAAAAGGCGTCGATACCGACGCCGATCTCGACGCCGCCGACTTCAAGGCGCTCGTCGGCCAGTACAAGGCGCTGGTCCAGCAGAAGACCGGCAAGCCCTTCCCGCAAGACCCCGAGGCCCAGCTCTGGGGCGCCATCGGCGCGGTCTTCGCCTCGTGGATGAACCAGCGCGCGATCACCTATCGCCGCCTGCACGCCATCCCCGAAGCCTGGGGCACTGCGGTCAATGTGCAGGCCATGGTGTTCGGCAATATGGGCGAAACCTCGGCCACCGGCGTCGCCTTCACGCGCAACCCCTCGACCGGCGAGAACGCGCTCTACGGCGAGTTCCTGATCAAC
>CAZBPO010000277.1:0-4304 GCA_964493795.1 uncultured Flavobacteriaceae bacterium
CGTCGGACGAGGTCATGCCCTGATGCACGAAACGGCTGTCGGGGCCGATGAACTCGGCCAGGTGCGTGAGGAAGGCGATGACGTCGTGCTTCACCTCGCGCTCGATGGCGTCGATCTTCGCCACGTCGAACACGGCGGCGTCGCCCTTTTCACGGATGGTGCGGGCGGCCTGAGCCGGGATCACGCCCAGCCCGGCCAGCGCCTCGCAGGCATAGGCCTCGATCTCGAACCAGATGCGGAACTTGGACTCGGGGCTCCAGATGGCGGTCATCTGGGGGCGGGCATAGCGAGGAATCATGGAACGGCACCGGGTTTCTGGCGGGCACCCTGTCTCACATGGAATCCGCCGGGGCAACGAGGCGCGACACATTTTCGCCTTTCGGTTGCGTGAAAAGGCCTGTACCCGATGGGTTCGCCGCCGGAATTCATCCAGGCGCGCTACCAGAGAAAGACTCCCTGCCAATGAAGCGTTTGATGATGACCGCGGCGCTGGCCGCTTTCGCCCTCGCCGGGGCTGCGAACGCCCAGGAGTCGATCGACGAGCTGAAGCCCAAGGCGGTCGAGGCGTGCAAGACCGAAATGGAAGGCGCGCCGGTCGAGGACATCTCCAAGCTGTGCGGTTGCATGGTCGATAACATCGTTACCGTATTCGGCGACGACGCCGACGAGATGCTGAAGGTCGTGATTTCCGGCCTCAACCCCGGCCAGACGGCCGAGATCGCGGCGCTGCTGGGCGTCAGCGAGGCCGAGGCCAAGGCGTGGGTCGAAGCCGCCGACGAGCGCATGGACAAGGTGCAGGAAGCCTGCGTTCCGGCCGAGTAAGGCCTGAGCCAAGCCCGTGAATTGAACCGAAGGCCGGCGCGGAGAGCGCCGGCCTTCGACATTTTTGCTAAGGCCTGTCGCGGCGTGACTTATTTTCGCCTTTTCGCGTTGCACAACGCCCTCTGTCCGAAAACTGACGCCGCCGGCATTCATCGAGGCGCGCTTACCAGAGAAAGATTTTTCAGATGAAACGTTTGATCATCACCGTGGCGCTTGCCGCTTTCGCTTTCGGCGGGGCCGCGAGCGCCAAAGCGCAGCCGACCACGGCGAAGGGCTACGGCCTCGCGGCCTGCAAGGTCGAGATGGGAGAATTGCCGGCAGGCGAAGCCGACAGGTTGTGCAACTGCATAGTGGATAACATCGAGACCGAGTTCGGGCCGGTGGATGCCATACGCATGTACGCGATCATGGATGCGCGCCTGCACCGCGACAAAGAGGCCGAAATCGCAAAATTGCTGGGCATGACCGCAGATGAGGTGAGTGCGTGGCTGGATCTCGCCGATCAGCGCATGATCAAGGTTCTGGAAGTCTGCGCTCCGGCCGAGTAAGCGGCGGATCAAACACAGCGCGCCGTCGGGCGCGGAGAAAGCGGGCGGCCGGGGCGACACAGTTCGCGCGGCCGCCCGTCTGCGTTGTGGGCGCTATTGCGGCTCGACGATGGTGAGCAGGCTGTGGGCGACGACCTTGTCGTCGGCGAGGATGTATTTCACCTCGATCCGGCTGACGAAGCCTTCGACGAACGGCTCGGCGCCGAAAATATAGGCCGTGAGGCCGGGCGCGCCGCTGTCGGCCTTGGCCGCCCCGAAGCCGGCCTCGAGATCGGCGGCCGACGCGCCGAGGCCCGGCAGGCCGGTGGCGAGGGCCAGCGGGGCTTCGAGGCGGGTGCAGGCTTCGGGGTATTCGTCGGGCGCGAACTCGACCGCGAGGCCGGAGACGAGCGCCGCCGACGAGTCGACGGCATAGAACCAGACCAGAGTCGTGCCGCCGGTGGCGGCATCCGGCGCGGCGTAGCAGACCCAGGCGAAGCGGTCTTCCTCGCCCGTCATGTTGACGTCGCCGCCGAGCCTGGCGGCGATGTCGGACAGTTTGGTCTCTTCCAGCTTCACCGCTTCGCCGTTCAGGCGGATGTCGAGGGCGGGGCCGCCTGCGCCGAGATCATTGGCGCTGCCGGGCAGGCCGTCGACCAGAAGGCGCAGGCCGGGGATCGGGCCGGGGTCGATGTCGGCGGCGAAAGCCGGCGCGGCCAGAAACGCGGCGGCGGCGAGGGCGTGGCGGATCATGGCGCTCCTGCGGGTCGGATTGGAGAGCGCACGCAATCCGAGGCGCGGGCGCGGCGCAAGCCCGCCGGCCCGCGACATATGCGCCGGACGCCGCCGGGCGCGTCAGTTCGCTCCGCCACCCGCGCGCAGGATAAGCGCCGTGCCGTCGACGTCTGCGATATAGAGGCCGGGCGTGTCGCGGGCGGGCAGGAACAGCGCCGCCTGCCGCCTTGGTTCGACATCCAGATAGAGCGCGATCGCGCCGCCCTTCTCGACATTCCACAGGATCGGCATGCCGCCGAGCTGGGGAATTCCGTCGCGTATGCAATCGACGGCCAGCGGCGAGCCGACCTGAAAGTCGTCGCGGCCCGCGCCGAACGCATCGCGGTTCATGGGGCCGAGCACGATCGGGCATGATGTGTCGCCGCCCCGGACGTTGAGCGTGTAGTCGCCTGCCACCGCCTGAATGGCGGCCGGGGCGATGGCGGGGATCGGGTCGGGCGGCGGCGGCGCGTTGGCGGCGGCCGTGGCGGCGAGGCCGAGTGCGGCCAGCATGGTGCGGAAGGCGAAGGACATCGGGGCATCTCCGGCAGGTCGCTGCGACGATCTGCCGAGATAAGCAGACGCCGTGCCGGGCGCGAATGCTCCATTCGGCGGAGGGCGACAGGTTGCAGGGAGGCGGGAAACCTGCCGTCAGCAGGCCGATGTGACCGCGAGCCCCAGCGCGCTCAGGATGTGTGTCGTCAGCGTGGCCTTGAACACGGCGATGTCGACCAGAAAGCCGTAAGTGACGAATACGAACGCCGTGTAGCCCCAGCCCATGAAATCCGAATAGAGAACGGCGAAGAACCAGTTCTGGCCGAAGAGATAGAACAGCGCGGCGATCGTGGCCGCCCCGGCGAGCAGCAGGCCGGGGATGAACAAGTGCCGGATCCGGTCCTGCCGCGTCAGCGAGAGGATCAGGAGCGCCAGGAAGGCGACGGCGTTGGTGCCGGCGAAGATGCGCAGATCCAGCATCAGGCCGGATACCAGCTCGACATATTTGCCTTCGATGAGACGCCGCAATTGCGGCTCGGCGGCCTCGATGGCGTCGATCCCGGCCGCCGTGGCGGCGTCCAGCCCGCGACGCAGAAGCTCGCGGCACTCGCAGTTGAGGTCCTGCATGCGCGCGACCTCGGCCGCGATACGTTCGTTCAGCCCGGAGGCGAGCCGGTCTTTCAGCTCGTCTAGCTTTTCCTTGTGACGGTCAGCCAGTTTCCCCGCCAGCCGCCCGACCGATGTTTCGTCTGCCTTGTCGGACGCAATGCCGAGGACATTCTGAAGATGGTCTTCGATCTTGCTCTCGATGAAGCCGCGCGCGGCGCGCTCGACATGGATCGGCGAGGCGAAGGTGGCCGCGAAGAGCGGCACGAAGATGAGCAGCCCGACAAGGCCGATCAGGCGCAATGTCAGCTTCATCGCCGGCCCCCGCTGTTGGGCGAGGCTAAGGCCGGCTGCGGTCCGGCGGCAACGACGCGGTCGTCACAGTTTGTGGTCGTTCTGCGGCCTCACGTCCCGATGCCGCCCATGGCGAGGTATTTGAGTTCGAGGAAATCCTCGATGCCGTATTTGCTGCCTTCGCGGCCGGTGCCGGATTCCTTGACGCCGCCGAAGGGGGCGACCTCGGTGGAGATGATGCCCTCGTTGATGCCGACGATGCCGTATTCCAGCGCCTCGGCCACGCGCCAGACGCGGCCGATGTCGCGCGCATAGAAATACGAGGCGAGGCCGAAGGGCGTGTCATTGGCGATGCGGATCGCCTCGGCCTCGTCCCTGAAGCGGAACAGCGTGGCGACGGGGCCGAAGATTTCTTCCGACGCGATCTGCATGTCCGCCGTCACCTCGGTCATCACGGTGGGGGTGAAGAAGGTGCGGCCGAGCGGGTGGCGGCCGCCGCCGGTGGTGATGCGCGCGCCCTGTTTCAGCGCGCCGGCGATCAGTTCCTCCACCTTGCGGGCGGCCTTTTCCTCGACCAGCGGGCCCTGCTGGACGCCGTCGTCCAGGCCGTTACCGACTTTCAGCGCGGCGACGGCGGCGGTGAGCTTTTCGGCGAAGGCGTCATAGACGCCCTCCTGCACCAGCAGGCGGTTCGCGCAGACGCAGGTCTGGCCCATGTTGCGGAATTTGGAGGCCATGGCCCCGGCCACGGCGGCGTCGAGATCGGCGTCGTCGAAGACGATGAAG
>CAZBPO010000278.1:0-4300 GCA_964493795.1 uncultured Flavobacteriaceae bacterium
GCGGGTGGCGCAGGTCCAGCTGCCGCTGTCGCTGGGACGGGGCGAGGCGCAGGCGGCGGCGGCGCGCGCGCTGCGCGAGGCGTGGAACGCGCGCGAGGATGCGCGCTTCGCCTTGCCGCCGAGCCTGATGCGGCTGGAGCCGGGCGATGCGGTGTCGCTGAGCGTCGATGGCCAGGCGCGCGATTTCCGCCTGACGCGGATCGCAGAGGCGGGGCGGATGCTGGCCGAAGCGGGGCGTCTGGACCGCGCGATCTATGGCGGCGTGACGGCGGCGCTGGAGGGCGCGGCGGGCGATGCGCCGGGCGTGTTCGGGCCGCCTCTGGTGGCGCTGATGGATTTGCCGGCGCTGGCGACGGGTGGGGCGGAGGAGGGGCTGCTGGTCGCTGCCTTCGCCGAGCCCTGGCCGGGGCGGGCGAGCGTGCTGCGGGCCGGCGCGAGCGATGGTCCGTATGCGGAGGTGTTGCAGCTGAACCGCCGCGCGGTGCTGGGCGAGACGGTGAGCCCGCTGGCCGCCGGGCGTCCGCATATGTGGAACCGGCACGGCGTGCTGGAGGTGCAGCTCTATGGCGGGACGTTGAACGCGGCGGGCGAGCGGGCGGTGCTGGACGGGGCGAACCGGGCGGCGCTGGAGACCGCGCCCGGTGTGTGGGAGGCGATCCAGTTCGCGGAGGCCGAGCTGATCGGGCCCGGCCTGTGGCGGCTGTCGGGTCTGCTGCGCGGGCTGGCGGGGAGCGAGCACGCGATGGCGGACATGCTGCCCGCCGGGGCGCGCTTCGTGCTGCTGGACGAGGCGGTGCAGCGCCTGCCCGGCGGGGCGGAGGCGCAGGGGGCGCACTGGACGCTGCGTCTGGGGCCGGCGGGGGCCTCGCCCGACGATGTGGGCTTTGCGGCGCTTGAGACGGGGTATGCGGCGCGGGGGCGGTTGCCGTTCTCGCCGGTGCACTTAAGGGCGCGGCGCGCGGGCGGCGATGTCGCGATCGGCTGGGTGCGGCGGGCGCGGGACGACGCCGGGCGGTGGAGCGAGCTGGAGGTCGCGCTGGGCGAGGAGCGCGAGCTGTATGCCGTCGAGATCATGGACGGCGTGGCGGCGGTGCGGCGCGTCGAGGTGGAGACGCCGGGCTTTCTCTACACCGCCGCGATGCAGGCGGCGGATTGGGGCGGGGATGCGCCGTCGCCGCTGCGCGTGCGGGTGGCGCAGATGAGCCCGCGCTTCAGCGCGGGGGTGTGGGGCGAAGCGGTATTGGCGGTGTGAGGGCGGCAGGCCCCCTCCCGGTTTGCTTCGCAAACCTGCCCTCCCCATCGCCTTCGCGATGGAGAGGGAAGGCTGTGAGGGGAAGACAAACAATCAGGAGAGACAGATGAGATTTCAGTTGGGGGCCGCCTCGCGGGGGCGGCTTGAGGGCGTGCATGGCGATCTGAAGCGCGTGGTGGAGCGGGCGATCCGCATCAGCGACGTGGACTTTCGCGTGCTGGAGGGCGTGCGGAGCCTGGCGCGGCAGCGGGTGCTGGTGGCTGAGGGCGCGAGCCGGACGCTGAATTCGCGCCATTTGACGGGACACGCAGTGGATCTCGGCGCGCTGGTGAACGGGCGGATCGCCTGGGACTGGCCGCTCTATCACCGCATCGCGGCGGCGATGAAGCAGGCGGCGGCGGAGCTGAACGTGCCGCTCGTCTGGGGTGGCGACTGGCGGAGTTTCAAAGACGGTCCGCATTTCGAGCTGCCGCGTGCGGCGTATCCGGCGCCCTGAGGGGCGCTTTTTTCATGGGAGATGACGATGTTCGACAATCTGTTCGGCGCGGTGACGCGCTTTTTCGACGAGCTGCCCGCGTGGCTTAACGCGGCGACGGCGTTCGTGGCGGGCGCATCCGCGATCACCGCGCTGACGCCCGGCAAGGGCGACGACCGCGCGGTGGGAAAGGTGCGCAGGGTGCTGGAGTGGATCGCGCTGAACGTGGGGCATGCGCGGCCGGAGGAAACCAAACGCCGCGGGTAGCTTTGCCCCTCCCGGTTTGCTTCGCAAACCTGCCCTCCCCATCGCCTTCGCGATGGAGAGGGGAAGGCAAGGGGAGGGATGGTGTGGGCCGGGTGGCGGCTTTAGAGTCTCTCCAAAGACATTGGAGGAGACATGGGGGCGTTTCGGTTTGAGCCGGCGGTGTTGCCCGCCGGCGCGGAAGAGTTGCGGGCTGAGGTGCGGGCGTTTCTGGCGGAGGAGATGCCTGCCTTTCCGGCCTATATCCGGGCCGGCACGTGGAGCCGGTCGGATGAGGCGTTCTCGGAGCGTCTGGCGGCGAAGGGCTGGGTCGGCATGGCCTGGTCGAAGGCCTATGGCGGGCACGAGCGCAGCTTCCTTGAGCGCTATGTGGTGCTTGAGGAATTGCTGGCCGCCGGCGCGCCGGTGGGGGCGCACTGGATCGCCGATCGCCAGAGCGCGCCGCTGATCCTGAAATTCGGCACCGAAGAGCAGAAGCGCGCCATCGTGCCGAAGATCGCGAAGGCGGAGCTGTTCTTCTGCATCGGCATGAGCGAGCCGGATTCGGGCAGTGACCTTGCGGCGACGCGCGCCAGGGCCGAGCGCACCGCCGATGGCTGGCGACTGAACGGGACCAAGCTTTGGACCTCGGGCGCGCAGCGGGCGCATTACATGATCGGCCTGTTCCGCACCTCGACCGAGTCGAAGCATGGCGGGCTGACCCAGTTCCTGATCGACATGAAGACGCCGGGCATCACGGTGCGGCCGATCGCCGACCTGACCGGCCACAGGCACTTCAACGAGGTGAGCTTCGTCGATGTCGACCTGCCCGCCGATGCGGTGATCGGCGGCGAGGGGCAGGGCTGGGCGCAGGTGACGGCCGAGCTGGCCTATGAGCGCAGCGGCCCGGAACGTTTTTTGTCGTCGCTGCGGCTGGTGCATGAGCTGATCGGCAGGATCGGGCGCGATCCGGGGCCGCGGCAGGCGGCGGCTCTGGGCCGGCTGACCGCGCATCTGGTGACGCTGCGGCGCATGTCGCTGTCGGTCGCCGGGATGCTGGCGCGCGGCGAGGACCCGGCGCTGGAGGCGAGCGTGGTGAAGGATGTCGGTGCGGTGTTCGAGCAGGACATCCCCGAGATCGTGCAGCTTCTGGTCGAGGCCGAGCCGACGCTGGATCACGCCGACGATTTCGCGCGCGTGCTGGCCGAGCTGACCATGATAACGCCGTCATTCAGTCTGCGCGGCGGCACGCGCGAAGTGCTGCGCGGCATCATCGCGCGCGGGCTGGGGCTGAGGTGAGCGCCATGGACGAGAGCCGGAAAATTCTTGAGGAGAGCGCGAACAAGCTGTTCGCCGGGTTCGCCGAGCCGGCGCTGTTGCGCCAGATCGAGGCGGGCGAGGACGCGCACGAAGTGTGGCGCTCGATCGAGCAGATGGGGTTCGAGCAGATTTTCGCAGGCGCATCGGACGATCCCTGGCGGGACGCCTGCGTGGTGCTGAAAGCCTGTGGCCGGCACGTGCTGCCCGCGCCGCTGCCCGAGACGCTGATGGCCGGGGCGCTGATCGCGCGCGCCGGGCTTGAGCCCGTGCCGGGAGCGCTGACCTTCACCGCGCCGGCCAATGCCGAGCTGACGCTGGCCGATGCCGGCAATGTCACCGGACGGGCGACGCATCTGCCCTGGGGGCGGGTCGCCGGGCACGCGGCGTTGATGCTGCTGAGCCAGCTGGTGGTCGTGCCGCTGGACGGCAAGACGCAGAACGACCGCAGCATCGGCCGCGAACCGCGCGATTCGCAGGTTTTCGTGTCGGTCGCGCCGGCGGCGAGCGGGCCGTTGGACGCCGATATCGCGATGGCCTGCGGGGCGCTGATGCGCGCCGCGCAGATGGCCGGGGCGATCGAGGCGGTGCTGGACATGACGGTGCAATACGCCAAGGAGCGCCAGCAGTTCGGCAAGCCCATCGGGTCGTTCCAGGCGATCCAGCACCAGCTGGCGATCCTGGCTGGGCATTCGGCGGCGGCGACGCGGGCGGTCGATGCGGCGTTCGAGCGGATCGCGGAGAGCGGCGGAGATGCCGAAGTCATCCGGTTCGAGGCGGCGGTGGCGAAAATCCGCACCGGCGAGGCGGCGACGGCGGCGGCGAGCATCGCGCACCAGACGCATGGCGCGATCGGCTTCACCGACGAGCATAGACTGCACTACTTCACGCGGCGTCTGTGGAGCTGGCGCGCCGAGTTCGGCACGGCGGGCTGGTGGTCGGAACGGCTGGGCCGTCAGATTGCCGCGGCCGGCGCGGATGCCTTCTGGCCGGGTGTGACGGCGGCGGGGTAG
>CAZBPO010000279.1:0-4297 GCA_964493795.1 uncultured Flavobacteriaceae bacterium
TTTCGGGGCCGCCGCCGAACGGTGGAAGTCCCGAGGAGCGCGGGCGTAGCTCAGGGGTAGAGCACAACCTTGCCAAGGTTGGGGTCGGGCGTTCGAATCGCCTCGCCCGCTCCATTTTCTTCTCCCGGTGCAGATTCCTGCAGGTCTTACAACTGACGTTACGTCAGGCGTGCGGCTCGCGTGCATTTTCGCGTGCCGGTCGTTCCATACCCAGAATGGGGGATGCGGCGCGGCGGCCGCCGCCCTACCCGTCCCGTATGAAAAGCTGCGCGGACCCTGTCCTGCGCCGCGACGGGCAATCGACGGGAGCGCCAAGGGTATGGACCAAGTATTTCGCGGCTGGCGCAGCCTCGCGTTGGCCGCCGGGCTGATCTGCGCGGCGCTGCTCGCCACCGCGTCACCGGCGGCCGCGGGCGATCTGGATAGCTGCATCGCGGAGTGCAAGCTCAACTGCAAGATGGATGAGACCGAGTGCCTGCTGACCGTCAGCCAGAGCTGCCGGATGCATCCGGTGCTGGGCGCGGTCTGCCAGCCGCTCTTCCTGCGCAAGTGCCAGGCCGCCGGCGTCTACTGCCAGCGCGTCGGCTGCGAGACCATGAGCGAATGCCCCAAGCCAACGCCAACGCCGACGCCCCCGCCACCGCCACCGCCGCGCGACAAAGGCGGGGCCAGCAAGGCCGATCCGCACATCTACACCTTCGATGGCCTCGCCTATGATTTCCAGGCCGCCGGCGAATTCGTCCTGGCCCGCAGCGACGATGGCGCATTCGAGGTACAGACCCGTCAGGAGCCCATCAGCGACACTCGGTTCGTCGCCTTCAACACCGCCGTCGCCCTGCGCGTAGGGACCGATCGCGTCGGACTCTATGCCGGGCCGACGCCTGCGTTGCGCATCAACGGCGAGATCGCCGAGCCTGAGGTCGGCGCCGTGATCGATCTGCCGGGCGGCGGCCGCGTTGAACGCGCGGCGGCGGCGCTCTACCGCATCGAATGGCCGGACGGGGGCGGTGCGGCGGATATCCGCGCGACGTCCAGCTATATCGACGTCACCCTGTCGCCGCCGCCCGCGCTCGCCGGCCGCCTTCAGGGCCTGCTCGGCGATTTCGACGGAGATCCGGCCAACGATATCCGCCCCCGCGGCGGCGCGCCGCTGGCCGGTGTCGACGGGCGCTGGAGCGCCAGGGCGGATATTTATGGTGCGTTCGGCGAAAGCTGGCGCGTCGACGATGCCGGGTCGCTGTTCGACTATGAACCCGGCCAGACGACCGCCAGCTTCGCCCGTCCGGGCTATCCCGCCCGCTACGTCACGCTGACCGATCTTGAGCCCGACGCCGTCGACGCCGCCCGCGCGGTCTGCGAAGCCGCCGGGCTGACCGAGACCGTCCCTCTGGAGGACTGCACGTTCGACGTCGCCGCCACCGGCGACCGCGCCTATGCCGAAAGCCACACGAATATGGGCGGCCTCACGCGCGCCGCCATCACCCTGCCGACCTATCTCGACGGCTGGACGCCGGTCATCGTCACCGGCGGGACCAACGCGCGGTGGGAAGTCTCGCCCGACGACGGGACGGCGCTTCAACTGGCGGACGGCGATCCGACCTTCCTGGTCGGGCCCGACGATCTGATCGACGTCACCATCCGTCTCGACATCGGCGTGGACGAGGTGGTCGACAACGATTTCATCGGCTTCGCGCTCGGCTATCGCGGCCCGCTGAAGGATGGTGGCGGCGATGCCGACTTTCTGCTGTTCGACTGGAAAAGCGAGACCTCGCGCTACGACTCCGACGATCACGCCGTCGCCGGATTCCGTCTGGCGCGCTTTTACGGCCCGATCCGCAACGCCGCCGACGACTTCCTGGAGATGAAGCCCGGCGGGCCTGCCACCATCCTCTTCGAGCGTCGCGAGCACGGGATCGGCTGGACGCAACGCAAGGTCCACAAGGCCGAAATCCGCTATGCCGCCACGCGGGTCCAGATCGTCATCGACGGCGCGGTGGTCATCGACGTCGAGGGCGATTTCGTGCCCGGCCGTTTCGCCCTTTACAGCCATTCGCAGCAACGCACGCGCTTTTCGAACATAGAAATCGCGCCGGGCGTCGAATTCGGAGAGGCCCGCTGATGCGCGCGCTCATCGCCTGGGCCGTCTCCTCGGTCCTTCTGTTGCTGCTGTGCGTCGCGGCGGCATCTACCCTGGTGATCGCCGGTATGGAGGGCGCGCCGGGTGCGCTCGCGCGTATTTGGCTCGTCTTCGAATTGTCCTGGGCGATGTCGCCATACGGCCTGTTGCTCGCAGCGGCCTTCGCTGTCGCTCTGGCGCTCGCCGCGCTCGTGCGCCGGCTGACGGCCGGTCCGTTCTGGCTCTACGCGGCGGCGGCCGGCGCGCTCGCCGCCGTCGGATGCGCTATCGTGGCGGTCGTTCTCTACGACCAGCCTGTCCTCGACGGCGCATCGGGCTTGACCGGCATCGCCCTGCAGGCTGCGGCCGGCGCGCTCGCCGGCCTCGTCTTCGCCGCCATCGGCGGCCGGCACAACCGCAGAACCTGACACCAGCCTCATAGCTCGCGCGCCTGCGGATCACACCGGCGCGAGAACCGCCCGTCTCACGCGGGCGTGTCTCGCCATTCGCGAAAGGCGGCGCAGGCTTGGCCCCGGCGGCATATCGCCGCGCAAGGGCATCAGGGGGCCGGAGATGAAGGGGACATGGCTGGGGCGCGCCGCAACGGCGGCGCTGATCGCGAATATGATCGGGGTGGCATACGCCGATGACTTGCCGCGCCGGGGCGTTCTGGGCGTCAAGCTCAGCCCGGCGGAAGGCGGCGTGAAGGTGGAAGAGGTGATGAACCCCGCGCTCGACACGGTGCAGGCAGGCGACATTCTCGTCGCCGTCGATGGCAAGGCTGTCGGCCACCCGTCGGAAGTCGTGGCGGCGCTGGCCCGCCGCAAGGCGGGATCTGCGGTGCCGCTCGGCATCCGTCGCGCCGAGGCGGCGCTTGAGGTCGAGGCCCATCTGATGGCCGCGCCGACGCCGGCGCTGGACGGGCGCGCCTTCGAACTCGGACACGTGACGCTGCCGTCCGGCATTCGCGTGCGGACCGAGTATCTGCCGCCGGCCTCCGACGCGCTCACCCGCGACGGCAAGGCGCCCGTGCTGATGATGGTTCAGGGGATTCCCTGCATCACCAACGAGACCTTCTCCACCAGCATCGCGCCCATCGCCGACCTCTATCGCCTGCTCACCGTCGCCGGCTTCGCGATCTATCAGGTCGAAAAGCCAGGCGTCGGCGACAGCGAAGGCGAAGACTGCCAGAGCGGCGGCTTCGACATCGAGGTCGAGGCCTTCCGCGCCGCCGCACTGGCCTTGAAACAACGGCCGGGCGTCGATCCGGCGCGCCTGTTCGCAGCCGGTATTTCGATGGGCGGCATCCAGGCTCCGCTGATCGCGGAAGAGGCCGGCTTCAAGGGCGTCGTCACCTGGGGTGCGGCGGTGATGCCCTGGTATGACTACATGATCGCCACCTTCCGCCGCCGCATGGTGCTTCAGAACATGCCCGCCGCCGAGGTCGAGCCGATGCTGCGCGTGTGGCGCAAGGTGTTCGCCGCCGCCTTCGTCGATGGTCTTGACCGCGCCGCCATCGCCGCCAAGATGCCGGACGATCTGAAGGCCTTCGAGGACAGCGCCGGCAGCCTCGACGCGATCGGCGGCCGCAGCCTGAAATTCGGCCAGGAATGCGACCGCGCCAACGTCGCGGCCGGCTGGCAGGCCTATGACGGCGAACTCCTCGCGCTGCACGGCGAATATGACTGGGTGGCCGAAGACTACGACCACGCGCTCGCCGCCTATATCCTCAACGCCCGCCGCCCCGGCTCGGCGAGCTTCGAGGTCGTGCCCGGCCTCGACCACACCATGACGGCGCACGCCAGCCTCGCCGACAGCTTCCCCAACCTGATGAAGGGCGCGCCCAGCGACCTCTTCCAGAAACGCGCCGCCGCATGGCTGATCGAAAGGGCCAGCTAAGCTCCGCCCGGACCGCGGCCGCCCCGCAAGGCTTGCGCGCCCGGGGCGGCCCGCTTAAGCGACATCATGCCCGCGAAGACCAAGCCGCTGAAGCTCGTCACCTGGAACATCAATTCCGTCCGGCTGCGCATGCCGCTGCTGGCCCGGCTGGTGGCCGAGGCGCAGCCCGACGTCATCTGCCTTCAGGAAACCAAGGTCGACGACCCGCTCTTCCCGCACGACCCCATCCAGGCGCTGGGCTATCCCCACCGCGCCGTCAATGGCCGCAAGGGCTATCACGGG
>CAZBPO010000280.1:0-3606 GCA_964493795.1 uncultured Flavobacteriaceae bacterium
CGTCAGGATCGGCGTCTGGAACTCGGTGAAGCCCTGGTCGATCATGCGACGACGCAGACTGGCGATCACCTGGCTGCGTAGCATGATGTTCCGGTGCAGCTTGTCGCGGCGCAGGTCGATGAAGCGGTATTTCAGCCGCGTCTCTTCCGGGTATTCGATATCGCCGAACACCTGGACCGGCAGGTCCTCGGCCCGGGACTGGATTTCGACGGTCTCGATGCGGATTTCGATCTCGCCGGTCGGCAGGCCGGTGTTCACCGTCTCCTTCGGGCGCATCACGACCGGGCCGGTAATGGTGAGAACCCACTCCGAGCGGGCCGAATCGGCCAGCGCGAAGGCGGCGCTGTCCGGCTCGATGACGCATTGCGTCATGCCATAATGGTCGCGCAGGTCGAGGAACACCAGCCCGCCATGGTCGCGGCGGCGATGCACCCAACCGGAAATCCGCACGGTTTGCCCGGCGTTTTCCGCACGGAGCTGGCCGCAGTTATGGGTTCGGTAGGCGTGCATCGGGAGAAATCCATCAAATCGCTTGCCGCGGGCGCGGGTTTGTGGCCCTTCCCCTCCGGAGCGTCAAGCACGCTCTGTTCACCCCTTTGAGCGCCCTTCGGCCGGCACGGCCACGGCGGCGCTGGACACGGAGCGCCGATGAAGCTGATCGCGACGACAGACGAGCTGAATGCGGCGGTAAACCGGGTCTCGGGCGGCGATTTCGTCACCGTCGATACCGAGTTCATGCGGGAATCGACCTACTGGCCCAAGCTCTGCCTGTTGCAGTTCGCCGGCGCGGACGAGGACGGCGGCTATCTGGTCGATCCGCTGGCGCCGGGACTGGACCTCGCGCCTTTCGTCGCCCTGCTGGACCGGGGCGACATCGTGAAGGTGTTCCACGCCGCGCGTCAGGACGTCGAGATATTCTTCCACCTGTCGGGCCGCACCCCGCGGGCGCTGTTCGACACCCAGGTGGCGGGCATGGTGTGCGGCCTAGGCGAATCCATTTCGTATGAGAACCTGGTGCGCGAGACGACCGGGCATGCGATCGACAAATCGTCGCGCTTCACCGACTGGAGCCGGCGGCCGCTCAGCGAAAAACAGCTCGTCTATGCGCTGGGCGACGTGACTCATCTGCGCGACGCCTACCGGGCGCTGGCCGAGAAGATCGTCTCCGGCGGACGCGAGAGCTGGATCGCCGAGGAAATGGCGGTGCTGACCGACCCGGCCACCTACGCCACCTCGCCCGACGAGGCCTGGCGGCGGCTCAAGGTCCGCTCGGGCTCGCGCAAGTTTCTGGCCGTTCTGAAAACGCTGGCTGCCTGGCGCGAACGCGAGGCCCAGACGCGCGACGTGCCGCGCCAGCGCATCCTGAAGGACGACGCCGTTCTCGACGTCGCCAGCAATGCGCCGCGCTCGGTCGCCGAACTTGACGGCCTGCGCTCGATCCCGCGCGGCTTCGCCCAGTCGCGCAACGGCGCAGCGATCCTGGAGGCGATCGCCGAGGGCATCGCCCTGCCCGCCGATCAGGTGCCGCAGATCGAACGCGGCGAACGCCTGCCCGAAGTCGACGCCAGCCTGGTCGACGCCCTGAAATTGCTGCTCAAGCTGAAGGCCGACGCGGCGGAAGTCGCGCCGCGCCTGATCGCCAATGCGACGGATGTGGAGCGCATCGCCGCCTATGCCACGCCCGACGTGCCGGCCATGCATGGCTGGAGGCGCGACGTGTTCGGCGAGGCGGCGCTCGAGTTGAAAGCAGGGCGTCTGGCGCTGAAGATCGAAGACGGCAAGCTGAAGGCTGAGCCGGTCGCGGCGCAGGCTCTAGCCTAGCGCCGGATCACGATGCGCGCCTCGCGCGCGAACGAGGTCGCCAGATCTTCAAGACGTTTCTCGACGGTCTCGCCGCGTATATCGACGCGCCGGCGCGATATCCGCAGCACGAGTTCATGCGCTTCGAGCTTGAGCGTGTAGTCGCTGCCCAGCCCCCTCGCCGAGCCGGCCAGAACATAGGCGAGGCGCAAGGCGCGGCCCATCCGTTCCGCCCGCAGCGCGATCTCGAGGCCCGCGAGGCGCTCGATCGGCGCGATGATGTGGCTCTGGGCGTCGCCGCCATAGCGATGCCATAGCGTGAGCGCCAGATACGAACGCGCCCGGTGCCGGATGCCGGCGATCTGCGCCTGCATCAGATAGTTGAACGAAAGCTCGGCGCGGTAATCGGGGTGCTGCCGCCAGGCGCTGTCGGACAGCATGCATGCGGCGAGACGCTGACGGCGCAGTTCGTCGGATTCGTCCGCGAACAGCGGCGCGGTGAAGGCGTCGATCTCGTCCACCTGGGCGCTGCGGCGGCCGAAACGCTCGGCCGTGTCGCCGGCGGCGGCGAGCAGCGGGTCGGCGGCGCGCAGCTTGCCCGGCAATGTCTTGAACAGCACGCCTTCGCGCACGCCATAGCCGGAGACGATGACGCGGTCGAGCTGGGCCCGCCGCATCACGCGGTCGAGAACGAGAGCGCCGAACGGCAGGGACTCCGCACGGCGTTTGGGCACGCCGGCCATGCGCTCAAGCGTGCGCTGGCTCTGGCTCATGACGAACTCGGCGATGCGCAGCACCTCCGGCCGGGTCATTTCATAGCCATGCAGGACATTCAGCGGATACCCGGTGCGCGCCATATGCAGGCGCGCGATGTTCCGCCAGACGCCGCCGACTGCGTAGAGATCGCGGCCCGCGAAGCTGTCGATGCCCGGCATCGCCTCCAGCGCCTGATCGACCAGCCGCCCGGCCCGGTCGAGCCTGCCGCGCGCGGCGTCGATGAGACGCAACGGACCGAACGGCAACGTGACGCCCTTGCCCAGCGCGCCGGCCTTCACTGCCGTCAGTTCAAGACTGCCGCCACCGAGATCGCCCACCAGCCCGTCGGCGTCGGGCAGGCCGCACAGCACGCCCAGCGCCGCCAGTTCGGCCTCTTCCGGCCCGGTGAGCACCCGCACCTTGTGCCCGCAGGCGGCCTGCGCGCGCCGGACGAAATCGGGGCCGTTGCGGGCGTCGCGCGCCGCCGCCGTGGCGACGACATGCACCTTCTTCACCCCCATGCCGTCGACGATCGCGTGGAAACGGCGCAGCGTGGCGAGAGCCAGTTGCATGCCGGCCGCGTCCAGCTTGCCGGTCGAGACCATGTTGCGGCCGATCGCGCAGATGGCCTTTTCGTTGAACAGCGTGACGGGGTTGCGGGTCGCCCCCTCGAAGACGACGAGGCGGACGGAGTTCGAGCCAATGTCGATGACGGCGAGCATGGCTACGCCCTACCCGATTCAGGCGGGCGTCGATAGCCGCGTATTCGCCTTGCGTCAGTGTCCCCGCTTGCGCCCGATCGGCACGCTGGGCGGCGTCGAAATCTTGAGCGACTTGCCCCGGCCCGAGAGGCTGGGGTTGGTCATGAAATACTGATGCGCGCTGAACGCTTCGGACGCTTCCGCGTTCGGGGCGCGCGCATACGAGCCATCGGGCTTCAGGAACCAGCTCTGCGCCTCGTCCTTCATGTTCGCGACCATGATCTGGTCGAGAATCTGCTGATGGACGGTGGGGTTCTCGACCGGCGCCAGAATCTCGACACGGCGGTCG
>CAZBPO010000280.1:3616-4275 GCA_964493795.1 uncultured Flavobacteriaceae bacterium
GGTCGAGATTGCGCGGCATCCAATCGGCCGAGGAGATATAGACCAGCGCCTTGGGCGAAGGCAGGCCGTGGCCCGCGCCGAAGCACACGATACGTCCATGCTCAAGAAAGCGGCCGACGATCGATTTCACGGTGATGTTGTCCGACAGGCCCGGCACGCCGGGCCGCAGGCAGCATATGCCGCGCACGACCAGCGCGATCTTCACGCCGGCCTGACTGGCGCGATAAAGCGCGTCGATGACGGTCGGCTCGACCAGCGAGTTCATCTTGATCCAGATCGCGGCCGGACGACCGGCTTTGGCGTGGCCGATTTCGGCCTCGATATTCTGCAGGACGCGCTTCTTCAGCGTCAGCGGCGCGACCGCGATCTTCTCGAGACTCCCCGGCTCGGCATAGCCGGTGATGAAGTTGAAGATCTGGCCGGCATCGCGGCCCAGCGCCGGATCGCAGGAGAACAGCGAGATATCGGTGTAAACCCGCGCGGTCTGCGGGTGGTAGTTTCCGGTGCCGATATGGATGTAGGTGCGCAGGCTGCCGCCCTCGCGGCGCGCCACCAGAGACAGCTTGGCGTGGGTCTTCAGCTCGATGAACCCGAACACAACCTGAACGCCTGCGCGCTCCAGATCGCGCGCCCATCGGATATTGGCCTCTTCGTCGAAG
>CAZBPO010000281.1:0-4218 GCA_964493795.1 uncultured Flavobacteriaceae bacterium
AGGGCATACGCAGGTCGCGGCCAAAGTGCCCCACCTGGATGTAATGTCCCAACGGCTTCAGTGCACTGAGGCAATTCCGGACGGAACCCTCCGCGCCGGCGCACTCGATGCAGTCTCTGGCCGACGGCCTGCCGGCGCTCGGCATCGTCGCGGCGGTGCTCGGCATCATCAAGACGATGGGCGCGATCACCGAACCGCCCGAGGTTCTGGGCAAGATGATCGGCGGCGCGCTCGTCGGCACCTTCCTCGGCGTGTTTCTGGCCTACGGTTTCGTCGGCCCGTTCGCCTCGCGCCTCAAGGCCTGCTACGACGAAGAGGCGCTGTTCTATCACGTGATCCGCGACATTCTGGTCGCGCATCTGCACGGCAATTCCGCGCAGGTTTCGGTCGAGATCGGACGCGGCAGCGTGCCGACCAACCACCAGCCGAGCTTCATGGAGCTTGAAGAAGCGCTGCGGACAGTGACCGCCGAGGCGTAAAAGCCGCCGCGTTTCAGCCCAGCTTCTTCATCGCCATCGTGCAGCCGAATACGGCCGCCGCGCCCGCCAGCACGCCGATGAACGTGGCCAGCGCCGGATGGCCGTCGATGCCCAACGTCACCAGAGCGGTCACGGCCATGCCGCAGACCAGCGGAAACATGGGCTGCGGCTCGGCGGCGGGCCGGATTCGGCGGCTTTCGGCGAAGCGCATCGTCGGACGTTTGCTGTGCATCGTATCATTCCGGGTCAATTCACCCGGAATGCTGCCAGTTTCGTGCCGCCCGAAACGGCACGTCTATTGGTATCGCAGCGCCTCGATCGGCTTCAGCCGCGCCGCCTTGCGGGCCGGGTAATAGCCGAAGAACACGCCGACCGCCGTCGCGACGGCGAACGCCAGGATCACCGAATCCGGCGTCACGACCGTGTCCAGCCCGCCCAGCAGCTTGATCATCTGCGCCCCGCCCACGCCCAGCAGCACGCCGATCAGGCAGCCCAGCAGCGACAGCATCAGCGCCTCAAGCAGGAATTGCAGCAGCACGTCGCGCTGGCGCGCGCCGATGGCCATTCTGATCCCGATCTCGCGGGTGCGTTCGGTCACGCTCACCAGCATGATGTTCATGATCCCGATCCCGCCCACGATCAGCGAGATCGAGGCGATCGCCGCCAGCATCAGCGTCATCACCTGCGCGGTCTGCGCCGCGCTGTCGGCCAGCGCGGCCAGATTGCGGATCTGGAAATCGTCTTCCTGGCCTTCGCTCAGCCGGTGACGGTCGCGCAGCAGGGCGGTCATGTCCGCCTGCACGCGGTCCATCGCCTCCTGCGAGGAAGCCTGAACCATGATGAAGCGCACCGTGTCGCCGAAACGGCCGGCGAAAAGCTGGCGCTGCGCCGTCGTCACCGGAACCAGGATCGTATCGTCCTGGTCGCGGCCATCCAGGCTTTGCCCCTTGCCGGCCAGCACGCCCTGCACGACGAAGGGCAGGTTGCGGATGCGGATGATCTGCCCGACCGGGTCCTCGCCCTCTCCGAACAGGTTGGTGACGATGGTGCGCCCGATCAGCGCCACGCGGGCGGCGCTGCGCACGTCGGAATCCGAGAGCGGATAGCCGCTCGACAGCGACCAGTCGCGCACCGTCAGCATGTCTTCGGTGGTGCCCATGATCTGGGTCGACCAGTTTCCGCCCGCCGCGATCACCTGCGCGCCGCCCGGCGCGACCGGGGCTGCCGCCACGACGTTCGGCAGTTCGGCGATCGCCTCCGCGTCGGCGGCGGTCAGGGTCTGCGCGCCGCCGGCGCCGGTCCGCACCGCGCCGGACTGCGCGCTGCCGGCCTGCACGATGAACAGGTTCGATCCCATGGATTCGATCGTCGCCTGCACCTGCGCCTTGGTGCCCTCGCCGACCGAAAGCATGGTGATCACCGCGCCCACGCCGATCACCATGCCCAGCATGGTCAGAATCGAACGCAGGCGGTTCGCGCTCAGCGCACTGAACGCCTCGGCGAGCATCGGACCGATCATGCTGCGCGCTCCTGGAAATAGGCTTTCGCCGGGCCGTCATAGTCGATCAGCCCGTCGACCAGGCGGATCAGCCGGTCGGCATACTGCGCGATGTCCGGCTCGTGCGTCACGATCACCAGCGTGATGCCGTCTTTCTTGTTCAGTCCCGTGAACAGCTCCATGATTTCATGGCTGGTCTTGGTATCCAGATTGCCGGTCGGCTCGTCGGCGAAAAGAATTTTGGGCTTGCCCACCAGCGCGCGGGCGATGGCGACGCGCTGCTGCTGGCCGCCCGAAATCTGGTTCGGGCGCGACAGCGCGTATCCGTCCAGCCCGACCTTCGCCAGAATGTCGCGGGCCGCCGCCCGCCGCGTCGCCTTGTCAGCGCTGCGATAGACCAGCGGCAGCGCGACATTGTCCTCGATGGTCGTCCGCTGGAGCAGGTTGAAGCCCTGGAACACGAAGCCGATCACGTCGTTGCGCAGGCCCGCCAGCTGGTCGCTCGACATCTTCGAGGTGTCCTTGCCGGCCATCTCGAACGTGCCGGCCGTCGCCGTATCCAGGCAGCCCAGGATATTCATCATCGTCGACTTGCCGGAACCCGACGGCCCCATCACGGCGACGAACTCGCCCGCGCCGATCTCGAAGTCCAGCCCGTGCAGCACCTCCACCGTTCCCGCCGGTGAAACATATGACTTGCGCAGATTCTGGACCCGGATGAGAGCGCCCGACATCAGAACATCCTCGGGCCGCGCATCCCGCCGCCGGTGGTGGCGGCCGGCGCGTTGGCCGCTGCGGTGCCGATGATGACCAGATCGCCTTCCTTCAGTTCGCCGCGCGTCACGGCGGTCAGCTTGCCGTCGCTGATGCCGGTGAACACCCGCACCGCGCGCGGCTCACCGTTCTCCAGCACATAGATCACGCGCGGCGGGGTACGGTTTTCGCCGCGCTCGCCGCCCTCGCCACCTTCGCCGCGATTGGGACGCTCTCCGCCCTCGCCACCCGAGCCCTGGCGCTGGCGGCGACGCTCGCCGCCTCCGGCCTCGCCGCCGGCCGGCGCAGCGCTCGTCTCCACGCCGGCGGGGCGGAAGCGCAGCGCCGCATTGGCGACGCGCAGCACGTCTTCCTGGGTGGCGACGGTGATCTGCACATAGGCCGTCATGCCGGGCAGCAGCGACAGGTCGGGGTTCTCCACCTCGATCACGACATTATACGAAACGACGTTCGATTCCGTGGTCGCATTGAGCCGCACCTGCTTCACCGTGCCGGTGAAGCTGCGCCCCGGATAGGCATCGACCCGGAACGTCGCCGGCATGTCGGCCTTGATCGCCCCGACATCGGCTTCGGCCACCGTCGTGTCGATCTGCATCTTCGCCAGATCCTGCGCGATCGAGTAGATCTGCGGGGCCGACAGGCTCGCCGCCACGGTCTGCCCGACATCGACGTCGCGCGACATCACGACGCCCGCCACGGGCGATTTGATCACCGCATAGGACAGGTTCACGCGGTCGATCTCGACCCGGGCGCGGGCCGCGCCGACAGCCGACTGCGCGATGCCCAGATTGGCGGCGGCGGTATCGGCCTCCGCCTTCGCGCCGGTTCCCCGGCTCGCAAGGTTCCGGGCGCGCTGGTCGTTCACTTCGGCCAGCTTGAGCTGGGCTTCGGCCGAGGCCAATTGGGCCTCGCTCTGGGCCAGCTGGGCTTTCAGCAGCGCGTCGTCCAGTTCGGCCAGAACCTGACCTTCCGTCACCGCGTCGTTGAAATCCGCGTGCAGCGCCGAAATACGCCCGGAAATCTGGGCGCCGACATTCACAACCTTCACGGGCTTCAGCGTGCCGTTGGCCGAGATCGTCTGCGCCACGGCCCCGCGCGTCACCGCCTCGGTCCGATACGCCGCCTGGCCCGCGCTCGACGAGGGCCAGAACCACACCGCTCCGGCCACAACAACCGCCGCCACTGCGGAATAGAGATAAAATCGACGCATCGCGCTCTCCGGCTGGAACGCCCCAGGCGCCCCGATTCATTCGATCAATGAACGAAACAGGGGCGGGTTTCCGTCGCTCGAAGCTAGCCGAACCGTTCAGCTTCGAGTCACGAAAAGTTCAGCCGGCGTCGAACTTTATGCCCTGCGCCAGCGGCAGCGCATTCGAGTAATTCACAGTCGCAGTTTGCCGCCGCATATAGGCTTTCCAGCTGTCCGAACCGCTCTCGCGGCCCCCGCCGGTCTCCTTCTCGCCGCCG